>NZ_JBIIWV010000029.1:0-17599 GCF_044338735.1 Flavobacterium sp. | reverse complement strand
ACTGTATATTTAGACCGTTTCACTTTTCAGAGTTAACATAGCAAATCTGTGTGAATCCGATAAATCTGTGTCATCTGTGTTCTAAAACCAAAAGCGAAGATACTAGATAATTTGTTAATTTAGAAACACAAAAAAATGAAAATGTTTATATTCGTACAATATTAAAAACCTCGAAGATGTTTCGTATACTTTTGGCTTTGTTTTTTATTAAACTATCATTTGCCCAACAAATAGATAAAGTTGATTTTATTAAATGTGATGCTTTATTATTTCCTAATGCGTCTGACAAATCTATTTCAGGAACTATAACTTACGAATTTAAAGTTACTAAAATTATAGATACCATTAAAATCGATGCGAAAAACATGGAGTTTTCTAATGTGATGATTAATAATGAATTGGTGAAATTTAATAATTCTGGAAAAACATTGGATCTGTTTGAAGGTTTTAAAAAAGGGAAAAATAAAGTGACTTTTAGCTATTTTGCAAAACCAAAACAAACGCTTTATTTTACAGGTCAAGATGAAAACTTACAAATTTGGACACAGGGACAAGGAAAATACACCAGTCATTGGTTGCCAAGTTTTGATGATGTGAATGAGAAAGTAGTTTTCAGGATAACTATTAAATATTATGTAAATATGGATAAATTTCAATTTGATCCTATTGCATTATCTAATGGTAAATTGAATTTTGAGAAAAACACTATAAGTTGGAGTAGAGGCGTAAACGATATTACCAGAAATTATCAAATGCAAAAACCGATGTCGTCTTATTTAGTAATGCTGGCGTTTGGAAATTTTGTAAAGCTAGAAGCCAAAAGCAAATCTGGAACGTCTTTAGAATTCTATTTAGACAAAAATGATGTGTCTAAATTTGAACCTACGTTTCGCTATTCAGCAGCACTTTTTGATTATTTGGAACAAGAAATAGGCGTGAAGTATCCTTGGGGCATTTACCGTCAGGTTCCGGTTCGCGATTTTTTATATGCGGGTATGGAAAATACGACTTCGACTATTTTCTCGCAAGATTTTGTAGTGGATTCCATAGGTTTTAATGATCGGAATTATGTCAATGTCAACGCACATGAGTTGGCCCATCAATGGTTTGGTAATTTCATAACGGCACAATCGGGAACCCATCATTGGTTACAAGAAGGATTTGCAACGTATTATGCTCTATTAGCTGAACGTCATTTGTTTGGCGATGATTATTTTTATGAAGCATTAAACGATTATGCCGAACAATTACAGTTAGCCGCTAAAACTGATACTATTCCTGTAATGAATGAAAAAGCGAGTTCATTATCGTTTTACAAAAAAGGTGCTTGGGCATTGCATGTTTTACGAGAAGATATTGGAGCGAAAAACTTTCAAAAAGCCGTTAAAAAGTATTTAAAAAAATACCAATATAAAAACGTCAATACGGATGATTTCTTGCAAATTGTAAAAGAGGTTTCAGGTTATGACGTGGAGAATTTCAAAAAGGTTTGGTTAGAAACGGCAGGATTTGATCGAGCTTTGGCTCAAAAGTACTTGAATAAAAATAACTTTATTCAATATTTTTCAACGCTCCGAAAAAGTAAGAAGTCTTTGTTTGAATTAGTAGCAATAATGCAATCTGATGCCTATTATCCGATTAAGCAATATGTGGTTTTCCAGACCCAAAGTTTGCCTTTTGAGGAACGTAAAGTGATTTTGGAAACCGCTTTAGCAACCAATAATCTTTTCGTAAGAAAAGCAGTAGCAGCATCATTACCTATGATACCAGAAGCTTTTAAAATACACTATGAAACATTGTTGCACGATGATTCTTATGAAACCAAAGAAATTGCATTAATTAATTTGTGCCAAAGTTTTCCAGAAAACGTTGAATACTATTTAGAACAAATGAAAGGGATTGAGGGCAATAATGATAAAAGTTTAAAATTAACTTGGTTGAAATTAAAACTTGTAAATGGTCAAAATTCTGAAAATGAACAAAAACAACTCCTAGAAGAATTACTAAAATATGCATCAACAGATTACGAAAGTTCTATTCGTCAAAATGCTTTAGAAATCTTATTAGATGTTAATTATGTCAATCCGAAGGTTATAGAAGCTTTATTTTTAGCAACGAATCATCACAAATGGCAGTTTACAAAATTTGCAAGAGAGAAAATAAGAACCTTGTTAAAACAGCCAGACTTTAGAAATCAAGTAGAAATTTTTGTTAGGACTGTTGATGAAAAAACGGCTGCTTTGTATATGAAGTTTTTAAAAGAGTAAAGTAATAAAACACAAATTTCTAAAAAACCCTTTTCAATTCTTCTTTCAAATAACTGATTGCAATAGAACTTGGAGCTTCAACTTCGGTTAATTCAAGCATGATGGCTTCTCTCATTTTATCCGCATCGGCCACTTCTTCTCTAAGTGCTTGTTTTCTGATCATTTGTATGGTACTGTTTTTCGCTTTTAAGATAATATGCCACGTTTCAGCAGTAAGGTAAATTTGTTGCGATAAATTATGTTCAAATTCGGTTTGAATCTGATGCGTTAATAAAGTAGCATAATCGTCTTTGCTTTTTCCTGTAGGCGCCACACGCAATAATAAATGAGTTGGATTAATGCGTTCTAACAATAATACCATTCGCTCATAGGCTTGTAACCGAATGGGTAGCGCTTGTTTTTGATTTTCTCTTAGCAATTCAAACTTGCGTTTGCTTTCTTCACTGTTATAGAATTTTTGCATCATTACAAAAGCCACTCCGCCGGTAATTAAAGCGGGTAGGGTATAAGCTGCTATTTCTAGTAATTTATCTTCGATCGTCATTTTAGAGTTGGTTTAATTTCAGTGCAAATTAAGATTAAAAAATTTAATTATCAAATTTGAACTCGCGTTGTTTGTATTCTTGTTCTAATGGTTAATAACTTCTTTTGTATTAACCCCTTTCATAATGTATTTTTGTAAATTAGATTAAAGCACTTATTGACTATGAAAGAAATGCAACGGTATATTAGCCAATTAAACGAAGCGCAACAAGCACCTGTTTTACAAAAAGAAGGCCCCATGATTGTTATTGCGGGAGCGGGTTCTGGTAAAACACGTGTGTTAACCGTTCGTATTGCTAATTTAATGAGTCTGGGTGTCGATGCTTTTAATATTTTGGCCTTAACCTTTACCAACAAAGCGGCGCGTGAAATGAAAAAACGTATTGCTGATATTGTGGGAACAAACGAAGCTAAGAACCTTTGGATGGGAACTTTTCACTCGGTTTTTGCAAAAATTTTACGAAGTGAAGCCGACAAATTAGGGTACCCTTCAAACTTTACGATTTATGACACTCAAGATTCTGTGCGATTACTAGGCGCTATCATCAAAGAGATGCAACTCGACAAAGACATATACAAACCCAAACAAATTTTAGGTCGGATTTCTTCTTATAAAAATTCGTTGATTACGGTTAAAGCTTATTTCAATAATCCCGAATTGCAAGAAGCCGATGCGATGAGTAAAAAACCGCGTATGGGCGAAATTTATCAGAATTATGTGGAGCGTTGTTTTAAATCGGGCGCCATGGATTTTGATGATTTATTATTGAAAACCAACGAATTATTAAATTTGTATCCTGATGTTTTAGCGAAATACCAAGACCGTTTTCGCTATATATTAGTTGATGAGTACCAAGATACCAACCATTCACAATATTTGATTGTTCGTGCATTATCGGACAGATTTCAAAACATTTGTGTGGTAGGTGACGATGCGCAGAGTATTTATGCCTTTCGTGGTGCTAACATCAACAATATTTTAAATTTTCAAAAGGATTACGAAAATGTGAAATTGTATCGTTTGGAGCAAAATTATCGTTCGTCAAAAAATATTGTAGAAGCAGCCAATAACGTTATTGATAAGAATAAAACTAAGTTGGATAAAATTGTTTGGACTTCGAATGCTGATGGGCCAAAAATTAAAGTCCACCGAAGTTTAACTGATGGTGAAGAAGGTCGTTTTGTAGCCGCTACTATTTTTGAGCAAAAGATGCAAAATCAAATGCTTAATGGCCAATTTGCTATTTTGTATCGTACCAATGCGCAATCTCGTGCCATGGAAGATGCCTTGCGTAAACGCGATATACCGTACCGAATTTATGGTGGTTTGTCGTTTTATCAACGAAAGGAAATTAAAGATGTTTTGGCCTACTTACGTTTGGTAATTAATCCGAAAGACGAAGAAGCGTTAGTGCGTGTGATTAATTATCCTGCTCGTGGAATAGGTGACACTACCGTTGAAAAATTAACAGTTGCAGCCAATCATTACAAGCGTTCTATTTTTGAAGTAATGGAACACATTGATAAAATTGATTTGAAGCTGAACTCGGGTACGAAAAATAAAATCTCTGATTTTGTTACGATGATTAAAAGTTTTCAAATCATTAATGAAAATCAGGATGCGTTTTTCTTAACCGATCATGTTACTAAGAAAACCGGATTGGTTCAAGAATTGAAAAAAGACGGCACGCCTGAAGGCATTGCTAAAATTGAAAACATAGAAGAGTTACTTAACGGTATTAAAGATTTCACCGAAGGACAAAAAGAAATCGATGGTGCCAGAGGTGCTTTAGACGAGTTTTTAGAAGATGTAGCTTTGGCAACCGACTTGGACAAAGATACAGGCGATGACGATCGAGTGGCATTGATGACCATTCACTTAGCGAAAGGACTAGAATTTCCGCATGTGTTTATTGTAGGATTAGAAGAAGATTTATTTCCTAGTGCGATGAGTTTGAATACCCGAAGCGAATTAGAAGAGGAACGTCGTTTATTCTACGTAGCTTTAACTCGTGCAGAACATCAAGCCTATTTGACCTATGCGCAATCGCGTTATAGATGGGGGAAATTAGTCGATAGCGAACCTTCGCGTTTTATTGAAGAAATCAACGATGAATATTTAGAATATTTGAATCCTGTAGATTCAGGTTATCGTTATAAACCCGTTATGAATATTGATGTTTTTGGGGATATTGATAAAACTAAATTACGATTAGCAAAACCTACTGCTGGAACACCACCAAAGAGTCCGCTAACCCCTGAAGGGGGAATCAATATTCCGAATATTAGACGATTAAAACCCGTTTCGAATAATTCAGGAAACTCAAATACAATTGATACAAATTTAGCGGTTGGAAATATCGTGCTGCATGAGCGTTTTGGAAAAGGACAAATTTTAAGTATGGAAGGCATTGGCGCCGATAAAAAAGCGGAAATTCGTTTCGATGTGGGTGGCTTGAAGAAGTTGTTGTTGCGTTTTGCAAAGTTGGAAGTGATAGGGTAACGCTTTAAGCATAAAGCAAACAAATATGGCAGAATTCATAAAAATATACGAAGATAAACCCAGCGAAGCGGCTATTAAAAAGGTAGTTGATGTTTTGAGAAATGGTGGTTTAGTTATTTATCCTACCGATACCGTTTATGGATTAGGCTGTGATATTACCAATTCTCGTGCGTTGGAAAAATTAGCTAAAATTAAAGGTGTAAAGTTAGAAAAAGCCAATTTTTCTTTTGTGTGTTCTGGTTTGAGTCATCTTTCCGATTATGTAAAGCAAATTGACACTGCTACTTTTAAAATATTAAAACGTGCCTTACCAGGACCTTATACATTCATTTTGCCAGGAAATAATGATTTACCTAAAGAATTTAGAAAGAAGCAAACAGTAGGTATTCGTGTTCCTGCTAATAATATTGCCTTGCAAATCGTTGAACTACTAGGAAATCCAATAGTATCTACTTCTATACATGATGAAGATGATGTTATTGAATATTCTACTGATCCTGAATTGATTTTTGAGAAATGGAACAATAAAGTAGATGTAGTTATTGATGGCGGTTATGGAGATAATGTGGCCTCTACGATTATTGATTTAACAGGACATGAACCAGAAGTAATTCGAGAAGGCAAGGGAAGTTTAGATATATTATAAATAAAAAAAACGCTTTCAATTGAAAGCGTTTTTTTATATTTCTAAATGTTATTTCTTTTCGAAATTTTTCATTTCTTTTTCTATCATGTCATAAAATTGGTCAATTTTTGGCATGATGATAATGCGTGTTCTTCTGTTTTTAGCTCTGTTTGCAGGTGTATCATTTGCCACAAGAGGAATGTAAGAACTTCTACCAGCAGGAATTAATTGTTTTGGATTAACACCTAAATCTATTTGAAGTACTCTTACAATAGAAGTTGCACGTTTTACCGATAAATCCCAGTTGTCTAACAATACTGCATTTTTAAAAGGAAGATTATCTGTGTGACTTTCTACCATACATTCAAAATCTGGCTTGCTGTTGACAACTTTTGCTACTTTAGCTAATACTTCTTTAGCTCTGTCGCTCACTTCATAACTTCCCGATTTGAATAATAAATTATCCGCAATAGAAATCATTACCACTCCTTTTTCAACATTGATGTTGATGTCTGGATCGTCGATTCCCACTTCGCGTTTTAAACTGGTAACTAAAGCTAATGTTACACTGTCTTTTTTAGTTAACGCATCTTGTAAGCGATAGATTTTTAAATCTTTTTCTTTTAAACTTTCAAGAGATTTTTCTAAGTTTTGCGAATTTTTTGCAGTTAAAACTGTTAATTCTTTTGAACTACTGATTAATTCGGTGTTGTTTTGTTTTAAGTAATTCACTTGACCTGTTAACGCTTCTTTTTCAGATAAACATACATTTAACTTGATAGTAGCGGTGTTTAACAATTCTTGAATTTCTTTGTTTTTAGTTTCTAATAACGCAAATTTCTTTTTAGAAACGCACGAGGTTAAAGAGATAGAAACTAAAGTGATGATTAACAATACTTTTTTCATGAGATTGATTATTTTTACAAAGTTATAAAGAAGTTTAAGTAAATAAAAATTTTAAGCATAAACTATTGTTAAAACAATTTAGCAAACACCTTGCCATTTTTAAAAAAATAGGATACAATAATGCTTGTTATTTTATAATAATTTGGTTTTTGAATTGCCATTCGTTTGTAATAAAATTGTCTAAAGCACTTATAAAAAGCAAAATGAGCATGTAAAATTGCCAAACAATGCATGAATTTTCCTTTAAAAATATATTGAATACCTGCTAATCCGTCTAAGAATAATCGAATAAAAAGTATCGGTAGTAGTTGGTTTTTCGGAAGATTCTTAGTTAGCATTAATAATGAGTTTCTAAAATTCAAGTAGGTTTTCATTGGGTTGCCCTCGTTTAGCGTAGCGCCTCCAACATGATAAACTACCGATTTTGAAGTATATTTTGTTTGGTATCCGAGGTTAAATGCTCTCCAACACAAATCTATTTCTTCTTGATGTGCAAAAAAATCGGCATCAAAACCATTTAATTCACGAAATACATCTTTCCGAATGAAAAAACAGGCTCCTGTCGCCCAAAATATTTCAAGTTCATCATCATACTGATTTTGGTCTTCTTCAAGCGTTTCAAATATTCGACCTCTACAAAACGGATAACCAAATTTATCAATAAAACCGCCAGCCGCTCCGGCATATTCAAAATGCGTTTTCTTTTTATAATCCAATAATTTAGGTTGAATGATAGCAGTTTTGGGTTGGCTTTCGAATAGATTTAAAACAGAAGTAAGCCAATTTTCAGTTACTTCAATATCTGAATTTACTAGTGCATAAAATTCTTCTTCTACCTCTTGTAACGCATCATTATATCCTTTTGCATAACCAAAGTTTCCAGTATTTTGAATAATTTTTACAGAAGGAAATTGACTTTTAATTACTTCAATTGAATCGTCAGTTGAAGCATTATCAGCCACATAAATAGTTGCTTCATCGGAAAAAGCAAGTACCGAAGGCAAAAACTGTTCTAACAATTTTGCTCCGTTCCAATTTAATATGACTACTGCTATTTTTTTCAAGTGTTTTTTTGTTTCAGGTTTCAAGTTGTTTTGATTTCAAAAAAAGTCTTCCATCATCCATCTTCCAGCACCCATCATTTATATTTTGGAAGTTCTTTCAGGAAAATGTACTTTTCATTCTCAAAATCCATTTGGCAAAAATAATGATTTAGTCCATTGGTTACCATTAAATATTTTGCTTTCAAAACTAAATTATAACGTGCAATTTGATCAAATGTGTTTTGGGAAATCGGAACTTCTGGTGCTTTGCATTCAATGAGTAAAAAAATATCTCCATTAGGATGAAATACAACTACATCATATCGTTTACTTAAATCATTAATTTTAATTAATTTTTCAACATTAATATATGATTTTGGAAATTTTTTATCTTGTAATAAAAACTGAACCGTATGCTGACGAACCCATTCTTCTGGTGTAAGCAGAATAAATTTTTTTCTGATTTCATCAAAGATAGCTGTTTTATTTTCACTATTTTTGAACCGAAAGGAATAAACTGGAAAGTTCAACTTTTTCATGAGACAAAAATAGTTATTTTATACTAACTGCCAACTGCTACTGACCACTGAATACTATAATATGGAAGAAGTAATTCAAATTACGAAAGATATTAAAGCAGGTTTAATCAAACCCATTTATTTTTTAATGGGAGAAGAACCTTATTATATTGATAAATTGACCGAGTTTATTGAACAAAATATACTTCAAGAACACGAGCGCGATTTTAATCAATCCATATTATACGGTCGAGATGTTACCATTGAAGAAGTTATAGGTACTGCAAAACGGTTTCCAATGATGGCCGATCGACAAGTTGTTGTAGTTAGAGAAGCTCAAGAATTATCAAGAACCATTGATAAATTAGAAGCTTATGCTGATAATCCACAACCTACAACAGTCCTTGTTTTTGCTTATAAATACAAAACCTTAGATAAGCGTAAAAAGATTACTAAATTATTAGATAAAGTAGGAGTGGTTTATGAAAGCAAAAAGCTTTATGAAAATCAAGTAGGTGATTGGATCAAGCGTGTTTTGTCTGGACAAGGTTATTCAATTGAGCCTAAAGCAGTAGCCATGTTGGTCGAATTTTTAGGTACCGATTTATCAAAAATCAATAATGAACTAGAAAAACTTAAAATTATTTTACCAAAAGGTCACACGTTCACTCCTAACGATATCGAAGAAAATATTGGTTTTAGTAAAGACTTTAATAATTTTGAGTTGCGAAAAGCTATCGGTGAGAAAAATCAAGTGAAAGCGTATCAGATAATTCATTATTTTGCTCAAAATCCAAAAGATAATCCCCTGGTTGTAACAACAGGTTTAGTTTTCGGTTTCTTTTCCCAATTGTTGCAATATCAAGGATTAAAGGATAAATCCCAAATGAATGCGGCTAAAGTATTGAAGGTAAATCCTTATTTTGTTAAAGATTATGAAGTTGCTTTTAGAAATTATCCTATGAAAAAAGTGAGCACAATTGTCTCAGCACTTCGAACCATAGATGTTAAGAGTAAAGGCGTTGGAGCAGCTTCTACTTCTCAACATGATTTATTAAAAGAATTATTAATTACAATTTTTAATTAATTTTCTGGAGTATAAAAAATTTAAAATTCGTAACTTCGCAAACCTAATTTTTTCGAATCTTTAGTAAATAAAATGAATTATGGGAATGAATAAAAATACAGTTTTAGCTTGGGCAACTTTCATTATGATTTTAATGGGCATCATCTTAATTTGCCTAGGAATATACAGATATGCCGATGTAGCAGGTTGGGGATTCTCAGCCGTGGGTGTTGGTTTCTTCGCAATAGCTTGGGTATTTAATGCTCTGAAAGGAAGGGTTTAAAAAGTAAAAAGTACAAAGTTTTAATAATCATAAATCAAACATATATTTTATGTCAGACGATAAGAAAGTAATCTTCTCAATGCAAAAATTGAGTAAAAGTTACCCAGGTGCAGATAAACCAGTATTAAAAAATATTTATTTGAGTTTCTTTTACGGAGCTAAAATTGGTATTTTGGGACTTAATGGTTCTGGTAAATCCTCCTTGTTACGAATTATTGCAGGAGTTGATAAAAATTATCAAGGCGATGTAGTTTTTCAACCCGGTTATACTGTTGGATATTTAGAGCAAGAGCCACTTTTAGACGAAACAAAAACGGTTATTGATATCGTTCGTGAAGGTGCTGCTGAAACGTTTGAATTATTAGCAGAATTTAATAAAATTAATGACGATTTTGGTTTGCCTGAAGTCTATGAGAATCCTGAAAAAATGGAAAAGCTTATGGATCGTCAAGCAGAATTACAAGATAAAATAGATGCTTGTGGGGCTTGGGAAATTGATACTAAATTAGAAATTGCAATGGATGCGCTTCGTACTCCAGATCCTGAAACACCAATAAATATATTGTCTGGTGGAGAAAAACGTCGTGTGGCTTTATGTCGTTTACTTTTACAACAACCTGATGTATTATTATTAGATGAGCCAACCAACCACTTGGATGCCGAATCGGTACTTTGGTTAGAACAACATTTAGCACAATATTCAGGAACGGTAATTGCCGTTACGCACGACAGATATTTCCTAGATAATGTTGCTGGTTGGATTTTAGAACTTGATAGAGGAGAAGGTATTCCGTGGAAAGGAAATTACTCGTCTTGGTTAGAGCAAAAATCTAACAGAATGGCATTAGAAGAAAAAGTGGTTTCTAAAAGAAGAAAAAATTTAGAGCGTGAATTAGATTGGGTACGTCAAGGAGCAAAAGGTCGTCAGACCAAGCAGAAAGCACGTTTACAGAACTACGATAAATTATTAAACGAAGATCAAAAAGAATTAGACGAGAAATTAGAAATTTATATTCCTAATGGACCTCGTTTAGGAACTAATGTAATTGAAGCTAAAAATGTTGCGAAAGCATTTGGTGATAAATTATTATACGACGATTTAAATTTTGTATTGCCACAAGCGGGAATTGTTGGAATTATCGGTCCGAATGGTGCTGGGAAATCTACCATTTTCAAAATGATTATGGGCGAACAAAAGGCAGATGCTGGAACTTTTGCTATCGGAGAAACGGTAAAAATTGCTTATGTGGATCAATCGCACTCCAATATTGATGTGAATAAAACACTTTGGGAAAACTTTTGTGACGGACAAGAATTAATTATGATGGGTGGACGTCAAGTGAATTCAAGAGCATATTTATCTCGTTTTAATTTTGGTGGAAGTGATCAAAACAAAAAAGTGGCTACATTGTCTGGTGGAGAACGAAATCGTCTGCATTTAGCCATGACGTTAAAAGAAGAAGGAAACGTATTGCTTTTAGATGAGCCAACAAATGATTTAGATGTAAACACGCTTCGTGCCTTAGAAGAAGGTATAGAAAACTTTGCAGGTTGTGCCGTTATTATTTCTCACGACAGATGGTTTTTAGATAGAGTTTGTACTCATATTTTAGCTTTTGAAGGCGAATCTCAAGTGTATTGTTTTGAAGGAAGTTTCTCGGAATACGAAGAAAACAAACGCAAACGATTAGGTAAAGATGTTATGCCAACTCGAATTAAATACAAGAAATTGATTCGATAATAGATAAAAAAAACGCTGGTTAATACCAGCGTTTTTTGTTTTTCTTAGAGGCTTCCGATTTTCTAGAATTTGAATTCGGATTGATTTTATTTTTGTCTTTATTTCTTAAATCTGGTTTAGCATCTGGATTTACTTCTTCATCTTTCCATGTATACTGATGATCAGTAACCACTTTAACTTTCATTCGAATTAATTTTTCGATGTCTTGCCAAAACGGTTTTTCGTCCTTTCCACAAAAAGAAATCGCTAAGCCCGAATTTCCAGCTCTACCGGTTCGACCAATACGGTGAACATAAGTTTCTGAAATATTTGGAATATCAAAATTAATTACAAAAGGAAGTTGCTCAATATCGATTCCACGAGCAGCAATATCGGTGGCTACTAAAATATCAATTTCCTTATTTTTGAATTGCTCTAAAACACGTTGGCGTGCATTTTGCGATTTATCTCCATGAATAGCTTCAGCTTTTATACTTGCTTTCTTTAATACTTTCACAATATTATCAGCACCGTGTTTGGTTCTTGTAAATACCAAAGCATTACTCAAACTTTCTTCGATGATCAATTGTTTTAAAAGCAATCTTTTGTCGTCTTTATTAACGAAATACACTTTTTGAGTTACGTTTTCAGCTGTACTTGAAACAGGAGTTACTGAGATGTATTTTGGTTTGGTTAAAAAAGTATCAGCTAGTTCTCTAATTGCTAAGGGCATGGTTGCCGAAAACAATAAGGTTTGTCTGTTATCAGGCGTTAATTTGATGATTTTCTTCACATCGTTAATAAACCCCATGTCTAGCATTTGATCTGCTTCATCTAACACTAAATGATGTAGGTGGTCTAAATCAATATAACCTTGTTTATGTAAGTCTAAAAGTCTTCCAGGTGTCGCAATTAAAACATCAATACCCATTTTAAGTTCGTTAACTTGAGGAACTTGATTCACTCCACCAAAAATAACTAACGATTTTACATTTGTATATTTCCCGTAGGTTTTGAAGCTTTCGTCTATTTGAATTGCTAATTCACGGGTAGGCGTTACTACTAGGGTTCTAATGTGTTTTGCTTTCTTCGCCGAACCTACAATTCGATGAATTAAGTTTAATATAGGAATAGCAAACGCTCCGGTTTTACCCGTACCAGTTTGTGCACAAGCCACTAAGTCTTGTCCCAATAAAATTTCCGGGATTGCTTGTTCTTGAATAGGCGTTGGATTGGAATACCCTTCCTCTTCCAAAGCTTGTTGAATATTGTTGTATAGTTTTAAATCGTTAAATGTCATATAAAATAATTAGTACTAATGCATCGTAGCAATAGTATACAAAGGTAGTGTTATTTTATTTAACTTGATTTTTGAAACGTTATAACGCTTTTGCTTTCATGAAATCGGTAATCAGTGCGGCAATTAGTTTACCGGTTAAATGATTGTTTTTTGAATCATCTAATTCTGGAGCGCCTTCACAAATATGCAAATAAGAAGCATTGGCATGTTTGCCCATAAAGTAAATGTAATGACGTGCTTTGTCTACACTTAATCCGCTTAAAGTCATAGCACTACTAGGAATACCAGGTATCGCATCTAAATCTAATTCAACGCCAAAAGGTTCATTCTTTATGAATTCAAGCGCTTCTTCAAGTTCTGTTTCAAATATTTTTTCTCTTTTGACTTCCAGTTCTTCGTAAGTAACAAATTTAACTCTGGTTGTTAGTTCTTTCAATGTATTGAAAACACTTTTAGAAACAAAATTTTCATGCAATCCAAATACAAAATACTTTTTCAAAAAGCCATCTTCAAAAGCATAGCTAAATCCATTTCCAGAATGTCTTCCTTCTAATATTCTAAAATCGGTATGGGCGTCAAAGTTTATTGCATTAACAGATTTACCTTTAGCTAAGGCAAGTCCTTTAATGTTACCGTAAGCGTTGTTATGACCGCCGCCTATTATAATTGGAAATTTTCCTGCTTTACAGATTTGATGAATAACGTGTGATACTTCTTTGTCTATTTTTTCAACTAGTTCAAAAAGTTGTTTGCGGTCTTCCTTATTTTTAGGATCTAAAGATTGTGCGATAGCTTGTTCTTGATCAAAATTCAAATGTCCTAGAACTAATAAATCACTTCCTTTACAATATTTATTATGCTGAATATTGACTAAGTTATTCAAAGCACTTTGATAAGCAGAAGCAGCTCCTGTTCTCCCTAAATTTGCTTTAACACCAATATCTTCTGGGAGACCAATTAATACAAATCTAGCTTCGCATGTTGCTATATATTCATAATCCTTGGTGTCTTTTGGAAGGGTATGTATTTTTTCACCAAATTTAATTTCACCACTTCTGTGATTTGTAATTTTAGCTAACTCAAAAGGAGTAAGTATCGATATGTTTTCCATAAAAATGTTAAAAATTGGCAATCCAAATGTACTATTTTAAAATAAAAATCGTTATATTTTTATTATTTTCTTTTTTTAATTGTAAATTTGAACATCTAATTTTTAACCTACATAAATTATGGAAAGTAATTCAAATAATTCAGGCTTAAAAGCAGCGGTAGTTGTTTTAGCATTATTACTATTAGCAAGTATCGGCTACATTTATAAAATTACTTCAGATTCCAAAAAAGAGGTAACGGAATTGACTTCTGAAAAAGATACATTAGCAGAAGAATTAAAAGCTAAAATTGCAGAATATGATCTTATGATTGCTGATAACACAGCACTTAAAGATGAAATTCAGGCAGAACAAGCTAAAATGGTGGCGCTTTTAGAACAAGTTGAAAAATCAAGAGGAGATGCAGCTGCGATGGCTAAATATAAAGGAGCTTATTTAAAATTAAAAGGCGAAATGGATAATTTAGTAGCTGAAAATAAACTTTTAAAAGAACAGAATGTTACTTTGACTTCTAGTTTAGATAGCACCAAAGTAGTTTTAGATGATGCTAAGAAATTTAACGATACCTTGTTAGTTCAAAATGAAGGATTGACAAAAACTGTTGATAAAGGTTCTAAGCTTGCCGTTTTAAATTTGAAAGTATTTGCTGTAAAACAAAAAAGTTCGGGAAAACAAATTGAAACAGACAAAGCAGGCCGTGCTGATAAATTGAAAGTAAGTTTTTTAATTGCAGAAAATCAAATTGCAAAAACAGGTAGCAGAGAATATTATGTTCAAATTATAGACAGTAAAAACAATATCTTGGGTGAAAAGAAAACAATTCCTGCTGGAGATAAAACGTTGACTTATAGCTTTATTTCAACGGTAAAATATGAAAATAAAACAGTTCAAGTTGATGAAGAAGTAACAGGAAAAGATTTTGCAGCTGGAACTTATTTTGTAAATGTTTTTGATAAAAATTCGGAATTAGTTTCAAAAACAAGTTTTACATTACGTTAATACAATTCTTATATTATAAAAATTAAAAATCCTGAGGTAATTTACTTCAGGATTTTTTTTATAAAAATTTGGTCAAATAGTTTCCAATTCCTACCGCAGAGATTGTTAGAATTACCGAAGTAATAATATAAATATAGGCAGAAAATTGTTGCTGGTTTTGAAACAAATTATAGTTTTCAACTGCAAAGCTTGAAAAAGTAGTAAAACCTCCACAAAAACCAATTATTAAAAGAAATTTTAATGGATGATTTTCGGGATAAAATTTAGCTAACACACCAATAAAAACACCAATAAGTAAACTCCCTAAAATATTAATTACTAAAGTGCTAATAGGGAAGGAGCCTTGAAAATATTTTGAAGCGAACCAACCCGATAAATAGCGTAATATGCTGCCAATTGCGCCGCCTAATCCTACAAGGATAATTGTTTTTATCATAATTAAATAAATTGTCCTTCAATCATTACTCGTTCAATTAGATTTGTTCCAAAAGCATAGGGTAATTCATAAAAACTATTGATTGGTTTTGTGAGAATTATATTTGCTCTTTTCCCTTTAGTTATACTGCCATGAGTTGCAGAAATTCCCATTGCATAAGCTCCATTTATTGTAGCTGCATTGATTGCTTCCTCTGGCGTCATTTTCATTTTAATGCAAGCTGTAGCCACCACAAAATTCATATTTCCGGAAGGTGTTGTGCCTGGGTTATAATCTGATGCTAGGGCTAATGGTAATCCTGCATCAATTATTTTTCGTGCTGGAGTATATGGAATAATTATAAAATAGGAACAACTTGGAAGTGCAACCGGCATAGTTTTACTGTTGTGTAAAGCCCTTAAATCCTCATCGGTTACAAGTTCCAGATGATCTACCGATAGAGCGCCATTTTCTACACAGGCTTTAATACCATTAATAGCAGTAAATTGGTTGACATGAATCTTTGCAGACAAGCCATATTTTTTTCCGGCTTCCATTATTTTTATGGTTTCTGCTACCGAAAAATAACCTGTTTCTAAGAAAGCATCGATGTAATCGGCTAAATTTTCATTAGCAATTTTTGGTAACATTTCATTGATAATTAAATCGATATAACCATCATGATTTTCTTTATACTCAATTGGAAAAGCATGGGCACCTAAAAAAGTTGCTTTAATGGCAATTGGATAATTTTCTTTTAAACGTTTAATTACGCGAAGCATTTTGATTTCACCATCTACCGATAATCCATATCCCGATTTTATTTCAACAGCACCCGTTCCTTGTTGCATGATTTCTTCTAACCGAAGTTTTGATTGTTCGTAAATTTCGTCTTCTGAAGTTTCGTTTAGCTTTTTAGCTGAATTTAAAATTCCGCCGCCACGATTGGCAATTTCTTCATATGAAAGTCCGTTGATTCGATCTACAAATTCCTGAATTCTATTGCCAGCATAAACAATGTGGGTGTGACTGTCTACCCAGGTTGGTAGAACAATGCGTCCTGTTGCATCAATGCGATCTGCTTCTGGTAGCGTTGGACAATTTTCCATAGGACCAAAATCGCTAATGATATTGTTTTCTATTAAAAGATATGCATTTTCGATTTTTGGTAAAACCGACATATCAGCACCAGCTACTTTATCAATAAACTGTTCTCTAACTTGTAAAAGTTCTTTTATATTGATGAATAATGTTTTCATTAAAATAAATTTGAGTAAAAATACTTCTCATTTTTAAAAACTCCTATCTTTATGTCAAAATTTATTTGTTTTGAGAAAAATTAAATACAAAAAAGGACGAAAAGTACAACCTGCGGTATTAGAATATACAGGGATACATAGTGATACTGTTACTGAATTACAATTGTTTGTTTATAATGTTGATGATATTACTGAGTTTCATCAAATTACGGATAAAGAAATAAATGACCATTTAGATTTTAATAAAGTCAATTGGTTAAATGTACACGGTTTGAATGATACGGATATTATTCAATCTATAGGAACAAAATTTGGAGCTGATAATTTTATAATTGGTGATATTTTAAATACTACTAAACGAACAAAATTAGAGGAGTATAGTGATGTTTTATTTTTCAATGTAAAATCACTGTTACCCATGAAATCTTCTGATAATATAAGTATTGAGCAAATTAGTTTCATTTTAAAAGACCATGTTTTACTTTCATTTCAAGAAAAAAGAAGTGATTTCTTTTTGCATATTAGGGAACGAATTCGTGCCAATTCGGGTATCGTAAGATCTAAAAAAGCTGATTTTTTACTGTATTTGTTACTCGATGCCATAATTGAAAATTTCTATATTACCCTTGAAAGTGAGGAAGATAAAATAGATAACCTAATTAATTTAATTAAAATAAATACAAAACCAGAAACATTAGAGCATATAGAAAAACATCGCGATAATTTAAACTTTTTGAAGCGATCCATTATTCCGCTTCGTGACTCATTGTATTCCATTAAAACTATTAAAGATGACAATGTATTTAATTCGATAGAACAAGAAAATTATTCTTTTTTCTCTAGACTGCATCAAAAGTGTTTAGAGTTATTAGAACAAATTGAATCCGATTTGAGTACCCTTGATAGTGCATCAAATTACTTTTTTTCGGCACAAAATCATAAAATGAATGAAGTAATGAAAACGTTGACTGTTGTTTCGATGTTTTTTTTACCGCTAACATTTATTGTAGGTGTTTATGGAATGAATTTTAAATATTTTCCAG
>NZ_JBIIWV010000140.1:0-5329 GCF_044338735.1 Flavobacterium sp. | reverse complement strand
ACTCAAATAGCATTGTTAATGGTTGCTGAACAAGTAAATGTTGGCATGCAAAGTGTTTCCCATTTAAATGAATACGAAAAAACAAAAAAATCAATTTTTAAATAGTAGAATTATGAAAAATGTAGTTATAATTATTGCCTTTTTAATGGCCTCATTAGTTTCTTTTGCTCAAGGTGCTTTTGATAAATTTGAAGATAAAGAAGGTGTAACATCTGTTGTAGTAAACAAAAAGATGTTTGAAATGATGAGTAAAGTTAAAGTAAATACTAATGATAAAGATACCCAGCAGTATTTAAATTTATTAAAGAAATTAGAAAATTTAAAGGTATTTACCACAAGTAATTCAAAGGTTGGAGCAGACATGAAATCATCGGTGAATAGTTATTTAAAATCAAATCCATTAGAAGAGTTAATGCGCGTTAACAACGAAGGTAAAAACGTAAAAATTTATGTAAAATCTGGCGCTAACGAAAAAATAGTAAAAGAGCTTTTGATGTTTATTGAAGGTGCAAACATGAAAGATGCTAATACCATTGTTTTATCGTTAACCGGAAGTTTTAGTTTAGACGAAATTTCTATGTTAACCGAGAAAATGAGTTTGCCTGGGGGAGATGATTTAAAAAGAGCAGCTAAAAAGTAAATCTATGAAAAAGTTATTGTTTCTTGTTTCAAGTATGCTGATTCTTTGCAGTTGTGAAGACAAACCAAGCCTTCAAAAGTATTTTGTTGAAAAAACTGAGTCGTCTGAATTTGTATCTGTTGATTTAGCACCAAGTTTTATTAATACCGATAAAATTAAATTAACTAGTGAAGAGAAAGCTGCTCTTAGTTCGTTCAAAAAAATGAATATTTTGGCTTTTAGAGCTGATTCTACCGATATTGCTGGATATGATAAAGAAATCAAAGAAGTGAAAGCTATTTTGAAAGACGAAAGCTATCAGCAATTAATGAAAGCAGGATCAGGAAGTGATGGTGCAGCAATCTATTTTGTAGGTAATGATGACGAACACATTGAAGAATTTGTAGTTCTAGCTGGAAAAAAAGAAAACGGATTTGCGGTGGTTCGTGTTTTAGGCAATGATATGAATCCAATTCATATCATGAATATGCTTACGCTACTTCAAAAATCAAATGTTGATTTAGAACAACTCAAACCATTAGAGCAATTACTAAAATAAAAAAAATCCGGCAGTTGCCGGATTTTTTTAGCTTTTGTAATATTTTAAAGGAACTATTAACATTCCAAAACATTCTCCATGTAATTTTCCAATGTGTTTGTGGTGCATTTTATGAGCTCTTCTCACCGCTCTAGCATAACGATTGTCTGCGTTTCTGAATAATTTAAAACGTTGGTGAATAAAAATATCATGTACAAAGAAATAAGCAATTCCATAGGATAATATTCCTAATCCAATTGCTAAGCCCAATTCAAAAATTCCATAGTCCCAAAGTAAAAAACAGCTGACGCTCACCACAGCATAAAAAATAAAAAAAGCATCGTTTCGTTCAAACCAAGAATCATGATCTTTTTTATGATGATCTGCGTGTAATACCCATAAAAAACCATGCATAATGTATTTGTGACTAAACCATGCCATGAATTCCATGATGAAAAATGTTGTAAAAAACACCAATATATGTAACCACATAATGTAATAAATTTCAATTATTAATTTTGTATAAAGCTGCTGAAACAATTTCAGCATTACAAAATATTGAGCCGCAAACTTTTATTAAATAATATTTAATCTATATTTAACATAACATCTTGCTAACAATTCTACTTTTTGATAATCTGAAACTCGTATGCGTGTGTTTTTTATCTCTAAAGAAGGAGTTTTTTGAAGCTTTATTAATAATTTTCTATAATAACGATATGCAGTGTAAACACCAAATTTAGCTTCTAATGGTAGGTTTTTTATTCCTTCAAATGCAGCTTCAAAATCACTTTCAATATCAGCAATAATTTCTTGTTTAGATTGTTCATCTAATTGATTCAAATCGGTATTAGGAAAATAGGTTCTGCTTAAATCTTCAAAATCAGCTTTTAAATCTCTCAAAAAATTTACTTTTTGAAAAGCTGATCCTAAACGCATAGCTGAGTCTTTTAGTTCAATAAATTTTTTATCATTTCCGTTTACAAAAACTTTCAAACACATTAAGCCTACCACATCGGCAGAACCATAAATATATTCGTTGTATTCTTCAACTGTGTTATATTTTGTTTTATGCAAATCTAACTTCATACTTTTCATAAATGCTTCAATAAGCTCATTTGGAATATTGTAATTATGAACGGTATGTTGAAACGAATTCAAAATTGGATTTAAACTAATTTTTTGTGATAAAGCCAATGCTAAATCATTTTCGAATTGTGCAAATAATATCTCTTTGTCATAATCGTGAAAGCTATCTACTATTTCATCAGCAAATCGAACAAATCCATAAATGTTATATATATCCTGACGGATGCTAGGTGCTAACATCTTTACCGCAGAAGAGAAAGAAGTACTATAGGCCTTCGTAACTTTTGCACTACAATCAAAGGATACATTGTCAAAATTTGATTTCATACTATTGATACTTTTCTATTAAATCAGAAACTAATTTACCTGAAATTAAAGCAGGAGGTACTCCAGGTCCTGGAACCGTTAGTTGTCCTGTAAAATATAAATTACTTACTTTTTTACTTTTCAACTTAGGTCTCAAAAAAGCAGTTTGTAACAGCGTATTTGCCATTCCATATGCATTTCCTTTATATGAATTATAATCTTTAACAAAATCATTCACACAAAAAGATTCCTTAAAGATAATATTATTTTTTATATTTTGATTCGTTAGCAGTTCAAAACGGGTAATTATTTTTTCAAAATACAATTCTCTTAATTCAGTTGTGTCTTCTAAACCAGGTGCAATAGGAATTAAAAAAATTCCGGCTTCTTTTCCTTCTGGTGCTGAATTTTCGTCTGTTTTTGAAGGAAAACTAGCATAAAACAATGGTTCTTTAGGCCATTTTGGATTGTCATAAATTGCTTTAGCATGTACATCAAAATCGACGTCAAAAAACAATGAATGATGCTCTACATTCTCAATTTTTTTATCAAATCCTACATAAAATAGAAGTGATGAAGGAGCAAAGGTTTTTTTACTCCAATATTTTTCTGAATATTGACGATATTGCTTGTCTAATAAGGTTTCCGAATGGTGATAATCTGCACCACTAACTACTACATCAGCACTACAATTTTCATGATTTACGGATAGTCCGGTTGTAATTCCATTTACAACATTGATTTTGTCAATATTTGCATTGGTATGGATAGTCACTCCAAGTTCTTTTGCAAGCGCTGCCATGGCTAAAATAACCGAATACATTCCATTTTTTGGATGAAAAGTACCTAATCCAAAATCTGCAAAATTCATGAAACTATAGAAAGATGGTGTGTCACTTGGTTTAGCACCAAGAAATAAAACCGGAAATTCTAATATCTGAACAAGTTTTGTATTTTTAAATCGTTTTCTAACATCTTTAGATATCGTGCTAAAAAATTGATTGACTTTTTTAGCAGTTTCAAGTGTTACTAACTCAAGCGGAGATTCTCCGGGTCTATAAACTAAATCTTTTATAGCAATGTTATAGTTGCTTTGCGCTTCTGCCATAAATTGTTCCAATTTTTTTCCACTGCCTTTTTCTATGGATTCAAAAGTGGAAACAATTTCGGGGAGATTGTCTGCTATAGTTACAAAATCTAATTTGTCAAAATATACTTGATAAGCGGGAGATAATTTTATTAACTCATAATAATCCGATGGTTTTTTATTAAAATCTGAAAAAAAACGTTCGAATACATCGGGCATCCAATACCATGTAGGTCCTATATCAAAGGTAAATCCTTCTTTTTTTAATTGACGAGCTCTCCCACCGATTGTTTCATTTTTTTCGTAGATAGTTACTTCGTTTCCAGCTTTAGCTAAGTAACAAGCAGCTGCTAATGAAGAGAATCCGGAACCAATAATTGCAATTTTTTTTCGCACTTTGAATAATTTTGTTTAACAAAAGTAATAAAAGAATTAAACAAATCAAATTATTACAGGTAAGAAGAAGTTAGTTCTTCAATACTGTTATAAATATGAATGTTTTTGTATTTATTTTTATCTTTAATTTCGGCAGTCATTCTGCCCAATAGCAAGATTTCGTTATCAGAATCTTTTATTAATTTTTCGTGCATTTCATCAATATAATCCTCTATTATTTCTTTATTTGGCTCAACGGTAAAATAGCCTACAAAAGTTATTTTTTCGAAAGCTCTTTTTAGATCTAACAAACTGTCTATTGGAATACTTTCCCCTAGGTATATTGTTTGATAACCATTTAATAATATTTCATAATTTAAGTACATAATGCCTAATTCATGAATTTCATTTGATGGTAAAAATAATACAAAAACTTTATCTTCATTTGTTGGGGTTAAGGTTTGTACTTTTTCGGTGTTAATTAACAGTTTTTGTTTGATGAGATAGGTTATAAAATGTTCATGAGCAGGACTTATCGTATCGGTTTGCCATAAAAAACCTAATTCTTGCATCAATGGAATGAAAACCGAATAAAAGACTTCTTTAAATGTTTTTTCGCTCAATAATTTATTGTAGGTATTAAAAAATAACGTTTGATCAAAGTTCATCATGGCTAATTTAAAAGTACTTATAGCATGATTTTTAGCGCTTTTTTCTGAAATAATTTCATTTGCTAGTTTATTGAAATCTTCATGAGATAGCGAAGATATTTTTGATATTTTGTAACCATAATTATGAAGTAATACGATACTTAAAAGTTTTTGCAAACTTTTAATGTCATAAAAACGAATATTAGTTTCAGAACGCATCGGTTCCAATACATTATATCTTTTTTCCCAAATTCGGATGGTATGCGCTTTAATGCCAGATAGATTCTCTAAATCTTTTATACTAAATACATTCTTTACATTAGTCATGATCATTTATTTTGTCTAACAAATGTAATAAAAAAATAAACAAATAAAAGTTATTATTTAAAAATCAATAAATAAAGCGTGTTAGTAGTAATAAAGTTAGCAAAGTGACCATGGAGGGATTTGAACCCTCACGCCCTTTCGAGCACCACCCCCTCAAGATGGCGAGTCTACCGTTTCTCCACATGGCCTAAAAAAGTAAAGACGTTGCATCGCAACGTCTTTACTTTTGTGACCTGGCTGGGATTCGAACCCAGGACCCCATCATTAAAAGTGATGTGCTCTACCAGCTGAGCTACCAAGTCGGTGCTTCAAGAAATATGTGTTAAGTAGTGACCTGG
>NZ_JBIIWV010000028.1:0-17635 GCF_044338735.1 Flavobacterium sp. | reverse complement strand
ATTGCTTTAATTATAGTTCCATTGGTTGCTTTTGGAATTATATTAGGTGTAAATATTCTTTCAGGAAAAGATATGAAACCTTTATATTATTATATTGTTTGTGTAATCGTTCAAATTATAGCGTTCTTTTTGAGTAAAGATAAACCAG
The DNA here is from genome assembly GCF_044338735.1 of Flavobacterium sp. Classification (GTDB taxonomy): domain Bacteria; phylum Bacteroidota; class Bacteroidia; order Flavobacteriales; family Flavobacteriaceae; genus Flavobacterium. Next base: position 17,487 of record NZ_JBIIWV010000028.1, on the reverse strand, counting down.
CAAGAACACTTACCATCTTTGGAACGTTTGGAGTTATTGCTATGTTGATTGGTTTATTTAGTACTGGAACAGTTGCTATTTATGCCTTTTTAGCCGGTGGATTAGCTTGTAGTATTATGTGGCCATCAATTTTTAGTTTGTCAATTATTGGTTTAGGAAAATATACTTCTCAAGGTTCAGCATTCTTAGTGATGATGATTTTAGGAGGAGGAATTATTCCACCAATTCAAGGTAAATTATCCGATATTATTGGAATTCATCAGTCTTATATTATTGCTGTTGTTTGTTTTGCTTATTTAACACTTTTCGCTATTTTGGTAAAAGGTTTGTTAAAAAAACAAAACATCGATGTTGATGCTATTGAAGTAGAAGGAAGTCATTAAAAAGACAACGTATAAAGCTAAAATTACAAAGTAAAAAACTCCGTCAGATATTAATTTCTGACGGAGTTTTTTATTGCATTGCATAACTTTTTTTAGTTAGATTCTAAAAATACCACCCACACTGATGATTCGTTGTAAAAACCAAAAATGTTGTTCTGCTTTATCTGCAGTATTACTGGTAGTTCTAATATTATTCATTTCGATATAGCCCCCTTTAATTTCGGTTTGAATGAAGAAATGTTTGAAAAAGGTAAAATTCAACCCTGCCTTTGCCGAAACGCCATAACCAGCAATATGAAATTGATCGTATCGATCTTTTCCTAAAAGTTGTGTATTTGTTTTTGGGTATAATAAACCAGCACCAACACCTTCTGTAATATTTATTTGAAATTTATCAGTATTTGATATTTTGAAAAGATTTGAAATGTCGTCAACTCTACAAAATTCGGTATTTACATAATTTAAACCATCGGTGTGTTCAAAGGTTAAAAAATCTTCGTGAAGCGTCAATTCATTAGCTGTAGGATTCTCATTATAAGTTCCCGCATTTGGATAATAACCCGAATAATTTACGGTTCTATCATTATACATTACATATTTCATATGGTCAAAACCGATAGATATGTTGTAATGATCATTGATAAAATATCCAATTCTTAAATTGGTTTGAGGAATGGTCATTTTTGCTGGATTTAAATAATCAACATGATATCCTTTTGGTACATCATGAGCCCCTACATCATAAATCGTAAAATCATAATCAGCTCCTTTAAATCGAATATCTGATTTAGAATATGATTCACGATTTCCTCCCCAAAAAATATAAAATTTACCTTTGTTTTTACTGGTGTATTTTTCAGGATTTTCTACTGTTTCTTGCGAAAAAGTATACTGTGAAAACACACAAATAGTTAGTAAAGTAATTAAAAATGGATGTTTCATTTAAAGTTATAAAAAATTAAAATTGATTTACAGTTTTTCGAATAGCTACTAATTTAGTCATTAGTCCTTCGAAATAATCTAAATGAAGCATATTGGCGCCATCACTTTTTGCATTTGCTGGGTCAAAGTGTGTTTCTATGAAAATACCATCAACACCAACAGCGATTCCTGCTTTTGCAATGGTTTCAATCATGTCTGGACGACCACCCGTTACACCAGTCATTTGATTTGGTTGTTGTAAAGAGTGAGTTACATCTAAAACTGTTGAAGCAAATTGTTGCATGGTAGGAATTCCTCTAAAATCAACAATCATATCTTGATATCCAAACATAGTTCCTCTATCAGTAACCATGATGTTTTCATTGTTGCAATCTAACACTTTTTGAACTGCGTGCTTCATACTTTCAGGACTCATGAATTGTCCTTTCTTCAAATTAACCGTTTTTCCTGTTTTTGCAGCAGCAACAACTAAGTCGGTTTGACGTACTAGAAATGCTGGAATTTGCAAAATATCAACATATTCAGCAGCCATTACAGCATCTTCATTTGTGTGAATATCGGTTACGGTAGGAACTCCAAATTCTTTCGATACTTTTTGTAATATTTTCAATGCTTTTTCATCTCCAATCCCTGAAAAACTATCTATTCTTGAACGATTTGCTTTTTTGAATGAACCTTTAAAAACGAAAGGAATTTGTAGTTTATCAGTTACCGAAACGAGCTTTTTAGCAATTCGTAAAGCCATTTCTTCTCCTTCAATAGCACAAGGGCCAGCCAGTAGGAAAAAATTACCACTTTCAGTATGTTTAATTTGCGGTATGTTTTGTAAATTCATTTGTGTTGATTTTGAAGTTGCAAATATAAAAAGAAAAACCTTCTAAATAGTCATTTAAAAGGTTACTTATGTTACAGGCTATAAAAAAGAATTTCTTATTCTAACGTTGATTTTTTTTTGATTTTCAATCCTTTTGGACAAATCAATTTTCCTTTCTCAAAGGTGTTGATATAGATTGTGAATTTTTTAGTAGTTCCTTCTAATGAAACTTCATAAATACTTAATGTACCAGCTCCCATCGTGGTGTTTTTTGTAGGAAAAGGGCAGCATGTGTCTATTTTCTTGAAATTTATTTTCTCACCATTTGGTCCTTCTAAACCATTAAAAAAGTAATAAACGTTTATTTCTTCTTGTTTATCGTGAATAAAACCAATATTAATAGGATAATCTGCATCAAATCCATAGTTTGAATCTTCTGCATATTCTGTAATGAGATACATTTCATTTGCATAAGACGGTCGTATGGCGGTGTTGTCTATGTTTTTTATTGTAGATTTTGTACTTATACAACTGGTGAATAATAGGGCAGTTCCTATAAATGCTAAATATTTCATCTTAGATTATTTTTGAAGTTGATGCTGTATTTGTTTTTAAAAGGTAAGCAACAATCGCGCCAATTACTACTCCAAACGATAATCCATCCGAAATATTTTTCCAAATAGAACTGGTTAAGGTTGTGTATTCTTTTGCTGCTGATAATGTAAATTTTTTTCTACTTACGGTGTAGTTTATTGTATTGTCAAGAAAGTCTGGACTTATAAATTCGTGGGTTATAAATTGGGTAATCGGACTAAAAAGCACAATAATAAAGGATATAATAATTGCAGAAATTAATCCTTGTTTCCAATTCATATTTTGCTGATAATATTTTACTTTTTTCTCTCGAAGTGCTAGATAATAGACTAAAAAAGTTGGAAAAATATACAACAAGTTGAATAGTGGTTGCCATTTTATTTTTTCATCATGAAATCCTAATTCTTTTTCTAAAGTCATCCATGCTAAAAAAATAATAATAGCAATGATTCCCCATTTAATTTCGATCGAAAACTTTTTCATTGATTGTAAAATTTAATAGTTCAAAATTAGGCAATTTTGTAACATTAGTAACTTATAAACCAATCTTAATTTCTATTTTTGTACAAATTTGCAAAAAAAATGGAAATTATTTATGGTACTTGGCATTGGTCTGTTTCTGGTTTTTTAATCGGGATGACCATGCTTATTTTAATTTATTTTGGAAAATCGTTTGGAATGTCATCTAATTTACGAACTCTTTGTTCAATGGCAGGTGCCGGAAAGTTTAGTGATTTTTTTAAAATGGATTGGAGAGAACAAAAATGGAGTTTAGCAGTTGTTTTGGGAGCGCTTGTTGGCGGATTTATTGCGTATCATTTTTTATCTAATGGAAGTGGTGTTAATTTAAATCCAGATACAATCACTCAATTACAATTGCTAGGTATTGATGCGCCGAATGGAAAATTACTTCCTGATGCGCTATTCAGTATGGAAACATTACAATCACCTAAAGGTTTTACAATATTAATGATTGGTGGTTTGCTTATAGGTTTTGGAACACGCTATGCTGGTGGTTGTACTTCTGGACATGCTATTTCAGGATTGAGTAATTTACAATTACCTTCATTAGTTGCAGTAATTGGGTTTTTCATTGGAGGAATACTTATGGCGCATTTTTTATTACCAATAATTTTTAAAACAGCATAAGCATGAAGTTAGCAAGATTTTTTTTAATAGGCGTTTTTTTTGGAATTGTTTTAACCAAAGCTGAAGCAGTTTCTTGGTATCGAATATATGAGATGTTTCATTTTCAATCCTTTCATATGTATGGAATAATTGGAACAGCGCTGTTTACCGGAATTATTGGAATCCAACTTATTAAAAAGAAAAAACTAAAAGATTTTAACGGGTTTCCTATTGCTATTATTGAAAAAGAGCGAGGTTTTTGGCGTTATATTATTGGCGGAACACTTTTTGGTTTAGGTTGGGCGCTTGTAGGCAGTTGTCCGGGGCCTATTTTTATACTATTAGGTACTGGAACTTATGCTGTTGCTGTAGTGTTTATTGGAGCTTTACTCGGCACTTATATTTACGGTTTGTTACTAGATTATCTGCCTCATTAAAGTTTCGTTAAAGTAATTATGTTTACCCTTTTAATGGTTTTATATTTTGTAACTTTGAGTGGAATTTAAATCAAATACTATGGAAACTAAGATATATATCCAAAATTTAAAATGTGGGGGTTGTGCAAATACCATCACTAAAAATATTAGTGCAATTGAAAATATTAGTAATGTAACAGTAAATGTCGAAGAAAGTTCAGTTACTTTTCATTACGAAACAGAAGGTAATTTAGCCGAAGTAAAAGATAAATTACATTCCTTAGGTTATCCCGAAGATGGTGAAGCCAATAGTTTTGGTTCAAAAGCTAAATCTTATGTAAGCTGTGCTATTGGAAAAATGAGTTAATAAAAAAGTCCCGATTCATCGGGACTTTTTTATATAATTTCTGCACTCAATCCGGCGTCTAGAAGTGCCGAACATTGCGGTTTTAATTCTTCAATGGTTCCGGTTTTTACGGTACATTTTCCTTTATAATGAACGAGTAAAGCACATTGTTCTGCTTGAAGTGCATCGTGTTTACAAACACGTATTAAGGTTTCAATAACATGATCAAAGGTATTTACATCGTCATTGTGCAATACAATTTCATTGTTACTACCAACTGCCTCTTCTACTAAAACGTCTTCTTGTACTTTTTCTATGGTGCTCATTTTTAGATTGGAATTCATATAACAAAAATAAAATTTAATAAGTAAATCTCAAAATTCTATTTAGTAAATTTTAAAGCAACCCAATTATTTCGTTCAAATTGTTTTTCATAAGTCAGCCCTTTTGATACACAACTTTCTGAAATTACAGGAATATCTTCGGTATAAAAACCACTTAAAAATAATAGACCGTTTCCGTTTAAACAATCAACATAGGTTTGCATATCGTTCAATAAAATGTTTCGGTTGATATTAGCAATGATAATGTCATATCTTTTTCCAAATAAAAAATCGGCATCACCTTCATATACCGAAATATGCTTGCAGTTATTGCGTTCAGCATTTTCGATAGAATTTAAGTAACACCAATTGTCGATATCAATAGCATCGATTGGCTGAGCACCTTTCATTTCGGCTAAAATTGCCAAAATAGCTGTGCCGCATCCCATGTCTAGGGTTTTTTTATTGGTACAATCCGTTTCAAGAATGTGTTGAATCATCATGTGTGTCGTTTCATGATGACCCGTCCCAAAACTCATTTTAGGCTCGATTACAATATCATATTCGGCATTAGTTTTTTCATGAAAAGGAGCTCTCACATGGCACTTTCCATCTACATCAATAGCTTCAAAGTTTTTTTCCCATTCTTCATTCCAATTTACTTGCTCAATTTCTTCGAAAGTATATTTGATTGTAAATTCTGAATTCGTTAAAATGTAAATATCTTCTAAAATAGTTTCGCTCCACAAATCTTTTTGTACAAAGGCAGAAATTCCGGTTTCGGTTTCAATAAAACTTTCAAAAGCTTTTTCACCTAATTCGGCGATTAAAATTTCACTTCCTAATTCTAAAGGGCTGATTTCGAAATGATATCCAATATAGATGTTTGACATAATATTAACTTTTTTGCAAAGGTACTATTTTGTTCTAAAAAATATGTTTTTATCATCCTTTTAGTTTTATCAATAAATTCAAAATGTTATATATAGTAATTAGATAAGGATATTTCTAAATCTAAAAATGATTACCTTTGTGTACTATTTTTATATTACATGATACATATTGGCGATTACAATACCTTACGAATTTTACGAGATACTAAAGTTGGTTTATTTTTAGGAAGTGAAGAAACACAAGAAGATGATGTTTTGTTGCCCAATAAATATGTTCCACAAGAATTTTCTATTGGCGATGATTTAACGGTTTTTATATATCTTGACCATGAAGAACGCCCTGTAGCAACTACACTGAAACCGTATATTAAACTGAATGAATTTGCTCATTTAAAAGTAAATTACATGAATCAGTTTGGTGCCTTTTTAGATTGGGGATTAGAGAAAGATTTATTTGTTCCGTTTAAAGAACAAGCTCGCCCAATGGAAGTTGGAAAGCGTTATTTGGTTTACATGCATTTAGATGAAAAAACCAATCGTTTAGTAGCATCAAGTAGAACAAATAAATATTTATCGAATGAAAATGTTGATTTGGAACCTAATGAAGAAGTACAAATCTTAATTTCACATATTACTGAAGGCGGAATTAATGTCATCATTAATCAGAAATACAAAGGGTTAGCTTATAAAAATGAGGTGTATACAGATGTAAAGCCAGGAATGAAAACCATTGGTTATATTAAAAACATTCGCCCTGACGGAAAAATTGATGTGTTGTTGCGAAAAGTAGGAGTAGAAGCAATTGAGCCTTCATCCCAAATAATTTTAGACGAATTAAAAGCAAATCGTGGCTTTTTGCGATTGACTGATCATTCGCATCCAGAAGATATTAAAACGGTTTTGAAAATGAGTAAAAAGAATTTCAAGAAAGCCGTTGGAAATTTATACAAGCAACAATTAATCGAAATCAAAGAAGACGGAATTTATTTAGTGTAACATGACAAAAAAGAATAAATGGTATCTTGTGCTAAGCATATTCGTTTTTATGTTAACGTTTGTTGCTATTTTTCAACAGTTTGAAACCATTCATTTTATCGGATTTGAAACTAAAATTATTTGGATTCCCATTTGGATTGCGATAGTCATTTTACCGCTTTTAAATTTGTATGAAATTACTGTAAATACAGACGAAAGTAATAGGTATTATTGGCTAAGTTTACTCATCAATATAATTACAATTTTATTTATGATTAGACATTTTAAGTTAGAATTATTACCTTAATTATTCACCCTCACTTTCATTAAATTCAAAAGGATAATCACCAAATATAGGCGCTAACCGCTTCGTTTGGTAAGGTTTTTTTGAAAACTTATTTGAAATTGCAATAATAGTTACCGAGTCTTTTTGCAAAGTAACATAAGACGAAGTATTACCATGCCACCATCCGTTGTGAAAATAATAATGTTGTCCGGTTTCAAATTCTAACATACGAATTCCTAAACCATAATTTTTGGTTCCTTTTCGTTCATAGCTATATCCTTTGAACATTTCAGATTTCATTTTTTTGCTTAAAAAATCTTCAGAATATAATGCTAAGTCAAATTTCAATAAATCACGCGGTGTAGAATAGATATTTTTATCGCCATATACTTGATCTAAAAATTCAAAAGCCAATCGCAAATAATTGTTTTTATAAGACTGACACACACTATCTTTATTCTTTAAATCATCAAAGACAAAAGTATTTTTCATTCCTAATGGATCAAATATCATTTCTTGCAATACTTTTGGATACGATTTTTCAGTAACCTTTTCAATGATTAACGCAAGAAGTGCATAATTTGTATTGCAATAGCCAAATCGGGTACCAGGAGAAGATTCTAAACCGATATTTTTTGTTGCTAATAACGTCAAAACGTCCTGATTGGTAAGATTTTTATTTTTATTCCAAACTTTTTTATTATCTGAAAAGTAAGCATAATTGCGCAGCCCACTTCGATGGTTTAGCAACATTCTTACTGTTGTCTGTTTGTGCGGAAATTCTGGAAGATATTCACTAACCAATTCATCTAATTCAATTTTATCTTGATCTACTAATTTTAAAACAGTAACGGCTGTTATTACTTTACTCACCGAGGCAAGATGAATTGGTGTGTCCTTTTTTATGGAATCTCTATTTTCTTTATAGGCATAGCCGCTATAATTTTCATATAGAATTTCTCCGTTTTTTGCTACTAAAAATCCGCCACTAAAATCTTTTGAATTGAATTTTTTATTATAAAAATACTCAATATCATCGGCCATTTTTTTCTTATAAACGGTACTCAAACGGGTGAAATTAACTGCATATTCTGAAACGTTTCCATCTTTATCTTTTAGTGTAGACTCGTTTTTTTCGTCAGGTTTTTTCTCGCAATGGACAAATAATATACTTAGGCTTAAAATTAAAATTCTGTTCAACATATGGTTAGTTCTTTATCGTAATATTTGGGTTGATTTCTAGTAATTTGGTAATAAATTGGTCTCTTTTTTCAGGTGAGATAAATATATCGTCGTATTTGTGATAAACAATTTCAATGCCTTTGTGATGAAAGCTCGGTTTGTAAAAATTTGTTTTCATTATTGAATTGGAATATTTTATGGATCTAATTTCTGAAATTTTAATTTTTGTTTTGTAAAAAAACATAGAAACAATCAATAGGTTTTCTTGAATTTCATAATAGGTAGTGAAAAACCCAACCGTAATTAATACACTTAAAAGTAAAATTAAAATTCCAATTGGTGCCAAAACCATTTCAATAGAATCTCCTGACAAAAAAGCAATAAGCGATACTAGTACTGAAGGAAATAGAGGTATAAAAAAATTAATTTTACTAAAGTCCGATTTGTATTTCATGTATTGTTTTACTGTTATTTTTGGACAAATTATATTTTCAAAATATTAATTAATTACGATTTTATAAAAATGTCATCTGCTTTTGCAAATTAAAGTATTTTTGAAGTATTTTTGATAAAAATTATTAAAAATGTCAACTATCAATTGGAAAATCGTAAAAGAATATGAAGATATCACATATAAAAAATGTGATGGAGTAGCTCGAATTGCTTTTAACAGACCCGATGTTAGAAATGCATTTCGTCCAAAAACCACCAAAGAATTAATAGAAGCTTTTTATGATGCCCAAGAAGATACTTCAATTGGAGTGGTGTTACTTTCGGCGGAAGGACCAAGTTCAAAAGATGGAATTTGGAGTTTTTGTAGCGGTGGCGATCAAAAAGCAAGAGGACATCAAGGTTATGTAGGCGAAGACGGTTATCATCGTTTAAATATTTTAGAAGTACAACGAATGATTCGGTTTATGCCAAAGGCGGTAATTTGTGTAGTTCCAGGTTGGGCTGTAGGTGGCGGACATTCACTTCATGTGGTTTGTGATTTAACTTTAGCTAGTAAAGAACATGCTATTTTTAAACAAACCGATGCCGATGTAACCAGTTTTGATGGTGGCTATGGTTCGGCGTACTTAGCCAAAATGGTAGGACAGAAAAAAGCAAGAGAAATTTTCTTTTTAGGCAGAAATTACTCGGCACAAGAGGCGTATGAAATGGGAATGGTAAATGCTGTAATTTCGCATGCTGAATTAGAATCAACCGCTTATGAATGGGCACAAGAAATATTAGCAAAATCACCAACATCTATTAAAATGCTAAAATTTGCCATGAATTTAACCGACGATGGCATGGTAGGGCAACAAGTTTTTGCAGGTGAAGCTACGCGTTTAGCATATATGACTGACGAAGCCAAAGAAGGAAGAGATGCGTTTTTAGAAAAGCGCAAGCCCAATTTTGAAAAGAAATATTTGCCGTAATAGAAGTCCGAATTTAGAAATTAGAATATAAAAAATTAGAATGACAAAATTTATAAATGAAAACATAGAAATTAACGAATTACCTAATTTTGATGAATTACAGTTGAATCGCTTACAATCTAAGTACTTTAATGTAATTGCAATCAATTTGAGCCTTTTTAACTTTTTGGTTTTAATTCTGGTTTTTGTAATTTCTTATTTTAAATCAGAACTTTTTTCAAATAGGGTTTGGATGATTATGGGAGCATTTATTGGTGTTATGATTTTCCTTTCATACCTTCTAGCCAAACTAAGTTTCAATAAAAAAGGCTACGCTTTTCGAACCCATGACGCTATTTATAAATCAGGCTTAATTTCTGAAACAACTACAATTATACCTTTTAATAGAGTGCAACATGTAGCCTTGCATCAAGGATTTATATCCAGAAAACTCGGTTTAGCTTCAATTGAATTATTCACAGCAGGAGGAAGTAGCTCAGATATTGAAATCCCAGGATTGCTATTAGAAGAGGCTCAAAAAATCAAAAATTTAGTTTCCCAAAAAATAAATCCAATATTAGATACTATTGAAACCGACCCTACAACTTCAGTAATTAAGGATTTTAATGAATAAGTTAACTGATTTTTCACAACCACAAAGGCAGTCTCTTCCTGGAATTGTTGTAATGTTTGCCAATACATTACAAAAATCGGTTCGAGCGTTTTGGCCTATTTTATTAATTTGGATTGTAAAAATAGAAACACTCAATACTTTTTTTGTTTTTGGAGGTTTTATAGTTGCTATTCTAATTATTGCTTTTTTTTCATATTTACAATATTACTTTTTTACTTTTCATATTGATGACGAGTCAAATGAGTTTGTAATTCATAAAGGCGTTTTAAACAAAACAAGAATCAGTATTCAATTGCATAAAATTCAGCAAGTAAATATTAATCAAAGCTTAATTCAGCGACTGGTTGGTGTGTATAAATTAGAAATTGACACTGCAGGAAGTGATAAAAAAGAAGCTTCAATAAGTGCAATTTCACATGATTTGGCTACTATTTTAAAAGAGCGATTAATTCATCATTCACAACTTGAAAATAGTGTTTTTTTAAAAATTAATCAAGAAGAAAATGAGCCAACTTCATTGATAAAAATTCGATTATCAAGTTTAATTAAAATTGGATTCACTTCAAATTATGTTAAAAGTTTTGCCTTATTGTTGTTATTTTTTTCAACAATCATGGAAAATTTACGGCAAGTATCAGATACAACTCAAATTAACGAAGATCAAGTTACAAACTATTTAGATAAGTTACCTATGTTAACTTCTATAACAATAGTAATAGTTAGTATTTTTGGATTAGTAATGGTTGTTAATTTGGTGAGAACAATTGTAAAATATTTTAATTTCACGATTCAAAAGAGTAGGCAAGCAATTATTTTAACTTATGGCTTGATTTCAACAAAAAGTACCTTATTGAATCCTAATAAGGTTCAACAAATAAAAATTATTCAAAATTATTTTCAGAAAAAATTTAATGTTACAACAATAGAGATAAATCAAGCATCAAGCAATCTTGAAAAAGTTAAAGAAAAAGATAAATTACAAGTCCCTGGATGCACTGACAGCGAAAGAGATGCCATTTTAAGTTTATTATACGGACAGCTTCCTATTAAAGAAAAATTGTATTTACCTAATTGGAGAAAATTAGCAATAAATACCTTTTTCTTAATGATAGTTCCAATTTTAATTGTCTTATTTCTAAATCGTAAAACGGAATTTGTAACATGGACAGAATTGTATAGTTATGTTGCTGTTTTTATAGTTTTTTCAGGACTTCTAATTTGGTTTTCTTATAAAAATTACAAGCTTTTTGTTTCAAACGATTTTATTATCAAGCAAAATGGTGCATGGGATATTGAAAATACAATTGTCAAACCCAATAAAATACAAGCTATTACAACTCAGCAATTCTTTTGGCAAAAGGTAACGAATATAGGTTCAGTAACTTTGTCAACCGCTGGAGGAAATATTAGTTTTACTACAGGAAATTATTCAGAAATTAAGAATTTGGTAAACTATTGGTTATTTCAAATAGAAAATAGTAATAAAAATTGGATGTAATCATATGGAAAAGTTAATCACAAATAAAAAACTTCTTTTAGTTTTAAGTAGTTCAATGCTCTTGTATTGGTTACTTTGCAAAACAATTGATATATATAAGATAACTATTTTGGGTGTGGTTTATGAAATTCTTTGGTTTCCAATGTTAGTTTTGTTGTTTCTTTTGCCAATCATAAACACCTATGCAATTTTTAAAACCAAAAATTATTTGATTCATTATATTAATTTGGCACTAAATCTAACAACGATATTAATAGTATTCGCAATCTAATGAAAAATAAAATACAACCTTGGATTCAAGCCGCAAGACTTCGTACTTTACCACTTTCCGTTTCAGGGATTATTGTGGGAAGTGCTTATGCGTACTATCAAGGATTTTCCGATTTTCGAATAGTAATTCTGGCATTGTTAACTACCCTAGGTTTACAAGTATTGTCAAATTATGCTAATGATTATGGTGACGGTGTAAAAGGTACCGATGCTAACCGAATTGGTGAAAAACGATTGGTTGCAGCCGGAATTATTTCAGCTGAACAAATGAAAAGAGCTGTGTTAATTACTGTTCTAATCACTTTTTTAATTTCTTTAGGATTGATTTATACAGCATTTGGCAAAGAAAATTTTATATTTAGTTTGATTTTTATTTTATTAGGAATTGGTTCAATCGGAGCAGCAATAAAGTATACGGTAGGAAAAGGAGCTTATGGTTACAGTGGTTTTGGCGATTTATTTGTGTTTGTGTTCTTTGGATGGGTTTCGGTAATTGGTTCAAATTTTTTATTTACCCATTTTATCGATTGGAAATTATTCTTACCCGCATCAGCCATCGGATTATTGAGTGTAGCTGTGCTCAATTTGAACAATATGCGCGATATTGAAAATGATAAAATCGCTGGTAAAAATACATTAGTGGTAAAAATGGGGTTAAATTGGGCTAAGAAATATCATGAAGCTTGTATCTCAATTGCTTCAATCATGTTTATTGTTTTTTGTTTGATTATCAAGGTTACGGCAATACCTGTTTTAATTATTAATATTCCTTTGCTTATGCATATTGGTAAAATAAAAAAATCAGAAAAATATGAAGATTTTGATCCAGAACTCAAAAAAGTAGCCTTAACCACTTTTGCCTTAAGTCTATTATTTTGGTTAACTTTAGTCTTTTTAAGCTAATTACTTTTTACTAAAATAAAAACTATGAAAATCACATTTTACGGACACGCTTGTATCGGAATCAAAGTAAAGGGCGTACATATTTTGGTTGATCCCTTTATTTCAGGTAATCCAAAGGCTTCACATATTGATATAAATACATTGGAAGCCGATTATATTTTATTAACACATGCGCATCAAGACCTTATTTTAGACGTTGAAGCCATTGCAAAGCGAACAGACGCGGTAATTGTATCAAACTATGAAATTGCTTCACATTATGGAAATAAAGGATTTAATTACCATCCAATGAATCATGGCGGAAGTTGGGATTTCAAGTTTGGGATTGTAAAATATGTAAATGCTATTCATACTTCCTCTTTTCCTGACGGAAGTTATGCTGGGCAACCTGGCGGATTTGTAATTGAAGGCGAACATAAAAACATATACATCTCTGGTGATACAGCTTTAACCATGGATATGAAATTAATTCCAATGCGAACCAAATTAGATTTGGCTATTTTACCTATTGGAAGTAATTTTACAATGGATGTTGATGATGCTATTATTGCTTCAGATTTTTTAGATTGTGATAAAGTTTTAGGCTATCATTACGATACGTTTGGTTACATCGAAATCAATCATCAAGAGGCTAAGCGTAAATTTTTTGATAGCGGAAAAGATTTAATGCTTCTAGAAATTGGTGAAAGTATCGATTTATAGACTTAGGGTCAAAAACATGGAAGCAACCTATAAAAAATACATTCTCAATTTTAATCGACCAAGTGGCACCTCTCGTGGTGTGATGACGGAAAAAGAAACTTGGTTTTTACTATTGGAAGAAAATGGTAAAATTGGGATAGGCGAGTGTGGTTTGTTGCGCGGCTTATCAATAGATGACCGACTAGATTATGAAGAAAAATTACAATGGGTGTGTGAAAATATTCATTTGGGTAAGGATAAATTATGGGATGCATTACTTGAATTTCCATCGATACAATTTGGAGTAGAAATGGCATTTTTATCATTGCAATCTAAAACTCCTTTCGAATTATTTCCTTCAAACTTTACAGAAGGAAAATCCAATATGTTGATTAATGGTTTGGTTTGGATGGGTGAGGAGTCCTTCATGAAACAACAAATTGAAGAAAAATTAGCACAAGGATTTTCGTGTATAAAAATGAAAATCGGAGCTATTGATTTTGAAAAAGAATTAGGTTTATTGCGATTTATTCGTCAAAATTTTGGTGCAAAAACGATTGAAATTCGTGTTGATGCTAACGGCGCTTTTAGTTCAAATGAAGCTTTATATAAATTAAATCAACTATCTGAATTTGAATTACATAGTATTGAACAGCCTATTCAAAAAAACAATACTGACATGATGTCAGAGCTTTGTAAAACAACACCTATTCCAATAGCTTTAGACGAAGAGCTAATTGGGGTTTTCGGAATCCAACAGAAAGAAATGTTATTATCAAAAATCCAACCTCAATACATCATCTTAAAACCAAGTTTAGTGGGAGGTTTCAAAGGAACTTTAGAATGGATTAAATTGGCCGAAAAGCATAATATCGGTTGGTGGATTACTTCGGCTTTAGAAAGTAATATCGGATTAAATGCAATTACACAATTTACGTACACGTTAAATAATAAAATGCCACAAGGATTAGGAACCGGTGGTTTATATACCAATAATTTCGATTGTCCTTTAGCAATAGTTAAAGGGAACATTGGTTATAATCTCAATAAAAATTGGGATATTTCTAATTTAGGTTTACAACTATAATCTTCTTAATTTTGTTTTCTGAAATCATTAATCTTCATTCAATAATTAAATGTTTCGTTTAAAATTACCAACCGACCCAAGATGGGCTAACATAGCTGAAGGAAATTTAGAAGAAATTCTAACCGATCACGCTTGGTGCGAATTGAAAGCAGCTTCTAATGCGATTATGTTAATCAATATGTTACCAGAATTTACTGAAATTACTACAGAATTGACGAAGATTTCAAAAGAGGAAATGGATCATTTTGAACAAGTACACGAAATTATCAAAGCGCGTGGATGGGTTTTAGGACGTGAACGAAAAGATAGTTATGTAAATGATTTATTTAAGTTTATGAAACCTGGTAATCGTAAGCATTTAATCGTAGAGCGTATGCTGTTTGCTGCAATGATTGAAGCTAGAAGTTGTGAGCGTTTTAAAGTGCTTTCAGATAATATAAAAGACGAAGAATTAGCTGTTTTTTATCGTGAATTAATGATTTCTGAAGCGAATCATTATACTTCATTTTTACAATTTGCTCACGAATTAGCCGAAGAAGGTTACGACGTTAAAAAACGTTGGGAAGAATGGCTAGAATTTGAAGCTAAAGTTATTGAGAGCTACGGAAAATCGGAAACGATTCATGGATAAAAGTTTACAGTATCAGTCTCAGTTATCAGTGATATACTGCGACTAAAAACTGCGACTGTCAACTGTTTTTCGCTTCAATCCACTTGCTCATATATTTAGTACTCTGAATACTTTGATGTTGTACAATTTGCCCTAAAAAGTTTTCGTTTCGATGCGATTTTAGATGCTTTACGAGATATTCAATTTTTGCTCTAAAATCGGCTGAAAATTGTTCTTTTTTAAATCGCTTTTCAATGATTTCATAACCCTTTTTTTGAGCGGTTTCCCAAAGTGACCCGTTAGTATACAATTCGACAGTTTTTGCAATAAAATCAGGATCATCAGACGCAATAAATCCGTTCCAATCTAAAGCTCCATTCATTCCTTCGGCACCCATTAAAGTAGTTACAGAAGGTAATCCCAATTGCATGGCTTCAAATAATTTTCCTTTTAAGCCTGCTCCATAAGGTATTGGCGCTAACAATATCCTTGCTTTAGAATACACGTCAATAACACTTTCGGCTCTTCCTTTAATCAAAAAACCTTCTTTTTCATTATGCAATTGTTTCGATTTTTCTGACACATAAGCACCATACACATGAAGTTCAGCATCGGGAAGTTGTTCTTTAATTGATTTCCAATGTTTTTTTAATTGTAAAACGGTTTGCCAATTGGGTTCGTGTAGAAAGTTTCCAATACTGACAAAATGTTGTCTGTCTTCAAATTTTGGAACATTGGTATTTATTTCATTCGACAAAAAAGGTAAATAATATAAAAGAGCTGGATCAATTTTGAATGTTTCGGTGGCCAATTGCATTTCGTATTCCGAAATCAATATCGTTAAATCACATCTGTAAATCGAGGCCATTTCTCGCTTAAAAGTATCCGAAATATAATCTTCAAAAACCAATTCTCGATTTTGTTTAAAAGCCAGTTCTCGTGCTTTTCGTAAGAAGTGTAAATCTTCGGTGTCAAGAATTCTTAAAGCATTCGGACAATTTTCCATAACGCGCCAGCCATATTGTTCTTCAATCATAAAGCGATCAAAAAGCACAACAGTTGGATTGAGTTCTTTTATAAGTAAATCAAAGCTATTATCATTCAATTGTATTGATTGGGTTGCAACCGAAATCTGATTCAAATCAAATGAAAATTCTGATGGTGAAGCCGAACATAAAAAAGTAATGGAATAATCTTGCTCTTGAAACAACGAAATAAGTTGCAGCATTATATTTCCTGCAGCAGTTGATGTTGGTTCTGGCCAAACACTTCCTATGATTACTAATTGTTTCATGCTGTAAAAGTAATAAAATGTGGCTTTTAGACAATATCTTTATGTCCTTCTGGAAGTGGGCGATAGGCATAATATTGCAAAACTTCTTCTAATGCTAATTTTAATGCTTTATTAATAGGAACCACAACGTTTCCTAATTGAAAATCAATTTGCGATAAATTCATATAATAGTCAGTAAATATTGGCACATAAAGTCCTTCGTTTATTGAAATAGTTGATTGATCAAAATTTACCTTTTGCCCTTCTTTGATGATTTTACAAGTAGCTAATCGAAGATTTCCATATTTATCTTTTGTAGCTCCATAACCAAAAAGGCGGCAAATTAATCCACGGTGTTTATAGTCTGAACAACTCCCTTTATCGCCTTCAAATTCCGAAAAAGGTTGGTAGATATGGCACTTAGTCAATTCAGTAGTGGCGTTTAGTTGATCTAATATTGTTTCGGCTTTGCCTTTTAAATACAAATGATAAGCCCAAGGTAAAAATTCGAGTGGTGAGGCATCGATATCTGGATTGTTACAACATTTGCCACAACCTGCAACACAGCTTAGTTTTGTATGTTCTTGAAAAGTATTTATTTCAAGTTCAAGTTTACTGTATAACGCTTCTACTTGTATAACGCGATCTGGTATTGACATTCTTTTTTTTCGAAGGTAGTTAATATTTTATAAAAGAAGAAATGAATTTTATTTTAATAAAAAAGCCCTGCATTGCAGAGCTTTTAGTGACCTCGACTGGATTCAAACCAGTAACCTTCTGAGCCGTAATCAGATGCGCTATTCAGTTGCGCCACGAGGCCATTTTTTGTGAGTGCAAATATAGATA
>NZ_JBIIWV010000139.1:0-5360 GCF_044338735.1 Flavobacterium sp. | reverse complement strand
ATGAAAGAAGAACAAGTAATATTGGTTAACGAAAAAGATGAGCCTATTGGGCTGATGAACAAAATGGAAGCGCATGAAAAAGCAGTTTTGCATAGAGCGTTTTCAGTCTTTGTTTTGAATGATAAAAATGAAGTGATGTTGCAACAACGCGCACATCAAAAATATCATTCTCCTTTATTGTGGACTAATACGTGCTGTAGCCATCAAAGAGCAGGTGAAACAAATCTGCAAGCAGGAAAACGACGTTTGTTTGAAGAAATGGGCTTTCAAGTGGAATTAAAAGAATTATTTCATTTTATTTATAAAGCTCCTTTTGATAATGGTTTGACCGAACACGAATTAGATCATGTTATGATTGGCTATTCTAATGAAATTCCGAGTATTAATCCAGACGAAGTGGAAAGTTGGAAATGGATGAAAATTGAAGATATTAAAGAAGATATGATTCAAAATCCAGCGCTTTATACCATTTGGTTTAAAATTATATTTGACGAGTTTTATCACTATCTAGAAGATCATAAATTATAAACCCATTACCTTAAACCTAAATTATGAGAGTAACTGTTTCAAGAAAAGCCCATTTCAATGCTGCCCATCGATTATATCGAAAAGATTGGACTATGGAAAAAAATCAGGAGGTTTTTGGAAAATGCAACAATCCAAACTTTCACGGACATAATTATGATTTAATTGTATCGGTAACTGGGGAAGTAGATCAAGAAACAGGCTATGTTATAGACACTAAAGTATTATCGGATTTGATAAAAGAACATATTGAAGAAGCGTTTGATCACAAAAATTTGAATGAAGATGTTCCCGAATTTTTTGATTTAAATCCTACTGCCGAGCACATTGCGTTCATTATTTGGCATAAACTTCGGGTTTTAATTGATATGAATAAAGAGTTGGAAATTACTTTGTATGAAACGCCTAGAAACTTTGTAATTTATAAAGGAAATTAATAATGTCGATTCAAATAGGTAATCAATTGCCACATTTTTCATCAGTAAAACAAGATGGAACAAATTTTGATAGCCATTCTTTACAGCACAAATCTGTTGTAATTTATTTTTATCCAAAAGATAACACGCCAGGTTGTACTACACAAGCCTGCAGTTTTAGAGATGCATATCAAGATTTTCAAGATTTGGGAGCTGAGGTTATTGGTGTAAGTGGCGATTCAGTGAGTTCACATCAAGGTTTTCAAAAAAAGTATCAATTGCCATTTATTTTACTTTCGGATGAAAATAGAAAGTTGCGAAAATTATTTGGTGTTCCTACTGCGCTTTTTGGATTAATTCCAGGAAGAGTTACTTATGTTTTTAATTCTAAAGGCATTTGTATTTATATTTTTGATAGTTTAAACGCTAAAAATCATATTGCAAAAGCTTTAATTGCGCTTCAAAATCAGAATTAAATAAGACCTGATTTCGATAGATTTAGCTATAATTTTTGCATCTTTGCATTCATATTCCTTTAATCATGAAGTTTTATCCGATAACATTTTCACCAATTTTAAAAGACCGTATTTGGGGCGGAACCAAATTAAACTCCTATTTAAACAAAAATATTGAGTCACAAACTACAGGAGAAAGTTGGGAAATATCAACAGTTTCTGGCGATATAAGTGTGGTCAATTCTGGTTTTTTAAAAGGAAAAAATATCAATGAAATTATCGCATTGTATCCCGAAGAAATTCTAGGAAAATCGGTAATTGCACAATTTGGAAAACAATTTCCTTTATTGTTCAAATTTATTGATGCTAAAGAAGATTTATCTATTCAATTGCATCCAAATGATACTCTTGCAAAAGAACGCCATAATTCTTTTGGTAAAACCGAAATGTGGTATGTTATGCAAGCAGATGCTGACGCTCGATTGGTTGTTGGGTTTAAGAAGAATTCGAATCAGAAAGAATATTTGGAAAAATTAGAAAACAACGATTTGATTTCTTTATTGAACGAATATCCTGTAAAACAAGGCGATGTTTTTTTTCTTGAAACAGGTACTATTCATGCTATAGGTGCTGGTGTTGTGGTTGCCGAAATTCAACAAACAAGTGATATTACTTATCGAATTTATGATTGGGATAGAGTAGATGCTAATGGAAAAGGGAGAGAATTGCATACCGAATTAGCTTTAGACGCAATCAATTTCAATACTACAGATTCTAAAATGGACTATTCTGAAGTACCAAATGAATCATCGCAAGTTGTAAATTGTTCTTATTTTACGACCAACATCATTGCTTTACAGGATCATTATATTTGGAAAAAAACTAAGGAATCCTTTACGGTTTTTATGTGTACAAATGGTCAATTTGAAGTAATCATCAATGGTGAAATTATGCAATACCAAATGGGTGATACCCTTTTAATGCCAGCAATTATTGAGCAATTAACATTAAGAGGGAAGGCTACATTATTAGAAATTTCGATATAATGTATTGAGAACAAAATATATTATGTAATTTTGCATCAAATTTTAAATAAATAAAAAATGGCAAGCGTTAAAAACTTGAAAAAAGAAATCAACTACGTTTTAGGTGATATTGTAAATATCGTTTACGTATGGGAAATGACTACAGTAGGAAAACCAACTGAAGCTTCAGATAAATTAGTTGATGAAATTTACGAAACTTTTGATTCTTTAATGACTCAAGCGAATCAAAAAAATGTAGAAAACAAAAAAGCACATTTTAAACAAATTCGTAAAGATTACGAAGCAGCTGCTAATCAATTTGTTGCAAAAATAAACGGATTAAACTAAAAAAAATGTATTAAAAAGTGCCAATTTTTTTTGGAATTTTAAATTTCAGAATTATATTTGCACCTCATTAGAGTTGCCGGTGTAGCTCAGCTGGCTAGAGCAGCTGATTTGTAATCAGCAGGTCGTGGGTTCGAGTCCCTCCATCGGCTCTAAAGAAAAAAACCATCACATTGTGATGGTTTTTTAGTTTATAACTTGGTCTAAAATTATTTCTTTTCAGATGCTTTTCTTTCTATAATATATTGGGTAAGCATTTTTCCATATTTTGATTGCGCTACTTTTGGTTTCATACTTTTTTGAATCGTATCTAAATAAGGAATGGTAATATCAGCAATTTCAGAAATTGCTATATAGGGTGCTATTTCATATTCACCATGAGTAACTGCATAATTTGCCGTAAAGCGATATTTTCTAATCAACAATTTTTGATACGCCGCTTCAATACTATCTGCTGTTTTTGGATTTGGTTTCATATCGTTTTTTAAACGCTTTTCAATCAGGTCTATGTTTTCTTCGTTAAATCGGCTATTTATTTTATTAAATTCAACCATTAAATCTTGGTTTTTTGAACCAGTTATTTTTGCAGAAGCAAAGAATTCTTTAAGTGTTGTTTCAATAGTTATTTTCCCGGGTTCTGCAAAAAAGGGTAAACTATTATCAATTGAATTGGTTTGTCCTCGATCTAAAAACAAATAAAGCATTTCAGGACTGTCTAGTTTTATATGGCTTTCAAAATGGGAGTCTCCTTTTATTTGAATACTGTCTAATATTACTAATGCCGAATCTTGTATTTTTTGGATGTACAACTTGCCTTGTCCAAGACCTTCAATATTTCCGGTTATATGTAGGTTAGCGCCATCAATACTTTCTTTTTTTTCACAAGAAATAAAGGAAATCATTGTTAAAGCGGCAAATATTATTTTTTTCATTTGTGTTTTTTTAATTTATGATGGCAAAGTAAATAAAAAATCCTCAAAATACCTTGTACTTTGAGGATTCAATTTGAATTTTAAGGTTTTAAAAATATTAACCTTTTAACCAAGCTTCTCTAACGGCTTTTTTGCTGTCATCTGTTGCTTGATATCCTTCTTGTTGTTCTTTTGGCATCACAATTTTTCCTGAAATGGTTTGATCTTTTCCGTCACGATTGATTTTCACAGAAATAGTCTCTCCATCTTTCCAGTCCATACTTGCCATAATTAGATCGTAAATATTATCTAAATTATAAGTTTTATCGTTTACTCCAATTATTTTGTCATTGTTCTTAATTCCTAAAGTTGTAAAGAAAACATTCAACTCAATTTCAGGTAAAATCATTATTTCTTTGGTGGTAGGATCAACTGTAATATACGGTTGCGATTGATCTTTTAAAAACGGATTTCCTGCTACTTCCATAGTTGCTTCGGTAACACCCATTTTTCCAAAGAATTGCTCATAAGGAATTGGGGTTTCACCAGCCACATAAGTGTTGAAAAATTCACCAACCGCAGGGTATGTTAATTGTGTAATTTTAGCAAATAATTCTTCATCTTTAAATGCTTTTTTAGTTCCATATTCTGTTGCTAAATCTTGCATTAAGTTTAAAATTCCTTTTTTACCATTGCTGTTTTCGCGAATTAAAATATCTACACACATAGCAATTAAAGCTCCCTTTTGGTACACATTTACATATTGATCTTTGTACGGTGCATTTAAAACGTTTTTACTCATTTTAGTAAAACTCATTTTATCATTCATTTGTCTAGATTGAGCAATTTTACCTGCCATTCTTTCAAAAAATGCTTTTTCATCTATTAAACCTTGATTCACTTGGAATAAATTAGCAAAATATTCGGTTACCCCTTCATACATCCATAAATGTTCAGACATTTGCGGATTGTTGAAATCAAAATACTGAATTTCGTTAGAATGAACCGTTAAAGGAGTTACAATATGAAAAAATTCATGTGAAACGACATCTTTTAATTGCTCTTGTAGCATTTCTAATCCCATCATTTCTGGCATTACAACTGTTGTTGAAGTTGGGTGCTCTAATGCTCCAAATCCCTTTGCATCTTGAGCTGCCATATCTGATAGATACAATAAAATGGCATATTTTTTTGTAGAATTGATTGGGCCTAAAAAACGTTTTTGGGCTTTCATCATGTTTTCCATATTAGGCGTAATTTGTTTGGCTGTATATTTCCCTGTTGGCGAATATACACTAATGATGATTTCCATATCGTCTACCATGAACGAGGTAAAATCGGGTTTAGAATACATGATTGGCATTTCAACCAAATTGGCATATTTTGGCATTTCAAAAACATCTGAAGTTGAACTAGCATCTGCATCTGTCATTGCAGAAACACCTAATAAGGTTTCAGGATGAAGTACCGTAAGTTTATATGGCGTTTCTTCTTTTCCTTTAAAATAACCAATAAAACCGTGTGTGTTTAACATGAAATTCACACCCGCATTGATGTTTGTTCCAGCAGGCGAAAATACATCATCACCTTCTCCAAATCCACCACCGCTCTCAGTATCATAAGTGTCATTTACTAAATAAGTAACTTTTGCAAGTTTTTTAGCATTTGAAATTTGGTAGGTAT
>NZ_JBIIWV010000138.1:0-5378 GCF_044338735.1 Flavobacterium sp. | reverse complement strand
TTTGGCAGTAGACGTCATTACAAAGAAAGAAAGCAACAAAAAGGCAACATCACACATTGCGGTCATGTCTATTTTTGTACTCTTTTTTGACATTTTTACTTTTGCCATCTTTTTTAAAATTTTAACTTCAATATTCGAATTGAATTATTGAAATTCATTAATAATTAACGCTAAAAATTGCTGAATTATGCAGCTTTTCCTTTCATTCTTCTATATGCTTGAGTGATTGCAAAACCAGCCTCATCAATAGAATACGTTAATTTATCAATTTTAGATGTAAATAAGTTGTAAGATATAATTGCTAATGTTGAAGTTCCAATTCCAGTAGCCGTATTAATTAACGCCTCAGAAATACCTGTTGCTAATGCTGCTTGGTCAGGTGCTCCTGCTGCTGCTAATCCAGAGAATGCTTTAATCATACCAGATACAGTTCCTAATAATCCCATTAAGGTACCAATAGATACTAATGTTGCGATAATTGTCATGTTTTTCTCTAGCATTGGCATTTCTAAAGAAGTAGCTTCTTCAATTTCTTTTTGAATAGTTTCTGTAGCTTTTTCGCTATCAAAACCTTCTTTTTTAACTTCTTGATATTTAGTTAAACCAGCTCTTACAACATTTGCTACTGATCCTTCTTGTGCATCACATTCAGCAATAGCTTCGTCAACTTTTCCTTGAGCAACTAAAGTTTGTACATTTTTAACGAATTTTTCAACATTTGCTTTTCCTGCTGCTTTTCCAATTACAATGAATCTCTCAATTGAGAACACTAAAGCCATTAAAAGTAATCCCATTAATAATGGTACAATAAATCCTCCTTTATAAACCATTCCTAAATAGTTTCCAGGTAATGGATGACCTTCTGGATCATTGTTTTCAAAATTTGATGGATGACCCATTACAAATTTCCAAATTAAAATTCCAATTATAATACAAATTACAATTGTTAAAGCTGCAAATACATTTGAACCTTTAGAGCTTGCTCCGTTTTCAACAGATTCGTTAGATACTTTTGTCATTTTTTTTAAATTTTATTAGTTTTAAAATGTCGATAATATTGTTAAAGTCTAGTTCTTTAACTTAACTGGGGTCAAATTTAATTTTTTACTTCGAAAAAAAAAACTTTTTTTACAATTTTAAATCTAATGTTAAGAAATAATAACATTAAGTTTACTAGTCAGTAAAATAATTGATGTTCAACTATTTTTTTTAATCTTTTACTTTAACGAATTATATAAGAAAACGTAATTGTTTTTACTTTATTATACCAATATTTTTGAGAAAAAATAAATTTTATTAATAAATTCGACCCTCTAGTTTTAATTTGTTTTTTTATTGAAAACAAATTTTACTTTATATTTGATAATGAAAAAAATGAAAAAATATTTTATACAAAAAAGTCCGTTTATAGTTCCAACAACCGATGGAAAACTAATTGAAGAACATCATGGACTAGCCACTACAAAAAATTCTGAAATTTCGATAGCTCACATGATTGCGCCTCCCGGTTGGAGCGAACCATTTCAAACACCAGAGTTTGATGAATACACCTATATTATAAAAGGAAAAAAGCAATTCATTATTGACGATGAAGTTGTAATTTTAGAAGAAGGACAATCGATAAAAATTGACAGAAATACACGTGTTCAATATTCAAATCCATTTGATGAACCTTGTGAATATATAGCAATTTGTTCACCGGCTTTTAGTATGGAAATGGTAAATAGAGAATATTAAGGCTGTTTTAATAATTCAAGAATTCTATTTTCCACTTGTTCTGAATTCCAAATTTCCTCAATATTTTCTATGTTTAAAATCTTTTGCATTATTTCATTTTGAAAATCTCCTACGGCTAAGGCTTCTGCATATGGTTGTAAACTAAAGGTAACTCTACTGTATAAAGGCATCCATTTTTCTGGGTGTTTCTCTGAAAACCATTTTTCAATTTTCTTTTGAAGCAGAAATTTTTCATCGGCTGTTTTAGTGCTCATTTCTATAAAATTTCTTCTCGAAAGTTCAGCAATAGCATCTGCATTTGGTTTTCTTGAAATTTCGTATGCTTTAAAAATGGAATCCCAATCGTCTCCATATTGTTGCATCATTTCGTTTAAAACCGAAATATCTTCAAAACCCGCATTCATTCCGTGACCATAAAAAGGTACAATTGCATGAGCTGAATCACCAATTAATGCAACCTTATCTTCAAATGTCCATGGAAAACATTTCATTATGGCTAAGAAACTTGTTGGATTTTTAAAAAAATCATTTACCAAATCAGGAATTACAGCTTTTGTATCTGGAAAAAATTCTGCAAAAAAAGCAATTAACTTATCTTCATTTGTTAATGATTCAAATGAATTTTCACCTTCAAAAGGCATAAACAAAGTACAAGTAAATGAGTTATCCAAATTAGCTAATCCCATCAACATGAAATTTCCTCTGGGCCAAATGTGTAATGAATGAATATCAATTTTTGGCGTGCCATCTGCATTAGCCGGAATGTGTAATTCCTTGTAACCAATTTTCATGAATTCTTGCGAATAATCAAACATTGATTGGCGTTGCATTCTATGTCTAATTCTTGAAAAAGCGCCATCGGCACCAAACACTTTATCGTATTTTAACTCCGTCCATTCGCCTTGCTCCGATTCGCCTTCCCATAGACTTGCAGTGGCTAATTTTATATCCCAAATTTTGCGTTCGAAGAAAAATTCCACGCCTTCTGCTTCTGCTAAATCGATCATTTTCCGATTTAAAATTCCTCGAGATAATGAAAAAATTGCTTCGCCTTCATTTCCGTAAGATTGATAATTTAACTTGCCATCTTTATGATGAATAGCTCTTTTATCTACTGGAATTCCTATTGATCTTATAGCTTCATCTAGACCTACATCTTCCAATGCTTTCCAGCCCCGATTTGACATCACCAAATTAATGGAACGACCCGAAAATTCAACCGTTCTAATATCAGGACTTCTGTCATAAACATGTACAGTGTGTCCGGCTCTTTTTAAGTAGATTGCTAATAAAGTTCCTACTAATCCAGATCCTATAACAGCAATTTTTTGTGGCGTTTGCATGAAGTAATTGTAAAATAGATTGCAAAAGTAAACAATAATGCCTTTTTGATACTATTTAATAAAGTGATTTTATCGTTAAATTTTATTTTGTTTAATAATTTTTATTTTTGATTAAACAAACGTACTTTTGAAAAAAATAACATGAAAAAAATAACACTTTCTGAAATTTCAAAAATGGACAAAGTGCCACGGTTAAATTTAATTAACAGTGCTACTGGTTATAAATCGGCCAACTTAATAGGGACTTGTTCTACAGACGGCAAAGAAAATGTAGCTATTTTTAGTAGTGTAACGCATCTAGGAAGTGAGCCGCCATTGGTTGGATTCATTTTACGCCCTACAACCGTTCCACGTGATACCTATAAAAATATAAAGGAAACCGATTTTTTCACCATAAATCACATTACCGAAGAAATGATTGCCGACGCGCATCATACTTCGGCAAATTATGAACAAGGCGTTTCAGAATTTGAAGAAACAAATTTAACTTCTGAATATTTGGATGATTATAAATGTCCTTTTGTGAAAGGAAGTCCGGTGCGATTACTTTGTAAGTATGTTAACGAATACTATTTAAAAGAAAACGATTGTATCCATATTATTGCCTCAATTGAAACAATTTATGCTGAAGAAGAATTGATCCAAAAAGATAATTGGTTACAATTAGACAAAGGAAATGTTGTAACGATTAATGGACTAGACGGCTATGCGTTACCAAAATTAATTGATCGTTTTGAATATGCACGACCAAAACAAAAAAGTAAATCGAAGCTAAGAAATGGCGCATAAAAAAGTAAATCTTCCAGAAAAAATTTGCAAAACCTGCCAACTTCCTTTTTCATGGCGCAAAAAATGGGAGAAAAAATGGGAAGAAGTATTGTATTGTAGTGATAAATGCAGAAAAAACAAGAATTGATAAATAGATATTCGAATGTTCTGATATTCGGATGTTCGGAAAATTGATTCGAATAAAAATTAAAACTTCGCGACTTTGAGTCTTTGCGAGCAAAAATTAAAAAGAAATGAACGGATTGGTATGGTTTAGAAATGATTTGCGCACGATTGATAATCATTCGTTATACAATGCCTGTAGAGAAAATGAAAAAATCATTGGTATTTATTGTTTAGACCCGAGACATTTTGAAACAACCCAATACGGTTTCAAAAAAACAGAAAAATTTAGAACCCAATTTCTGTTAGAAACGATAAACGAATTACAACAAAATTTAGCCGAGAAGAACATCTTATTATTGGTTTATTACGGTTATCCCGAACAACTAATTCCGAAAGTAGCCGCTAAATATCAAATTGATACGATTTACATTCAAAACGAATGGACACCAGAAGAAATAGAAGTAGCAACTGAAGTTCAAAATTCAATTCCAGCGGTGAAATGGAAAACCTGTTACGACCAATTCTTATTTCATCCTGATGATGTTCCATATGAAGATTGGGAGAAAATTCCTGAAGTTTTTACCGAATTCAGAAAGCAATTAGAAAAGAAAATTCGAGTGCGACCCACAGTTTCTATTTCAGCCAAACCAATTTCAAATCTAATTGAAGAAAAAACTACTATTCCAAGGTTAGAAGATTTAGGTTTTGACTCCGAAGCTACGGATTTTAAGCAACCCAATAAAACGGCTTTCCCTTTTAAAGGTGGCGAAAATCAAGCGAATAAACGCATCGAAGAGTACTTTTGGGACACCAAAAAACTAGCAGTTTATAAGAAAACCCGCAATGGTTTAATTGGAAAAGATTACAGTTCGAAACTTTCGGCTTGGTTAGCCAATGGAAGTATTTCGGCACGAACAATTTATTGGGAAGTACAACAATTTGAGAAAAAAGTAGTCAAAAACGAAGATACCTATTGGTTAATTTTTGAGTTAATTTGGCGCGATTATTTCAAATACATTTCGCTAAAACACGGCAACAAAATTTTTCAATTGAATGGCATTTTGCAAAAAGAATACCATTGGAACCAAAATTCAAAAGCCTTCAATCAATGGACAAACGGCAACACGCCAGAACATTTTGTGAATGCCAACATGATTGAAATACAAAAAACAGGTTGGATGAGCAATCGCGGTCGACAAAATGTAGCGAGTTATTGGGCAAAAGAATGGGAACAAGATTGGCGCATGGGTGCTGCCTATTTTGAAAGTATGTTGATCGATTATGACGTGCACAGTAATTATGGCAATTGGATGTACAATGCGGGTGTTGGCAACGATCCACGTGATAGAAAATTCAATATCAAACGCCAAGCGGAACTATACGATGCCAAT
Source organism: Flavobacterium sp. (assembly GCF_044338735.1). Lineage (GTDB taxonomy): Bacteria > Bacteroidota > Bacteroidia > Flavobacteriales > Flavobacteriaceae > Flavobacterium. The sequence goes on along the minus strand of NZ_JBIIWV010000138.1, from coordinate 13 downwards.
GGAAAATTTCAGA
>NZ_JBIIWV010000137.1:0-5427 GCF_044338735.1 Flavobacterium sp. | reverse complement strand
ATATTTCTATCTGCCGAACAAGAAACACCCATTCCAACTGGGCAAGATGCCGCATGACGAGGCAAACGAATCACACGAACGTCATGGGTTAAATATTTTCCGCCAAACTGGGCTCCAATTTGACTTTCTTGACAAATAATTTGTACTCTTTTCTCCCATTCTAAATCGCGAAACGCTTGACCCGACATGTTTCCTGATGTTGGTAAATTGTCATAATAACCCGCTGATGCTTTTTTGACTGTTGCTAAATTCGCTTCTGCAGAAGTACCGCCAATTACTAAAGCCAAATGATACGGAGGACAAGCCGCTGTTCCTAAATCCATAATACGCTCACGAACAAATTCGTCTAACGATTTTTCATTTAACAACGATTTTGTTTTTTGATACAAGAAGGTTTTGTTTGCCGAACCACCACCTTTTGTTAAAAATAAGAATTCATACGAATTTCCCTTTTTAGCATAAATATCAATTTGAGCTGGAAGATTTGAACCCGAGTTTTTTTCTTCAAACATCGAAATCGGAACAATTTGCGAGTAACGAAGATTTTTATTTTGGTACGTATTGTAAATTCCTTTGGATAACCATTCGCCATCTTCAACACCTGTGTACACGTTTTCACCTTTTTTAGCTACCACAATGGCCGTTCCAGTATCTTGGCAAGAAGGCAATTGACCTTCCACGGCTACAGCTGCATTTTGTAATAAATTATAAGCCACAAAACGATCGTTATCTGTTGCTTCTGGGTCTTCGATAATATTTCGTAATTTTTGTAAATGTGCAGAACGTAGCATAAACGAAACGTCGTCCATCGCTTCTTGAGCTAATAATTCTAATCCTTTTGGGTCAACCACTAAGATTTCTCTATCGCCAAGTTGTTCAATTTTTACGTAATCAGAAGTTAATCTTTTGTAGGTTGTATCGTCTTTTAAAATAGGATACGGGTCTTGATATAAAAAGTCCATTTGTGTGTAAGTTTTGAAAGGTAAAGTTACGGATTTTTGCCGGGATTGAAAAAATGAAATGTGGTTAATTGGGGATTTTAAAAAAACCAACTCGCCACAAAAATCGCTGTAATCACACAAATTAAATCTACTAAAAGCATCATACCTAGAGTATAACGTGTGTTTTTCACATTGATACTTCCAAAATAAACGGCAATTACGTAAAATGTTGTTTCGGCACTGCACTGGAAAATACAGCTCAATCTTCCGGTTAAAGAATCTGGTCCAAATTGCTTCATTGCATCAATCATAAAACCTCTTGAACCACCTGAGCTAAACGGACGCAACAGCGCCACTGGAAGCGAATCGGTTATTTCTTTGGCAACACCTAAATGAGCAAATAAAAAGGAAATTCCGTTGGCTATAATTTCAAACAAACCACTGTTTCTAAACAGCGAAATCGCTACTAACATTCCCATTACGTATGGAAAAATAGTAACTCCTGTTTTTAATCCGTTGTTGGCTCCTGTTACAAATGTATCAAAAATAGTGGTTTTATGTTCTACAAATTTCTTCTCTTGAACAAAGGAAAAAATGAGCGTGAATCCGATAATAATGATTAACAATAGACCCGAAAGATTTGATGTAAAATAATTTTTTCCGATTAAATCAAGGCTGTTTACATAGAATAATAATCCCACAATGGCACCAATAACACCCATCAATACCGCTAGTAACGAAGCGCTTTTGAAGTTGATTTTTTGTTTGATTCCTACCAATAAAAAGGCAGCAATAGTTCCAACAAACGAAGTAATGATACACGGCAACATGACATCGGCTGGATTTGCGGCATGTTCGGCTGCTCGATAACCAATAATAGATGTTGGAATCAACGTTAAACCCGCAGCATGCAAACACATAAACATAATTTGCGCATCGCTGGCTTTGTCTTTATCAGGGTTTAGTTCTTGTAAACTTTGCATGGCTTTTAAACCAAAAGGCGTTGCTGCAGAATCTAATCCTAAGAAGTTGGCTGAAAAGTTCAACGTCATATAGGAAATGGACTCATGATTTTTTGGGATAGAAGGAAAAACTTTAGCAAATAGCGGACTTAATTTTTTAGCCAATCGTTCAGAAGCCCCAGAAATGATAAGCAATTCCATAAGACCACAGAAAAAAGACAAATAAGCCATTAACGGCAGAATCAAATCAAACAAACTGGTTTTTGTCATGGGTAACAAACCGTCTGCTTTTTGTGTGCCGCTGTAAACTTTTACCGTTTGATTGGAATACACGTAAGTAGTATCTGCATCTTTTTCATTGCGATTAACGATGTAAGTATTTTCTTCACTTTTTTGTAAACTATCTTGAATAAATTTTGGCACTTCATTTATATACTTTTCATTGATTAAAAGGGGTTCACCTTGTTTGCCATTTAGCACATAATCAATGGAATAGTACTGTGAAGAAAACAAACCCACTACTACAAAAAAGATAGATGAAATAAAAATTACCAACCAAAATCTACTTAATACCATGTGTTATATTTTTTGTAAATGTACTAAATCAAGACTAAAATTCAATTTTGAAAATTATACATGAATAATTTCGTCGTCTACTAATATATCTTCTCTTCGTAATCGAAGAAAAATCTGAGCTACTGCAATGACATCTTTTTCACAATAAGTGATGATTCGGTCAATATTATTTTCTACATAATAAACATGAGCAACTTCGCTTCCGTCAATATCATCTTTTGGCGAAGGAATTCCTAAAACTTTAGTTAATAATTTTAATGACGTGAAATGTTTATAATCGCCAAATTTCCATAATTCTAAAGTATCTAAATGCGGCACTTCCCAGGGTTTTTTACCAAATAAATTAAGCTTGTTTGGCAAAGCAATTCCGTTAATAATCATTCTTCGTGCAATAAATGGAATGTCGAATTCTTTAGCGTTATGACCACATAAAACATGTTGGGCTCCGTTGAAGTGGGTGTTCAGTAGATTTGAAAAATCTCGTAAAATTTTCTTTTCGTCACCCCAAAAACTGGTCACTCTAAAGTTTCGAATGTCTGCTTTATTAACAAAATATCCGACGGAAATAGTAATGATTTTTCCAAATTCAGCCCAAATTCCTGCTCTTTCATAAAAATCTTCGCCCGAAATATCGTCTTTTCGTTGGTATTGTGTTTTGTGTTCCCATAAATACTGGGTTTCTTGATCTAAAACAGCATAATTTTCATGCTCAGGAACGGTTTCGATATCTAAAAATAAGATGTTATTTAGATTTATTTTTTCAATCATATTTTAATTTTTTTAGGGGTTACAGAATTTTATTTACGATTACTAAGCATTTTGTATGTTTCTTCAACATAAGTATATAAATCATTACTGTGCGTATCTTTTTTTGTTTGGAGACCTTTTAAATGACCAAGTCTAACAATGATCAATTGATCTTCAGGAATTACAATGACAAATTGTCCTAAGTGACCTCGCATATAATATAATTTTTTACCCAAAACGGTATGCATCCACCATCCATAACCATATTGAGGTGAATTTTTAAATCGTGGTGTGATACATTTTTTAACAAAAGTGCTCTCTAATAATTGTTTGCCGTTCCAATTTCCATTATTTAAATATAATTTTCCAAAACGAGCAAAATCTCGTGCATTACTTGCAATACAACAATAGGCTTTTTCAATGCCGTCTGGGGCTTCATCTAATTGCCAAAGTGCATCATTTTCGGCTCCCATGGGTTGCCAAAAGTGTTTTGAAACATAATCCGATAAATATTCACCCGTTGTTTTTTCAAGACACATGGCCAATAATTGGGTCGCACCACTCAAATATTTAAAGGATTTTCCTGGTTTTTCGATGATGTTTAAACCAAGAATCATTTTGTCTAAATCATCGTCAAAATAGGCTCGTGTTACGATTGAAAACGGATTGTAATATTTTTCATCCCAACTCAAACCTGAAGCCATTGAGGATAAATCGCCAACAGTTACTTCTTTTACAAATTTTCCTTTTAATTCAGGAAAGAAATCGGTTACTTTTTGGTCCAAACTTTTAATTTTGCCTTCCATTATAGCTTTTCCTAGCGCCATGGTAACCACACTTTTTGCCATGGAAAACGAATTAGACTTTGAGTTTTTATCAAATCCATCAAAATAACTTTCATGCCAAATGCGATCATTTTTAATAATTAAAAAAGCAGTGGTTTTAAGTTCTTTATGTGTTTTTTCTAGATTTTGAGTTGCGGGAACTGAATTATAATCGGAAGCGATTGACCAAGGTTGCGCTATCCCTTTTTTAATTTCTCGATTTGGAAATTCTTTATAATCTTCCAAAAAAGCAGTAGTGTATCCTTTGAGATAAATTGTTTTTACCGCGCGCAGTAAATAATCAACATCAAAAATATACATGACAATAATTAGAGTTGCAATAAAAATCGCAAACCATTTTAGGAATTTCAGCAAGAATTTCATTTACTAATAGGATAAATTTGTTTTATAAAAATAGAAAAAAGTTTGATTGTTTTTTAAAAATTAAAACAAAGTTTTTTGTAATCCAGTATTTTTATGTTTGAGCAGCCACTTTTTTGAAATTCTATTTTTATCCTTTTTAATTTTTGGTAATCCTAGAAGAGTTTTTATAGCTGTTCCCATTTAGTAAAAAAAAACCACCTGAATTTCAGGTGGCTTTTTAAGATGAAAAAAGTTGAATTAAAAATTATGATTTAATGTCTGTTTTTTTATCAGCATCAGTAGATGTTTCAATTACTTTGCCTTTAAAAGATAATGTTTTTATTGCTTCAGCACCACCTTCGTTTGTCATTACAGTTACTGATTTTTGAAACGGAGCCGGAGAAGCTGCATTGAAAGTAGCTGCTACCATACCTTTTTCTCCTGGTTTGATAGGAGTTTTTGTATAGTTTGCCGCTGTACAACCACAAGCAGGTTTAACACTCGTAATAATTATAGTTTCTTTAGTATTGTTTGTGAAAGAAAATTCATAAGTTGCAGGAATTCCTTTTGGAATGTCTCCAAAATCGTGCATTTCTTGATCCCATTTAACGACAGATTGTTTTGGCGCTGGTGGTGGAGCAGGAACAGCCACAGGTGCAGGTGCAGCAACTGGAGCCGGAGCTTTTACAGTTTTTGTGTCTTTAGTCTGAGCAAAAGAGGCACTTGCAATAAATAATGCAACAATTGATAATTTAATCGATTTCATACCTTAATATAATTTTAGTTATTTTAATTTTGTTTCACAAAGCTAAACAATCAAGAAAAAGGAGTTGTTAATCAGATTTAAATGATTGTTAACAAGTTGTTAATGGTTGTTTTTTACCATCCAATTTTTGTAATATCGGTGTCAATATGAAATTTAATAAATTCAAAACAGTAATATTTATAGGGTTTTTAGCCATTGTAGGGGTGATTATCATGCAATTGTTTTTACTCAACCAGGCGTATATTTTT
>NZ_JBIIWV010000136.1:0-5428 GCF_044338735.1 Flavobacterium sp. | reverse complement strand
GCAGTTGTTCCTGTTAATGGCTGAAACCAGTGGGTATAATGTGTTACTCCTTTTGATAATGCCCATTCTTTCATTCCTAATGCAATATAATCGGCAATTTTACGATCGATTTTTACACCATCTGCCGCAGCTTTTACTGCTTTATATGCTTCTGAAGTTAAAAATTGTCGCATAGCTTTGTCTCCAAAGACATTACTACCAAAAATAATTGATTTTCTGTCCAATTCTTCTACATGAACTGGTTTTCTATCGGTTGCCTTTCTTAAAGCTTGAAAACGAAATGTTGACATAAAGTTGTGTTTTTAAAGTTATACCCTTGAAAAGTTATGCAAATATATAAATTTTTTTAATATTTTCACAACGACCCCTATTTTTTTAGGGGTAAAAATATTTTTTACTACATTTGTATTATGAAAACAGCAAATTTATATATGATTATGTTGGGTTGTACCCCAAAAGGGCGTTTTACGGAGCAACATGATATCTTTTTTGGCATTGGAACGAGTTTAAAAGCATTAGTTCCTGATATGAAAGCATTTTGGCCTGAAGCAAAAGGAAAAATACATATAGATGCTTGGCGAAAAGTAACTTGTGTTGATGGATTTAGTATTGAAGTGGTTTCCAAAACCGAAAAAATGGCACAAGAAGAGCAATTATTCTTTTTGAATTTAGGCGGATATAAAGAAGGCGAATTTGAAGAATACCATTATAAAGTGTTAGTGGTTGCAACAACAAAAGCCGAAGCCATTAAAAAAGCAAAACAAACAACTTTTTATAAACATTATAATTTCAAAGGAGCAGCATCGCATATTGATGATAAATTTGGCGTTGATGTGGACGATATTCACAATATAGAAGAGATTCTTTCGGATGCATTCAAATCGGAGTATGGTTTACAAATTAAAAAAACCAATACGATTTCCGAAGATGAAAAACACATTGGTTATTTAAAAATTGATACTATAAAGATTTAAAAGCTATCAGGAGAAGATTGCCTTTTATTTAAAGTTGTTTGATATTTTTTGAATTTATTCCATAGGCTTCGATTACTGAATCATAATCATTAAAATCTACTTGATTTGAACTTCTGCTAGAGAAAAACCCCGGAATAATTACAATTCTAAACGTTTGATTGTTGATGTACTGAGGTGTATTTGCTAAATTATAAGTACCATCTGCATAAATAGTAAAATCTACTCTGCTAAAATCAAAATCATAATCTAATTCTCCTGCATTCAAATATAACGTTCTAGGAATCAACTGCCAAACAGGTGTACTAGAATTAATTACATCAGACATTCTATAAATTAAGATATTATCTGAAGCGTAAATTTGAGGATTTAAATTTCTATAAATAAAATATTTTCCAGAAGTAGTATCAAAACTGAAGTTGATATTTTTTAATTCAAAAACCTCAGCAATGGTATCGTTATCAACAGTGTCTTGAACTTCGTTTACGGTACAACCTTGTAGTGTGATCATTCCGATAAAAGCTAGTAGTAAAGTAATTTTTTTCATAATATAGATTTTTAGAGATTTAAGATGATAGACTATAACCAATTGTTGTGCCAAAATTTTATCCGTTTTTATTTTTGTATCTTTGAAACTTCATAAAAGCTAATAAAATGGGAAGAAATAATCCGAAAAATATTAAAGCGCACAACGATAAATTGCACAAAGAGCAAGCTAAAGCGAAAGCAAAAAAGAATGCTCGTGCCGAAAAATTAAAAGAAATTCAGCGAAAGTTTAAAGAAGCTAATTTATAGTTGGATTCAAATTGAAAATCAATAGATTATTACATATTGCGTCTGTATTGTCCACCCACTTCAAACAATCCGCTAGTAATTTGACCTAATGAACACACTTTTGTAGCTTCCATTAATAAGGCAAACATATTTTCATTTTTAATTGCCGCATTTTGTAATAATTCAATTTGATTAGAAACTGTATCTGTATTTGCTTGTTGCAGATTCGTTAACATTTCTATTTGATACGCTTTTTCTTCTTCCGTTGCACGAATGACTTCAGCAGGAATAACTGTTGGTGATCCTTTTGAACTTAAGAACGTATTTACTCCAATAATTGGGAATTCACCCGTATGTTTCAAGGTTTCATAATACAAACTTTCTTCTTGAATTTTAGAACGTTGATACATGGTTTCCATCGCACCCAATACACCGCCACGTTCAGTAATTCGGTCAAATTCTTGTAAAACAGCGTCTTCCACTAAATCGGTTAATTCTTCAATAATAAACGAACCTTGAATTGGATTTTCGTTTTTCGCCAAACCTAATTCTTTATTAATAATCAACTGAATCGCCATCGCTCTTCGCACTGATTCTTCTGTTGGAGTTGTAATGGCTTCGTCGTAAGCATTTGTATGTAACGAATTACAGTTGTCGTAAATTGCATACAATGCTTGTAGCGTCGTACGAATATCATTAAAATCAATTTCTTGCGCATGTAACGAACGCCCAGAAGTTTGAATGTGGTATTTCAACATTTGAGCTCTTTCATTGGCTCCGTATTTATTTTTCATGGCTTTCGCCCAAATTTTTCGAGCTACACGACCAATTACGGCATATTCAGGATCGATTCCGTTAGAGAAAAAGAACGATAAATTCGGACCAAAATCGTTGATATTCATTCCTCTACTTAAATAGTATTCTACATAAGTAAATCCGTTGGATAAAGTGAATGCCAATTGCGTAATTGGGTTTGCTCCTGCTTCAGCAATATGATAACCTGAAATGGATACCGAATAAAAATTACGAACGTTTTCTTTTATGAAATAGTCTTGCACATCGCCCATTAATCGTAAAGCAAATTCTGTAGAGAAAATACACGTATTTTGTGCTTGATCTTCTTTTAAAATATCCGCTTGCACGGTTCCACGAACTTGTGCTAAAGTTTTAACTTTGATATCATTATAAACATCTAATGGTAAAACTTGGTCGCCAGTTACGCCTAAAAGCATCAAACCCAAACCATTATTTCCTTCTGGTAAAGTTCCTTGGTACGATGGACGAGTAACCCCTTTTTTCTTATAAATATCGTTGATTTTAGCTTCTACTTCATCTTGCAAACCATTTTCAATAATGTATTTTTCACAATTTTGATCAATAGCAGCATTCATGAAAAATCCTAACAACATAGGCGCTGGTCCATTAATTGTCATGGAAACAGAAGTCATTGGATGACTCAAATCGAAACCAGAATACAATTTTTTAGCATCATCTAAACAACAAATTGAAACTCCAGCATTACCAATTTTTCCATAAATATCAGGACGAATGTGTGGATCGTTTCCGTATAAAGTCACCGAATCAAAAGCCGTTGATAAACGTTTTGCTGGTAAACCAGCACTTACATAATGAAAACGTTTATTAGTTCGTTCTGGACCACCTTCACCTGCAAACATTCGACTTGGGTCTTCGCCTTCTCTTTTAAATGGATATAATCCAGAAGTAAAAGGAAATTCTCCGGGAACATTTTCTTGTAAATTCCATTTTAAAATATCGCCCCAAGCTTTGTATTTTGGTAAAGCCACTTTTGGAATTTGCGAATGCGATAACGATTCGGTATGTGTTGCGATTTTGATTTCTTTATCACGAACTTTAAAACTGTAAGTCGGATTTTTATATTTATTTACTTTTTCATCCCAAGTCAAAATGATTTCCCAATTATAAGGATCAAGGTTCATTTTTACTTTATCAAATTGATCTAAAAGTAAATCCATAAAAACTTGAGATTCCTTCGGAATGACAAAATTATGGTCAATTCCGGCTTTTGTTAACATTGGTTTGATTCCCGAAACCGATTCAACCGTTTTAAAAATTCCATATAATTTTTGAGCTACTTCTACTTGAGAAAGTGCCGTTTCATCGTATTTTCTATTGTTTTCTGCAATTTCAGATAAATAACGCGTTCTATGAGGTGGAATTACGAAAATTTTCTCACTCATTTCACGTGTAATTTCAAAAGTCGATTTTAAATCGGCTCCCGTTTTTTCTACAATCTTATCCATAATTGATTTGTAGAGTGTATTCATGCCAGGATCGTTAAACTGCGATGCAATTGTCCCAAAAATAGGCATGGTATTGGTATCAACATCCCACAAATTATGATTGCGTTGGTATTGTTTTTTTACATCACGAATCGCATCCAACGCACCACGTTTGTCGAATTTATTTAGTGCTACTAAATCAGCAAAATCAAGCATGTCAATTTTTTCTAACTGCGTTGCAGCTCCAAATTCGGGTGTCATAACATATAATGAAACATCAGAATGGTCCATAATTTCCGTATCGGATTGTCCAATTCCAGATGTTTCTAAAATAATGATATCGTATTTTGCGGCTTTTAAAACTTGAATTGCCTCTGCCACATATTTTGACAAGGCTAAATTCGATTGACGAGTTGCCAACGAACGCATATAAACTCTTGAATTGTTAATCGCATTCATACGAATTCTATCGCCTAATAAAGCCCCGCCTGTTTTACGTTTTGATGGGTCAACCGAAATTAATCCGATTGTTTTTTCTGGAAAATCAATTAAAAATCGACGTACTAATTCGTCTACTAATGATGATTTCCCTGAACCACCCGTTCCGGTAATTCCTAAGACGGGAGCCCCCCCCGCCCCCGAAGGGGTAGCTTCTGAAGATTGTGGAAATAGCGCATGAAATTTTTCTGGATTATTTTCAGCTAAAGAAATTAATCGGGCAATAGTATTTACATTCTTATTCTCAAGATTTTTAGTCAAATTTTCAGCAGCCATTTCAGCTCCCCCTTCGGGGGTTGGGGGGCACCTTTTAACCAAATCATTAATCATACCTTGTAATCCCATAGCACGACCATCATCTGGAGCATAAATTCTTTCGATGCCATATTCGTGTAACTCTGAAATTTCTGAAGGTAAGATTACGCCTCCGCCTCCGCCAAATATTTTGATATGACCAGCACCTTTTTCCTTAAGTAAATCGAACATGTATTTAAAATACTCGTTGTGGCCTCCTTGATAAGACGTCATTGCAATCGCATTTGCATCCTCTTGAATGGCAGTATTTACAACTTCTTCAACACTTCTGTCATGTCCAAGATGAATTACCTCTACACCTGTCGCTTGGATAATTCTTCGCATGATGTTAATGGCTGCATCGTGTCCGTCAAAAAGCGAGGCTGCAGTTACAATTCTTACTTTATTAACAGGAATATAAGGTATTTGTGGTTCCATCTGTAATTTTAATTCGTTTTAAAGGCTGCAATTTACGAATTTAATAATTTTTATCCTTTTAAAAATTAAAATAATTATAGCTTAAAAAAGGCATTATATTTGCTTATATTTTTCTAGAAAAAATAAAAAATATGAAAAAACATATTCTCAACTTATCTTTTATTCTGTTAATTGGAGGTATTTCAACCCCTA
>NZ_JBIIWV010000135.1:0-5431 GCF_044338735.1 Flavobacterium sp. | reverse complement strand
TTCATTAATTTCTTTCTTTAAATTAGAAACGATACCATACCAAGCATGGTTATTCATAGAAGCTCTAATTACATAGTTTTTAGAACGATATGGATCTGCAGGAACACCAGCATTTGATCCACTTTCGTTAGAACCAATTCCGTTTGGATCGGCAGAATTGTTTGCGAAAATTAAATTAAGGTCAATTAATGTTGATTGATTTGCTCCAGTGTATGGATTAAATTCTGAAATATTTTTCTTACCACCTCCATAATTACCAGTTCCTCCACCACGGCCCCATGATGCATATAATACTGTAGATAATGAAGTAGTACTGTTAATGGTGTAATCCCAGTTTAAGTTTGCAACTGGTTTGTGGTAAAAATTTGTTCTTTCAGAAATATATTTTCCGTTTAAATAACCATAATTGTTATTATATTTTCTACCGAACCCTAAATAATCAGATATTCTTTTAGTAAAGTTTTGATCGTGTGACTGAGGTGCACCCGTCAACAAAAAATTGAAATTATGTTTATCGTTAGGTTTATATCCAAAAGAAATGAAGTAGTTTTGTCCCTCTCCTCTTGTTCCATCGTTGTAACCATCTCCTTGCCAATGTGACATCAAAACGCTCATACCAAATCCTTTAGCATTCATACCTGTGTTATATGATGCTGTAGTTTTTAAATAATCATCATTTGCAACACCAGTAGATACAAAACCCCCTTGTTTTTTATCAGTTGCTTTAGTTACAAAGTTAACTGTTCCTCCTACTGAAGAAATCGCTAATTTTGAAGAACCCAAACCTCTTTGTACTTGGATAAAGTTAGCAATATCCGACATTCCTGACCAGTTTGACCAATACATTTTACCATCTTCCATACCATTAATTGGCTGACCGTTTAATAAGAAAGCTGTGTTGTCTTGTTGGAAACCACGAACCGTAATTCTTGAATCACCATAACCTCCAGCTTGTCCTGCAACATAAACAGATGGTGTGTTAACCATAGCTTGTGTTACATCTGAAGTACCAACTTTTGCTTGAATATCAGCCGCTTTAATTGTAGAAACTGCAATTGGCGTTTTACGCTCTTTTGCAACGTCGATAATTCCTTTACCAACTACCACTACATCGTCCAATTGAGAAACATTTGGAACAATAACTACTGAACCAACATTAGTAGTAGCTCCCGCAACTGTAAAAGAAATTGTTTTTGAATCAAAACCCAAGAAAGAAATTACAATTTCTCCTGATTTTTGAGTTGTTGTAAGCTCAAATTTTCCGTCAAAATCAGTAGCTACTCCGTTTGTAGTACCTTTGATTACAACGCTAGCTCCTGCTAATGGTTGATTTAACTCTCCATCTAATACAGTTCCTGTAACTTTAGACTGAGAAAATACTGTTAGGGTTGTCAAAAAGAAAAACCCAAAAAGTAATGCATTTTTAAAAATTTTCATGTGATGTGTTTTTAAAATATTTTATGCAAAGTTGCTACAAGATTTTATTTCTAATGTTAATTTAATGTTAACAAAAGCTATTTGAATAATAAAAAACTTAAAAAAATGTTAATTAAAGATTTTCTTTCGGTAAAAACAGCTTTTTGCAGCGCTTTTCTAAAAATAATATACTAATTCTTATATTTTTTTAATAAAAAAGAAGTTGAGCCATCATGGCTTTGTGGAACGCTGTCTATAATTTCGTTATGAATACTTGTTGCTAGTTGTTTCCCCAACTCAACTCCCCATTGATCATAGCTGAAAATATTCCAAATGACGCCTTGTACAAAAATCTTGTGCTCATATAAAGCGACTAAAGCACCTAAGGTAGCGGGTGTTAGTTTTTTGATTAAAAGTGTATTCGTTGGCTTATTACCTGAGAACACTTTAAACGGCAATAAAAAATCGGCATTATCGCCCGAAATTCCTTGTTTATCAAATTCCGCTTGAACTTGCGCTTCAGTTTTACCCATTAATAAAGCTTCGGTTTGTGCAAAGAAATTTGACATTAATTTATCATGGTGGTCTTTATTACCATATAATGACTCTTTGAATCCAATAAAATCAGTAGGAATCAATTTTGTACCTTGGTGAATTAATTGGAAAAAAGCATGCTGTGAATTAGTCCCTGGCTCGCCCCAAATAATAGTTCCGGTTTGATAATTAACCGGTTTACCATCTCTTCCGATACTTTTACCGTTGCTTTCCATAATGCCTTGTTGTAAATAAGGCGCTAATTTTTGCAAATATTGGGTGTAAGGAATTAATGCTTCACTTTCTGCACCAAAAAAATTATTGTACCAGATACTTAATAAAGCTAAGGTAACCGGAATATTTTTATCAAACGACTCGTTTTTAAAATGCTCGTCCATTTCATGAGCTCCTTGTAATAATTGGTCAAAATGATCATATCCTACAGCTAAACTGATTGATAGACCAACGGCACTCCATAAAGAAAAGCGTCCGCCCACCCAGTCCCACATAGGAAAAATATTTTCGGGATTAATACCAAATTCGGTTACTTTTTGAATATTCGTTGAAACGGCTACAAAATGTTTTGCAACATCTTCTTGTGTTGCTGATTGCAAGAACCAACTTCTTATGGTTTCGGCATTAGAAAGCGTTTCTTGTGTGGTAAATGTTTTAGAAACGATTACAAAAAGAGTTGTTTCAGGATTTATTTTTTTAATAATTTCATTCACATGGTCGCCATCTACATTGGAAACAAAATGAACATTTAAATCATTTTTATAATATTGCAAGGCTTCAACAATCATTGCCGGACCAAGATCTGAACCGCCAATTCCTATATTTACAACATCGGTAAATGGCTTTCCAGAAAAACCTTTTCGTTGTCCTGAGATAATTTCGTTTGAAAAGTTTTTGATTTTGTTTTTCACCGAATAAATTTCGGGCATTACATTGACGCCATCTACTTGTACAGAAGCATTTTCTTTAGCGCGTAACGCAGTATGTAAAACGGCTCTGTTTTCGGTTTGATTGATTACATCTCCATCAAAATATTTTGTAATGGCGTCTTTTAATTGTACTTCATTGGCTAATTCCTGTAACAAAGAAATCGTTTCGGCTGAAATAATATTTTTAGAATAATCTACTAAAAAATCATTCCATTGTAGGTGCATTTTTTCGGCTCTTGCAGGTTCATTTGCAAATAATTGTTGCATTTGAACGTTTTTCATGGTTTCAAAATGCGCTTGTAATTTTTTCCAAGCTTGAGTTTGTATTGGATTGATCGATTGCAGTGCCATTATTCTTTAAATTTTTGTGCGGTTATGCTGTCTAACTCTTTTTTTAAAGGCGCAATATAACTTAAATATTTTTGTTTGTCTGATTTCCCCATGGGTTCCGTGTTGGGTAATTTTAATCGCAGTGGATCCACTTGCACGCCATTTTTCCAAAAACGATAACAAACATGAGGTCCAGTAGCTAATCCTGTGCTTCCTACTTTTCCTATGGTTTGTCCTTGTGAAACGCTTTGTCCGTTTCGAACTAATATTCTGGACATGTGTAAATACTGAGTTGCATAGGTTGAGCTATGACGGACTTTTACAAAATTACCATTTCCGGCGGTGTAACCCGTTCTTTCTACTACGCCCGAAGCGGTAGTTTTAATAGGTGTGCCGTGTGGCGCTGCATAATCTGTTCCATTATGAGCTTTAAATCGCATTTGAACCGGATGAAAACGACGCCCAGTAAAACGAGAGGAAATTCTGAAATAGTCTAAAGGTGCTTTTAAAAACATACTTTTTAGCCCTTTACCGTTTTCATCGTAATAATCTTCTTTCTTTTGGTTTTCATTTAACTTATATGGGAATGCAAATATCTTTTTCCCTTTGTGTTCAAAATAAGAAGCCTCGATGCTTTCAACTCCAATATAGATGGAATCTTCCATATATTTTTCATTGATGGTCACGGCAAATTTATCTCCTTTTTGAATTTTAAAGAAGTCAATTGTATAGGCATAAATTCCTGCTAACTTAGGAGCTAAAGCAGGACTAACTCCAGCATTACTTAATGTTTCAGAAAGTGATCCGTTAATTTCGGCAGCCACCACTCTTCTTTTAATGCGTGTTGGTTTTTGCTTATTTGATACCACTAAAGAATCTCTAAAATCTACTACAGTATATTGTATTCGATCTTCTATATAGACTAACGCTTTAAGCGTATTGGGCTTTTTCTTGTCTAAAAAAAGAATATAGGGTTTGCCTACTTTAATTCTCCTTACATTAAATGAATCTTTAACTTTTTCAGTTACTTGATGAATGGTAAGACTATCTTTCAATGGGAATTTTTGCAAAAGCGCACTAAATGTATCTCCTGATCGAATAGTATCTCTTATAACTTTATAATCATTAAAAGTAAACCCATAATCCTTGATTATTGGCTCTTTCTTTGCTATTTTAGTTGCATCTTTTTCGTCTTTTGAATTACAAGAAGTAAAAAAAGAGAAAAAAAGAAATGTTATGATTAGATATCTCAATGTAATTCTTTTTCAAATGTTGTTATGCACCCCAATTTTCAATTTCTTCTGCCGACCATAATTCTGGGAAGAAAATTCGTTTTTGATATTTTGGCAACATGTATTTTTTCCAATCACTTCCGCCGGTGGCTTCATGATTACCTGGCACACTTTCTATGTATTTTTTGGCCGCATTAAAATGACCCATTACCCATGTGATATTTACAGTAACATCATAATGACGCATGGCTGCCACTAAATTTTGATTTTTTTGATCTGCATCAGGAAGTTGTTTATATTTTCGCCACAAATTGATGGTGTTGTATTCTTCCATGTATTCCAAAAATAACTTCTTGTATTTTCGTTCAAATTCACTTAATAAATATGATTTTTCTCCCGTATGATAATCTTTTCCAGCTGCTTGCCAATACAAATGTTCCAAAGCATGTTTATAAGGTGTATCTCGATCTATTGAAGCTCTAAAACGGTTGTCAATTAGGTTAATTAAATCGGTTGAAGAAAATTCAATTAAACGATATTGCGCCGATTGAAATCCGCTAGCAGGTGTTAAAGTATTTCTAAATTTCAGGTATTGTTCGGGCTCCATTCCGTCTTTCATTATATCAAAAGAAGTTGTGAGCATATCGAAATAGCGACTTATTCTTCCTAATTTTTCAGTAAAATATTCCGTTGAAGGTTGTTCATTATGACACAATTGGTCCATCTCCCAAAGAATCATTTTAAACAACAATTCGTTCACTTGATGATACATTACAAAAACCATTTCGTCGGGCAATGTAGTGCGTTGTGTTTGTAAACTAAGCAATGCATCGGTTTGAATATAATCCCAATAGGTTATAGGTTTTGACCAAAGTAGTCCTTCTAAATGGGTTGAAGTGTTTTGATTGATAGCTTCAAACTTATCATTCAATAGATTTAATTGTTCTTGGATTTTTGGGGTAATTTCCATTATTA
>NZ_JBIIWV010000027.1:0-17981 GCF_044338735.1 Flavobacterium sp. | reverse complement strand
TAACATAAGTAGTGGTATTCATTTGTTTATCTCTTCTGATTTTTTTATCTAACGCTGACTTACTAATAAATAGTTCAGTAGCCATTTTATCAATTGTAAGATTTGACTTAATGTTGCTTAAGATAATGTCATTCAATCTTTCGAAGAAATTTTTATTTTTTAGTTTGATCGTTACTTTAGCAAATGGATCAATTGTATTTCTTTTTATTAAGGTATTCTTAAATTGAAGAAAGTTTTTTACTTTTAAAATAAGTTCTTCAATTTTAAACGGTTTATTGATAAAATCATTAACGCCATTTTCAAGTTGTTTTAACTTCATTTCAAAAGTCATGTCTGCCGTAATAATCAAAAAAGGGATTTCATCATATTTTTTATGCTTTCTAATTTTTAGAAATAATTCTTCCCCGGTCATGATTGGCATCATTAAATCACAAACGATGATATCTGGCATTTTTTGTTCAAGATAATGATAGCCTTCTAACCCGTTTTGGCACCATTTAACTTCGTAGCCATTAAATTCTAACAATTCAGTAACTGTTTGACCTAATGAAATATCATCTTCAATTAATAGTATTTTTGGAATTTTTGTCTTCATAATGTAAAATTAGTTTTTTATTTTTTAAATTATGTATAATTTATTTTTATTTATTAACACACCTGAAGAGTGTTGGTGTAAAATAATATATGTTTGTAGTGCAAAATTCATCAAAATTGATGTGTATAACTTAATAAAAATAGTTTTTTTACACCTAAACTAATTTAGTCCCTAACTAAAATGAACCACTTATTAAAAGCAATTTCTGACGCTAACAATCATTTAATTAAAGAAAACAACATTAATAATGCGCTACAAGAATGCCTTAGTGCATTGGGTAGTAATATTTTAGTTGACCGATGCTACATTTTCAAAAACGAAATGAAAGATGGCTTTCTAATTCTGAATTATGAATTTGAATGGTGCAAAGAAAATGTAGAACCCTTTATAGGAAGCCCAGAATTGAGTGGATTACCTTATGATGCTTTTCCAGGACTTCTTGACACTTTAATTCAAAATTTACCGCTCTATGGTTTGGTAAATGAAATTGATAATGCTCTTTTTAAAGAGACAATGGAAATGCAAGGTATTCAATCGTATCTATTTACCCCAATTTTTTCAAATGACCGCTTTTGGGGTTGGATTGGATTTGATGATTGTGAAACAGAACGCATTTGGCAAGAAGAAGAGGTTAATGCGCTTCACACGGTGGCTAGAAATATTGGTATTCGATTAAATCAAGATAAAGTTTTATCCAAACTAGAAACAACATTAGACGAACTCAATTTCTATATGAAAAGCTCTAGCCAAGCGAAATGGGAATGGAATTTAAAAACAAATCATATTACTTATTCATACAACTGGTCCGAAATCTTGGGTTATACTATTGAAGAATTAGGCTCAAGTCTTGATGTTTGGAGATCAAAAGTACATCCAGATGATTATAATGAAATTGAACAACAACTATTTAATTATATATTTAAAAAAATTGATAAATATGATGGAGTAGTTCGAATCTTGCATAAAGACGGGCATTATGTTTGGATAAAATATTCTGGTATTATGCTAATGGATGCTAATGGAGCTCCAAAAAAAATAATTGGAACACATATTGATGTTAGCGAAATCAAAGAAAAAGAAATTGAATTAGCACAGCAAAGAAATGAGTATGACAACATGGTCAATAACTTAGCCGAAATTGTATTCAAAACAGACTTAAACGGAGATATACTTTTCTTAAATAAACAATGGGAAAAAATTACAGGTTATGCCATAGAAAATTGTATTGGCCAAAATATTTTTAACTATTTAAATGCCGTTGAAACTGATTTATTTGACCAAGAAATAAATGAATCAAAAGTCTTAGAATGTAATCTTATTGATTGCAAGGGTTCAAAAATTGGCGTTTTACTATTACTGAGTATTCCATTTGATATAAAAGATAATACAAAATTTGTACTTGGAAGTATAACCGACATTAATGACATCGTTACATTAAAAAATAAATTAGAAATTTCCGAACAAAAATATCGATTTATAGCTGAAAATACCTCTGACTTAGTTGTGCAACATCAATTTGATGGAATCATAAAATATATCTCAAATAACTGTGAACGTATTACAGGCTATAAACCAGAAGAAGCATTAGAACAAAACTTATGTCAATTTATTCATCCTGATGATATTAGAGATATGAGTGAAAAATATACCAATATTTTAAATTTAAAAAATGAAGCGGTAACCTTCCGATTTTTAAAAAAGAATCAGGAATATATATGGTTTGAAACTTCTGTAAAAATTATTGAAGACGCTTCAAAAAAGGTGATAGGTGTGCAAACTTCAAGTAGAGATGTTACCCAAAGACTTAAAGATCAAGAAGAAGTAAAGCGAGCCATAGAAAAACAGCGAGAGTTAAATGATTTAAAATCGGGATTTGTTACAATGGCTTCACATCAATTTAGAACACCACTTTCGGTTATTTATTCAAATATTGAACTGCTTCATTTAAAAATGAATAAACAAGTTAAAAAAGAAGATGTTCAAACAATTACCTCAAGAATAACATCAGAAGTAGACCGAATGACCGAATTAATGAATAATATTTTAATTTTTGGCGAAAACGAATCCAATAATTTAAAAATTGATATAAAGAAACTACACTTTAGTGATTTTATTGAAAAATTAATTGAAACGTATTTCAACAACGAAAAAGATGGTAGAAATTTAATGCTTGAAATTACTGGAATCGAAAGAGAAATTGAAACCGATGAACGTTTATTAATTCATATTTTGACCAATTTAATTTCGAATGCTTTTAAATATTCCAAAGACTGTGCTAATCCCGAGTTAAAAATTAACTTTATGGAAAACGGTTATAAAATCGAAGTTGTTGATTATGGTATCGGTATTTTACCTGAAGAAAATAAACATATGTTTAAATCGTTTTTTAGAGGAAGTAATACCGCAAATATAAAAGGTTCTGGACTTGGACTTATCGTTGCAAAACAATTTACAGAATTATTAAACGGAGCCATTTCTATCAATAGTTCAGACGAAAACACGGTTGTAGAACTTGAATTTCCATATCATCAGAAAAAATAAAAAAAATCACTTTTTTCTTTCAATTACATAATTTACCATTAAAACGAGTGCAATTTTATAGTCAGATTCCGGGAATTCTTCAAGCAATACTAGTGCTTCTTGTTGAAATTGAAGCATTTTTTGTTCAGCATATGTTAATCCGTTTTTATCTTTAACAAACTGAATTACAGCCGCAACGCGTTTTTTATCTTTATTATGGTTTTTTATTGAATTTATAATCCAGCTTTTCTCTTTTGGGGTACAATGATTTAAAGTATAAATCAAAGGCAATGTCATTTTTTGTTCTTTAATGTCAATCCCCGTGGGTTTACCAATAGCATCATCGGTATAATCAAATAAATCATCTTTAATTTGAAAAGCCATACCAATAAGTTCGCCAAATTTTCTCATTTTCTCCACAACTTCATGATCATTTGGAGCCACTGAACATGCACCAAGTGAACAACAAGCCGCGATTAATGTAGCCGTTTTTTGTCGAATTATTTCAAAATAAACAGCTTCAGTTATATCTAATCTTCGTGCTTTTTCTATTTGAAGTAATTCGCCTTCACTCATTTCGCGCACAGCAACCGATATAATTTTTAGTAAATCAAAATCATTATGATCAATAGATAGCAATAACCCTTTTGATAATAAATAATCGCCCACTAAAACCGCAATTTTATTTTTCCAAAGTGCATTTATCGAGAAAAAACCACGGCGTTTATTACTATCGTCCACAACATCGTCATGTACTAAAGTTGCGGTATGAATCAATTCAATTACCGATGCTCCGCGATACGTTCGTTCATTAACCTTTCCTTCAGCAATCATCTTAGCCGTTAAAAAAACAAACATCGGACGCATTTGTTTTCCTTTTCGGTTAACAATATAATGGGTAATTCTATTTAATAACGCCACTTTTGATGACATTGCGATACGGAATTTTTCTTCAAAAAGTTCCATTTCTTGAGCAATAGGCAGCTTTATTTCCTCGGTTATTTTCATCCGCACAAAGATACCATTCTATAAAGGATTAGAAAAATATTTTATCATTAAACCTTTTTTGTATTTTTGTGTCTAACTTTGAGAACATTAAACCAAAAAATATGAAAAATTTATTAAAATTATCCGCTGTATTTATGCTTTTAATAACTTATTCAAGTTGTGATAAAGACAATACAAATGACATGACATTGGCTCAACTAACTTCAGATGACGCCATTGTAAACGCTAAAATTGATCTTGCAAATGATGATATTGCAACAATTGCCGATCAATTATTTGATAATATTGACGCTACAACTTTAAATTATAGAGCTATTGAAAACAATGCTACTATTTTTTCAAATTGTGCTACAATCACTAGAGTGCCTGCTTTTGGAACCACACCTACTCCTGGAACTCAAGTAACAAAAACTATAGATTTTGGAACTACAGGTTGTACATTAAATAATGGTAATGTAGTAAGAGGAAAAATCATCATCACGTTTGTTTATCAGCCTAGTGCAACTTCGCATACTGTGACCTATACTTTTGATAATTTTTACCACAATAACATAAAATTTGTAGGAACTAAAACATTTACACGTTCTATGACTGCTGCAACTGCAACTTCGGCATCACACCCAATTGTAGTGATGCAATTAGAAATGACAATTACAATGCCTAATGGTGATGTATATACTCGTGTAGGATCAAGAACCAGAGAGTTAGTAGAAGGGTTTAATACGGAAAATATATTTTTAGATAATATTTACCGAATAACAGGAAGTTGGACAACAACCAATCAAAATGGGAACCAACATACTGCTACAATTACAGAACCGTTAATGGCAAAAATGAGTTGTATTGCAGTAAATAAACCTATTTTAGCTAGAGGAATTATAACATTCGTAAGAAACAATGTAACTTCTACGCTAAATTATGGAAATGGTGAGTGTGATAATTTAGCCGTTTTCACAATAAATGGAGTTTCTTTCACTATTATTATTGGAAATTAACTACATAAAAGTAATTAAAAAAGGGCTTAGTTAACTAAGCCCTTTTTTTATGATTTATTGGCCAACTGACCGCAAGCAGCATCGATATCTTTACCGCGGCTTCTTCTTACTTTTGCAACGATATTATTTTTTGCTAAAGCAGTTATGTAAGCATTAGTTGCTTCTTCAGATGCTTGTTGAAAAATTCCGTCGACTATTGGGTTATACTCTATTAGATTGACTTTACAAGGTACATATTTACAGAATTTTACTAATGCATCAATTGATTTCTTATCATCATTTATACCTTTCCAAACCACATATTCATAAGTAATCTTGCTTTTGGTTTTTCGATACCAATATTCCAAACTTTCACGTAAATCGGTTAACGGAAAATTCTTTGTAAAAGGCATGATTTCGTTTCTAATTTCCTCCACTGCCGAATGTAATGAAACCGCTAATTTGAATTTTACTTCATCATCAGCCATTTTTTTAATCATCTTTGGAATTCCAGAAGTAGAAACGGTAATTCGCTTTGGTGACATTCCTAAACCTTCAGTAGACGTAATCATATCAATGGCTTTCATTACGTTAGGATAATTCATCAAAGGTTCACCCATTCCCATAAAAACAATATTAGACAAAGGACGATCATAATATAAACGACTTTCATTATCAATGGCAGCTACTTGATCATAGATTTCTCCTGGCTCTAAGTTTCGCATACGTTTTAATCGAGCAGTAGCACAAAAATTACAATCTAAACTACACCCTACTTGCGAAGAAACACAAGCTGTGGTTCTAGTTTCTGTAGGAATTAAAACGGATTCCACAATTAAATCATCGTGCAACCGAACGGCATTTTTAACTGTTCCATCTTCGCTTCGCTGAATTGTATCTACTTTAATGTGATTGATGACAAAGTTAGCTTCTAACACAGCACGAGTTTCTTTAGAAACATTAGTCATGTCTTCAAAAGTATGTGCCCGTTTTTGCCATAACCATTCGTACACTTGATTGCCACGAAAAGCTTTATCGCCATTAGTAACAAAAAAATTACGCAATTGCTCCTTTGTAAGTGCTCGTATGTCCTTTTTCTCGATTTGCATGGTGCAAAAGTAATGATTTTAGAAATTAGAATTCAGAAATTAGAAATTAGAAGGATTGGAATTTGTATTTTTGTTTAAAATTTGATTTCATTATGCACTTTATATCCGAAGATTTAGAAGATTATGTGGCTAATCATTCAGAAAACGAACCTGAATTACTAGCTCAACTGAATAAAGAAACCCATCAGAAAATTCTACAACCTAGAATGCTAAGTGGTCATTTTCAAGGAAGGGTGTTAAGTATGCTTTCAAAAATAATTCAACCAACACATATTCTTGAAATTGGCACGTATACAGGTTATGCTGCTTTATGCTTAGCAGAAGGTTTGCCAGAAAACGGCACTTTAGACACTATTGATATCGAGGAAGAATTAGTTGATTTTCAGAAAAAATATTTTGATGCTTCACCATGGAAAAACCAAATTATTCAGCATTTAGGCGATGCGATTGATATCATACCTACTTTGAACAAAAAATTTGATTTGGTGTTTATTGATGCTGATAAAGAAAACTACATTAATTATTTTCATTTAATAGTTCCAATGATGAACAAAGGCGGTATTATCTTATCGGATAATGTCTTGTGGAGCGGAAAAGTATTAGAAGAAGTAAAGGCTAACGACACTACTACGCAAATTTTGTTAGACTATAATAAACTTTTAAAAGAAGACCCAAGAGTAGAAACGGTGTTGTTACCCATTCGAGATGGGTTGACGGTTACTCGGATTTTGTAGTTTTCTGTCGCAGTTTTCAGTTTTTTGATTACCAATTATACTTATTGGAAAAATGGTTGTAGATTTTATAAAATACAAAACCAGAAATCGCTCCAAATAAATATCCTGTTAAAATATCACCCGGAAAATGTAATCCTAAATAAATTCGGCTATAAGCAAAAATTATGGGAAACAAGAATAACAAATAAGTGTGTTTGTAAAATTTTCTGATAATTAAAAAAATAAACATCGTTGACGCCATTGAATTAGAAGCATGACCTGAAAAAAAGCTAAAGGTATCACTGTCTTTCACAACTCTGATTAAGCCTATCAAAGCCTCATCATTACAAGGACGAATGCGTTGAAAATAATTTTTAACTAGGTTTGTAATTTGGTCCGTAAATGTAATTAGAACTGCTATAAACAATACAATAATACCTAAATTTTTCCAACCTAGTTTTCGTTGTAATAAATAAAAAACAGCAACAAAAAAAGGTGTCCAGTGCAATTGTTTGGTAATAATTAGCCAAAAAGCATCAAAAGGTTCGCTTCCTAAATTGTTCAAAAAAACGAATAGTTCTTTATCTAAGTTTATTAGTTCTTCCAAAATTATGATTGTCTTTTTATAGGTCCCGTTATATTTTCAATGTCTTCTTTTACTTTTTCAATTGGATTTTCAATACCTAAATCAATATTTTCAACAGGATTTGTCATTTGATTGATTTCTGTTTTGGCTTTATTAATCTCCTTTGAAATGCCTCCAGTAATTGAATCTATATCCATTCCGTTATCACGGGCTCCTTTTTGAATTTCGCTTTTGATTTCATTAGTTGCGTTTTTTAGCTGTGCCATGGTTTTTCCTAAAAACCGAGCAATATCTGGAATCTCTTTTGATCCAAACAGCATCAGTACAACTACTAGAATTAGTAATAATTCACCTATTCCATCAAACATAAATAACAATTTTAGTATGCAAATTTACAAAAGAAATGCGACTATTTCTTTCGAAATATCTAAAAAAAGGCTATCCGAAGATAGCCTTTATAAATTTATTTTTTTTCTAACGTATCAAATTTTGATTGCATTTCGGCTTTAGGCCAAAAGTTATTAGTTACATCAATATCTGCTGTTTCTAATTTTGGATCCAATTGAATTTTGATAACTTTTATCTCAGTTGCAAAAACTCGTTTTGCGGTGACATTATTTTTTCTCCAAATTTGAGCTGGAAAAACTTTAGTTTCACTAGTTCCGTCTTCAAACTGAAGTTGAACAATAATAGGCATTGTCAATCCGCCTGGTTTATCAAATTCGACTTCATAGAAAAACTTAGGCGATTTTAATGCGCTTATTTCTTCAGCTGTGTAATTTTTGTTTAAATAATCCGTCAAAGCCTGAACCTTTGTTCTATCAAAACCATTTTTCAATTCAGGTTTAAAATCTGTTGAACCTTCTAAAACCATTTTAAACATAGACTGACCTTCTCCAATTTTTCTTCCGCGTCTATTAAATTGTTGTTGTGCTTCTTTTGGATCTTGCTCCACTACATAAAATTGTTTCACATCTTTGATACCAATATCGGTAAAATCTGTTGAATAAAACCAACCTCTCCAAAACCAATCTAAATCTACAGCCGAAGCATCTTCCATTGTTCTGAAGAAATCTTCTGGTGTTGGATGTTTAAATTTCCAACGATTTGCATAGGTTTTGAACGCATGATCAAACAACTCACGACCCATAATTGTTTCTCTTAAAATATTTAATCCAGTTGCTGGTTTACCATAAGCATTTGCACCAAAATTGTATATACTTTCAGAATTAGACATAATTGGTTCTAAATACTGTTGGTTTCCTTTCATGTAAGGAACAATTTTTGAAGCTGGACCTCTCTCTAATGGGAAATTTGGATCAAAAGAAGATTCAGTTAAAAACTCTAAAAACGTATTTAATCCTTCATCCATCCATGTCCATTGTCTTTCATCTGAATTAACAATCATTGGGAAGAAATTGTGCCCTACTTCGTGAATAATAACACCCAACATACCATATTTTACTCTATTGCTTACAAATCCTTTTTCATCTGGACGGCCATAATTCCAGCAAATCATTGGATATTCCATACCTTGGTCTTCTGCAGAAACAGAAACCGCTTTTGGATACGGATAATCAAATGTATGATGTGAATAGGTTTTTAAAGTGTGTGCAACCGCTTTTGTTGATAAATCTCCCCAAAGTGGATTTGCTTCTTTTGGATAAATAGAAATAGCCAAAGGTTTATTGGTTGGTAAATCAACCGCCATGGCATCAATTATAAATTTTCTTGAGGTTGAGAAACCAAAATCACGAACATTTTGTGCTTTAAATTTCCAAGTTTTTTTCTGGTCAGAAAAACTACTTTCCTTTGCGATAGCTTCTTCTTGAGTTACAATGACAACTGGTTTATCAAATGTATTTTCAGCTAATTCCCATCGTTTCACTTGAGCTGATGTAAACACTTCATTTCTATTTTGTAATACTCCTGTAGCTTCCATTACGTGATCAGCAGGAACAGTAATATTTACCTCATAATCTCCAAAAGTTAATGCAAACTCTCCTCTTCCCCAAAATTGCATATTTTGCCATCCTTCAACATCACTGTAAACAGCCATCCTTGGGAAAAACTGCGCCATTACATATAAACGATTTCCGTCGGGAAACTGCTCGTAACCAGAACGTCCATTATTAACTTGTTCCTGATAATTTACAATATTATACCACCATTTGATTGAAAAAGTAACTTTTTCCCCATTTTTTAAAGGTTTTGCTAAATCAATACGCATCATGGTTTGATTGACGGTATATTTCATAGCATTTCCTTTTGAATCTTTTACATATTCGATATTAAAACCCCCTTGAAAAGGTGCTTCAATGAATTTTTTTGCAAATCCATCAGAGGTGATTGATTTATTTAACGATTCACTATCAGCTAGTGGTGTTTTAGAATCGGGTCTTTCGATATTCTGATCCAATTGTACCCATAAATATTCTAACGACTCTGGTGCATTGTTGTGATAAGTAATGGTTTCTGAACCGTATAATTTTTTGTTTTTATCATCCAATTCCAAGTTCATTTTATAATCTGCTTTTTGCTGATAATAAGCTGGTCCGGGAGCACCCGAAGCAGTTCTAAACATATTTGGCGTTGCCATTTCATCATACATTTGACGAAATTTATTCTCATCATAATGTCCTGATTCACGTTTTTTTTCTTCTGGCTTTACCTCTTGAGCAAAAGTTCCGAAATGAACTGTTAAAGTTAAAAAAGCACTTAATAAAATTAATTTTTTCATGGCATACGGTTTGTTTTAATAGTCGATTTTTTCTTGAAACACAGTATTAGTCAATAAAAAGCTTTTTTTGTTACTATTAATATTAGTATGAACAATATTTTGCTGATCTTGAAATGTTTCGGTTAATAATGAATTATAAATTTCGAAGGTATTTATTTTTTTTGAAATAGCAATTTTTGTATATATTAATAACACATCACCTTCTACTTCTTTTGCTAAATATTCGATTACTTGTGGTTTTTTATTGATCGAAATTTTGATTTTTTCCTTAACATATGTTTTTATCCATTCTTCCGCTTCTGGAAGCTCGTTGGAAGAAGTAATGTTCGGTTTTCTTTGATGTTTTTTGGTCAGGGCTTTTTCTAAATCATCAATAAAAATTCTGGAAGTAATTTCTATTCTTTTTTTATTCGGCACATAATCTATTTGTGTTACCGAAACATAAAATTTATGCAGCACGAAAGAACTACAAACGATCAAACAAAAAACCAATAACCCTATCTTAAACTTGTTTTTCATCTGGTAAAAATAGTAATTATTCTTTTTGATTTTGCTTTTTGAATTCGGCAGCTTTTTGAATTAAATATTCTATTAATTTCAACTCGTTTTCTGGCTTTAATAAGGGTGATAATTCATACACATTTAATTCAGAAAAACCCATAAACATGGGAATATCTTCGTTTTTAATTTTTAAAGTTTCCACAAAAAAATTGTGCGAAAAACGTTCAAATAGATGATCTGAATACGATTTTGATTGTAAAGCTTTAATTCGCCTTTCTTCAAAAACTCTTTTGGAATTGCTTTTTGAAAGAGAAGGTTTTATAAACAAACTGACTAAACCTGCACCAATGGCAAGAAAATTAAAATTGGAACCGTTTGGAGCTAAAATAGTTGGCATTGCAGTATTTACAGGTGCACCAGATCTAACATCGTCTTCATAATGCATGACTTTTTTTGCATCTATTGCTGCAAAACCATCGCCATAAACTTGAATTCGTTTAGTGTCTTCGGTTAAATTTCCTGAAAGTGTATAAGGTGTTATTATCAATTCGTCTAATTCAGTGATTTTAACATGCAATCTTATTTCGAGCTCTTCTTTCCAAAAATCTTTTTGGGTTAAAATGTATTTTTGTGAGACAAAAGAAGAACCTTCAAAAAAAAGTGTATCGGTAGCTCTTGCTCGTATTGAAAATTTTCCGTCAATATCTGTTTTTGCACCCACATTTGATGAAATATTATGCACCGAAATATTTTCAACATCAAATGAATCGACAACAATTATTCCGCGAAGAACTTTGCGTTCGATGCCTTGTGAAAATAGTTGGTGACCTAAAAATAGACTTAGAATAACTAAAAATAATGTTTTCATAGCTGTTAATTAAATTCCATCAAAAACCTTGTAATTCTCGATACTTTGTGGCTAACTCCGATAAAATAAATGTAGCCATTGTATAATTTTTTAATCTCATTGCTTCTGCAAATCGATTATTTTCAGCAGTATAATACATAAATCCGTCCACATATTCTTCCGGAATTTTTAATGTATTTATAATGTATTCTTTATCATATTTGTTAGCTAGTTTAACTTGAAGTCTTTCTTTTTTTTCTACAACTAATTCTTTTTTCAGCATATTTGTTCTGCCGCTTATTGCATTTAACAATCCATCAACACTCATTCCTCCTAATGGAATTAATAACGGACTGTACCAATGAAGTTCTTCCGCTGTTCTAACTTTTCGTTCTGCGGGCGTATATGTTATTTGATTGGCCGGAACAATTCCAAGTGAAACAGCATTAATACTTTTATAATCGATAATTGCAAGTTCTTTTAGTTCGGTGCGATTAAGTGGCATGGGAATAAAAACAAGATTTTCACCAAAATCTTTTTCTTTAATTATATGCATAGTTGCTTTCAAATTAAAAGCACTAAACATTAAAGTATCATTTTGTCTCCCATTGATTGAAAAATAACCACCTCGGTATGAATATGTTTCCTGTTTTGAAGAAATATTTTTTATCAACACTCCCTCGATATCTGTTGCATCCGATACAATTTTACCTTTAAACGCCATTTGATTCTGTGAAAAACCACAAAATGAAAACAGTATTAATAAGTGCCAAAGGAGTCGTTGCATTATTATAATTTGAATATTTTTGTAAATATACCTATTAGACCACCAAAATAAATCATAAAAAGATGATAAACTTATGTTAATACAAAGCATTACTTTTGCAAAAAAAGGATTATGAAAAATATAATTATAGCCAGTACCTCAACATTACATAATGGAGAATATCTTGAGTATCTCTTGCCTGAATTGAACGTTTTATTTGAAAAATGTTCTGAAATACTTTTCATACCCTATGCACGTCCTAGCGGAATATCACACGACAATTACACAAAAAAAGTAGCTGAAGCATTTACTAAAATTTCAAAAACAATAAAAGGAATTCACGATTTTGAAAATCCAATTGAAGCCATTGAAAAGGCACAAGGTATTTTTATTGGTGGAGGAAATACTTTTTTGTTGGTGAGCCAATTGTATAAAAACAATAGTATTGAAGCTCTAGAAAAAGCAGTTAAAAACGGAACTCCTTATTTAGGAACTAGTGCAGGAAGCAACATCTGTGGTTTAACGATGAGTACTACCAATGATATGCCTATCGTTTATCCACCAAGTTTTAGAACATTAGCATTTGTATCCTTTAATATAAATCCGCATTATTTAGATCCTATCGTGGGTTCAACGCACATGGGAGAAACGCGCGAAACCAGAATTAATGAGTTTCATCAATTTAATCCTCAACCCGTTATTGGTCTTAGAGAAGGAAGTTGGTTAGCCGTAAATGGCGATTCTATCAAATTAAAAGGTAGTTTAACCGCTAGAATTTTTAAAAGAAATGAAAAGCCAATAGAAGTTGATCCTGAAACAGAATTGAATGATTTAAAATAAAAAAAGCCTTGCAATTGCAAGGCTTTTTTTTGAGCGGAAGACGAGGCTCGAACTCGCGACAACCAGCTTGGAAGGCTGGAGCTCTACCAACTGAGCTACTTCCGCAGGTGATAATTTTTAAAACTTTATCTTGTTTTTGAGCGGAAGACGAGGCTCGAACTCGCGACAACCAGCTTGGAAGGCTGGAGCTCTACCAACTGAGCTACTTCCGCATTACAAAAAAGCAATCAAATACTTATTTTGTGGGTGCAAATATACTTTAAAAGTTTTCTGAATTGCAAATTTTTATGCACATTTTTTAATTTCATTTATCATAAATTTGTAGTGAAACCTTGTGTTCTTGTTAATACATTAAAAAATAAACAGTTAGCAGTTAAAATGATTAAAGAAATCCAATCATCGGAGACCTATTTAGTTCGGCAAGAAGTGTTGCGCAAAGGCAAACCCATAGAAACGTGTTATTTTGAAGGAGATGATGCAGAAACTACAATGCATTTTGGAATTGAACTCAATGAAAAAATAATCGGAATAGTTTCTGTATATCAAGTAAATAGCCAACTTTTTGATATTGAAAATCAATTTCAAATTAGAGGTATGGCTGTTTTAAATGAATTTCAAGGCAACGGATTTGGATCACAACTTTTAGCCGAAGCTGAAAATTATTGCACCTCACAAAAAGCAAGTGTAATATGGTTTAATGCTCGTGAAAAAGCAGTTCCTTTTTATAAAAAAAGCGGGTATCAAACCAAAGGTGATTCATTTGAAATTCCTGAGGTTGGCATACATTTTATAATGTTTAAGATAAACTAAAATCGATAAACCAATAAAAATGTGTGTTTTTGTCGAAATATGTTGCATTTCGTCGATTATTTTTCAAAAAGTGAAACATTTTATCAATAAAGTAGTCTATTAAAAGAACTGCTTACATTTGCGGTACAATTCCTCAAATATGACAAAAAAAATAGGTTTACTACTGTTACTATCCATTGGAAATTTCTTTTTTTCATTTTCTCAGATCAAAAAAAGCATTACTACAAATAGAATTTCAAAAAACATTACAATTGATGCCGAATTTGATGAAAACGAATGGAAAAACGCAGCCATTGCTTCTGATTTCATAATGTTTGAACCTGATAATGGTAAGGCTGTTGATGCTAAGAAAAAAACGGAAGTTAGAATTTTGTATGATGATGAAGCAATTTATGTAGCTGCATTACTATATGATGATGAGCCTTCCAAAATAATGAAAGAAATTACTGAGCGAGATGATTTTGGTACCACAGATGCTTTTGGAATTTTTATAAACGGATACAACGATGGTCAACAAGATTTTCGATTTTTTGTAACAGCAGCTGGAGGTCAATTAGATTGTTTAGCAACAGAACAAATAGGAGAAGATTTTTCTTGGAATGCCATTTGGAGTAGTAAAGTAAAAATAACCTCATTCGGCTGGGCAGTAGAAATGAAAATACCCTATGCCGCTTTACGATTTTCTTCAGAAAGTGAACAAACTTGGGGATTAAACTTTGTTAGAGAAATTAAACGAGAACGACGCATTTATACTTGGACACATGTAGATTCAAAAATTGGTGCTGTGATTCAACAAGCAGGAATATTAGAAGGCATCAAAAATATTAAAACCCCTACTCGTTTATTTTTAATTCCTTATTCATCTTTTTATTTAAATGCGGGTGAAACTCAAAAGACAAAGGGCGAATTTAAAGGTGGTTTAGAT
Source organism: Flavobacterium sp. (assembly GCF_044338735.1). Taxonomy (GTDB): domain Bacteria; phylum Bacteroidota; class Bacteroidia; order Flavobacteriales; family Flavobacteriaceae; genus Flavobacterium. The sequence goes on along the minus strand of NZ_JBIIWV010000027.1, from coordinate 3,047 downwards.
GTTAAATACGGAATTAATGATGCGTTTACTCTAGATGCGATTTTAGTTCCCGATTTTGGCCAAACAAAATTTGACAATGTGGTTTTAAATTTAGGCCCATTTGAACAGCAATTTAATGAAAATCGTCCTTTTTTTACTGAAGGAACTGATCTGTTTAGTAAAGGTGACTTATTATATTCTAGACGTATTGGTCAAACACCAGATTTCAACCCTGTTCTTTCAAATGATGAATATATTGAAAAATATCCTAGCGCAATCAGTTTATTAAATGCCATGAAAATATCAGGTAGAAATAAGGATGGTTTAGGCATAGGTTTTTTAAATGCCGTGACTGAAAAAACAACCGCCTCTGCTATAAATTCAAATGACAATTCAACACGGGCGGTTACGGTTTCTCCATTAACTAATTATAATGTCACCGTTTTTGATCAACGCTTTAACCAAAATTCATCGGTAACTTTTATCAATACAAATGTTACAAGAAATGGAAGTTTTAGAGATGCTAATGTTACTGGTTTACTTTTTGATTTAAACAATAAAACAAATAAGTATAATGTGTCTGGCGGATTAAAATCGAGTAGCATTCATGATGTAAAAAACACCAACGGAATTAGTGCTTCATTAGATCTAGCAGAAACTAGCGGTAAATTTAGATACAGCATTGGAGGCGAATATATTTCAAAAGATTTTGACAATAATGACTTGGGAATTAATTTTAGAACAAACTACTATTCTTTGTACAGCAATGTAAATTATCGTATACTAAATCCAAATAAAGTATTTAACACGTTTAGAATAAGCCTTGGATCTTACTTAGAATTTTACAAACCTACAAATCAAGTACAATCGAGTAATTTCAATATAAATCTAAATTCGACGAATAAAAAGAATCATTATTTTGGGGGCGGAATCAATGTAAATCCTTTTGAAAATTATGATTATTATGAACCTCGAGTAGAAAATCGCTATTTTGTGAATCCAAAAAATGCAGGTGGTTATTTCTATTTTTCGTCCAATTATAATAACAAATTTGCAATCGATTTAAATCCTTACATTACTCATGTACTTAATGAAAATAGATATGAAGCAGGAATAAACATCAGGCCTAGATATCGTTTTAATGATCAATTTTCATTAGTGTATAGCTTTGATTATTTTAGACAGCAAAACGACATTGGTTTTATTGATTTTGAAAATAGTGATATCATTTTTGCGCGAAGAGACAGAAATACGTATACGAATTCGCTAACCAGTAAATTTTCAATTAGCAGTGTGATGAACTTTAATTTATCGGTTAGACATTATTGGTCTCTTGCTGAAAATAATCAAATAAGCACATTAAATTCAGATGGAAGTTTAACGCCAAATTCATCGTATGCTACTAATAAAAATTCAAACTTCAGTACCTGGAATTTAGATTTATCCTATTCTTGGTGGTTTGCACCGGGTAGTCAAATGTCAGTTTTATACAGAAATAATGCGGCAACATTTAATCGCACGATAAATAAAAATTTTGAATCCAACTTCTCAAATTTATTTGATAACAATTTGAATCACGTTGTGTCGATAAGCGTTCGTTATTTTATCGATTATAATCAGGCAAAAAAATGGGTTAAAAAAGGGTAATTTGCGTAATCGATTTCGTAAATTTACTACTTCATCTCTCTTAAAAACTCACCAATTGCTTATCTTTGTACAAATACAAAGTCATGAACAAAAAAGTAATTTTAATGATTCTAGACGGTTGGGGGAAATCGCCCGATCCAAAAGTTTCTGCTATTGATAATGCACACACGCCTTTTATTGACGGATTATATACTCAATATCCAAATGCACAATTAAGAACCGATGGTTTAAATGTAGGTTTACCCGAAGGTCAAATGGGAAATTCTGAAGTAGGTCACATGAATTTAGGCGCTGGCCGTATTGTGTATCAAGACTTAGCTAAACTTAATTTGGCCGTTGAACACAAAACCATGAGTCAAGAAATGCCTTTAAAAGCTGCTTTTGAATATGCTATAAAAAACAATAAAGCTGTACATTTTTTAGGCTTAGTTTCAGACGGAGGTGTACATTCGCATTCTTCACATTTAAGAGGTTTAATTGATGCTGCCCAAGAAAGTGGTGTTCAAAAAATGTTTGTGCATGCGTTTACTGATGGACGTGACGTGGATCCAAAATCAGGAATTAAGTACATTGCTGATTTAGAAAATTATTTAACAAATACCCGAGCAAAATTAGCTTCAGTAATTGGAAGGTATTATGCAATGGATCGAGATAAACGATGGGAACGAGTAAAATTAGCGTACGATTTAGTTGTTCATGCTGCCGGAACGCACTCAAAAAATGCTGTTGCAAGTATCAATGAAAGTTATATAAAAGAGGTTACTGATGAGTTTTTACAACCTTTAGTAATGGTTGACAAAAATAACCAACCATTAGCAACCATACATGAAGATGATGTTGTGATTTTTTTCAACTTTAGAACCGATAGAGGGAGAGAATTAACCGAAGTACTTTCGCAAAAAGACTTCCCTGAATTCGATATGCATAAACTGAATTTGTATTATGTTACCATGACTAATTATGACGAAACTTACCAAAACGTTCATGTAATTTATGACAAAGATAATATTACCGAAACACTGGGAGAAGTTTTAGAAAAAGCAGGAAAAACACAAATTAGAATTGCAGAAACTGAGAAATATCCTCACGTTACTTTTTTCTTTTCGGGTGGCCGCGAAGCTCCTTTTGTGGGTGAAACTCGAATTTTGAAAAATTCACCAAAAGTAGCAACATATGACCTACAACCCGAAATGAGTGCTTTTGAACTCAAAGATGCTTTGGTCACAGAATTGAAAAAAGGCACAGTTGATTTTGTGTGTTTAAATTTTGCCAATGGCGATATGGTAGGACACACGGGCGTTATGGAAGCCGCCATAAAAGCCTGTGAAGCAGTTGATGTTTGTGTAAAAGGAGTGGTTGAAACTGCATTAGAAAATAATTACACTACCATAATCATTGCCGATCATGGAAATTGTGAAACT
>NZ_JBIIWV010000134.1:0-5506 GCF_044338735.1 Flavobacterium sp. | reverse complement strand
AAAATAAAACGTTAAACAATTCTTATTCATACAGTATTTCAGATGATTATAGAGGAATTATACCTGATTTTTTTGAAGCAAGTCTAATTAATCGAGTGGCAACTTCTTCCTCAATTTTAGTTTCAAAACAAGTGCTTTTAGAAAATGAATGTTTTAATACTAATGTTTCAAGCGGTCAAGATGTTGAACTTTGGACAAAAATAGGTATTACAAATTTAGTTGCAATTAACAATAAAAGCTCGGTTATTTATAATTTTGACTTACCAAATTCATTAGTAAAAACGCCAATTACAAAAAAAACGTTGATGGATTTTTCGCAATTTGCTGCTGCTGAAAAAGAGAACAAAAGTTTAAAGAAATTTCTTGATATTTACCGACTAGAATATGCCTTACAATTCAAAATTGCTGGCTCTTTTACACAATCTCAATTCTATTTGAAGGATATAACAACTAAAATTCCATTAAAGACAAGATTTTTATTGCAATTACCAGTTTCTTTTTTGCGTTTCTTTTTAAAAATAAAACACTATTTGAAACGTTTTGGAATTGATTTTACGGTGTATCACTAATTTTTTGAGTGCATAAATTTGTCAAAGGTTCTTATGTAGTCGTCTTCCTCAAAAACAGCTGAAGCAACTACTAAACAAACTGCACCAGAGGAAAAGTTTTTCAATTCGCGCCAAATTCCGTTTGAAATGAGCAACCCTTCAAAAGGTTTATTAAGAGTAATCACTTTTTCTTTTTGTCCATCGTTTAAAATAACATCAAAGCTACCCGAAAGTGCCACTAAAAATTGTTTCAATTGTTTATGCGCGTGACCACCTCTTTCAGCTCCAGCAGGAACATCATACAAATAGTAAACGCGCTTAATATCAAAAGGAACTACATCGTGCTCAATAACCGATAAATTTCCTCTAGGATCTTCTATTTTTGGAATAGATAATAATTTACAATCTTGTAGTGTTGACATATAGATTCTTTCCGTTAATAGATTCTTTATATAGTTGACTAATTTCTGAAAAATTAATTTTACTCTGTTTTACATCGAAAAATAATTTCAAAGCTATCCAAAATAAATACATTTTACCAAAAATTCGATAAAAAACTGCGCCTTGCACAAAATAAATAGAAGAAATAGCTGTTTTTTGTCCTGTTGAAGGTTGTGAGTGTGAAACTAATTCTTCAGGAACAAACCCTATTTTTAAACCTTTTTTAATTCCATCCGAAACAAATATAGCTTCTTCACCCATGAAAAATTCAGTTCCTAAACCGAAATTTTCATTAAATTGTATGTTTTCTTCTATTAAACTTTCTCTTTTAAATACAAGTTCCACTGAAGATGTATTTAATACTTCAAAATTAGTAAGTTTAGAGTGAAATGTTCTTGGATATTTCTTGGCTAAATTGCCTTGACTATTTAAAAATTGAAATCGAAAACCATCATGTTTTGGTGACGAGTTAAATGCCTCAATAATTTTTTTTTCAAACTTTTGGTGAAATACTATATCGTCATCTGTAAAAACAAGTAATTTTTTTGTAGCATTATTTAAAGCTAAATTCCTGCTTTTTGATAAGCCACTTTCGAATACATTGAATACTTTTATGCATTCAATATTAGAAATTAAAATTTTATCTGCTGATGTTTGATTAATAATTAGCAAATTAAATTTGCGGTAATCTGAAAGCAAAAACATACGTTCCAAAAATTCGAAATTAGTTTGGTTCATCGTAGAAATTAATATTTCTATATCCGATTTTTGATACATTTTTAGCAATTATAGTATATTTACACAAATATAGTGATTAGCGATTAGTGATTAGTAATTAGACTTCAAATTTTTTATGAAAATACTTTTACTTGGTGAATATAGCCGTTTACATAATTCTTTAAAAGAAGGATTGGTGGCGCTTGGTCATGAAGTAACTATTGTGGGTTGTGGCGATAAGTTTAAAAAATTACCAGTTGATTATTCTATCTATGCACAAATTTGCAATGAAAACAAAATTGCTAATTTTTTGTTTAGGGGATTTCGAAAAGTTATTGGATTGGATTTCGAAAAAATAGAAAAAGCTATTCGATTTTATTTGATTTTACCTGATTTAAAGGACATTCATCATGTGCAACTAATAAATTCTGATGCTTTAGAAACTTATCCTATTCTATCCCGATTTTTATATAAAAAAATCTTTAAAAAAATTAAAAGCAGAAGTTTATTAATTTGTGGTGACGAAACGCCAATTGTGGATTACCTTTTTAAAAAAGAATTGAAATATTCAGTTTTGACACCTTATTTTGAAAATAATTCATCAGAGAAAGAATTTGAATTTTCATTGAAATACAGAAAAAAAAGTTATAGAAAAACCTTCGATTGGTTGTCTATAAAATGTCAAAATTTAATCACATCTGACTTAGATTATGAAATTCCAATGCAAAAAATGGGATTTCAAACTACTTTTATTCCAAATCCAATAAATACAACATTAATTCCATTTCAAAATTTAAAAATTAAAGATAAAATTATCATTTTTTTAGGTATTAATCGGTTAAGTTATACTAAAAAAGGAATTAACTATTTTAAAAAAGCATTAGGAATTATACAAAACAAATATGTAAATAAGGTTGAAATAATTACAACTGAAAATCTTCCTTATGATAAATATATTTTAAAATATAACAAAGCGCATATTCTACTGGATCAAGTATTTGCTTATGATCAAGGATATAATGCATTAACAGCTATGGCGAAGGGAAAAGTAGTTTTTACTGGTGCCGAAAGTGAATTTTTGAATCATTATCAACTGCAAGAAGACGAAGTTTGTATTAATGCCTTACCCGATGAAAATGAAATTACAGCAAAGCTTTCCTATTTAATTGAACGCCCTGAACAACTAACTAAGATTTCTAAAATCGCTCGTGAATTTATAGAGAAAGAGCATAATTACAAAATTATTGCGCAGAAGTATTTAGCGTGTTGGAAATAACTACATTTTTAAAATATAATAAGACTAAAATTATCATTATAAATTCAAGTGGATACGAATACTTTGCATTTGTGCCATAAGTTACAAAAGCTTGAAGTAAAGCAGTAACAAAAATTATAATGACACCAATTGCTTCTATAGAAATTCTTCTATTTCTTAGTGATTCATAGAGATAATACGTTGCAATTAAGATGAAAAACAGTTTAAAGATTTGTAAAATATTTTTTTGAATAGTCCAAATTTGTGTAATAACTGAATCCACTAATGAGTTATCAAAAGTAACATACGGTTTCATATCATATACTTTCCAGAAATCTAAAAATGAACGATTGAAAACTTGAAACAAATAATCTGATTTATTTTTTTGAATAGTTGCTTTAGCGAACTTTCCCAATTCGTTTGAAAAATCAGGGAAAGGTAAATGATACTTTTTAAAAACACTATCGTTGTAAGCATACCAAATTGCCATTGAAACATCTTTATTTTCTTTGATTGCTTTTTCTCTGTAGGCAACATAAGGCTTAGAAATCCAATCAAATTCTGATGGAGATTTCTCTGCAAAATAAACGCAATTTTGAGAGGTATTCAAACCTAAAAAAGTTGTAGAAACAAAGTAATTCGTATTCAATTTATTCACATATGACCAACCGAAATAAGCTAAAACTGGAAAAATTAAAATAACAATTTTTTTATTGATTATAGTTTTCCAACTAAATGATTTTAAAACATATAAACCATAAATTAAAAACGGTAAAAAAACAAAAAATGGTTTTATCAATACTAAATAACCAAAAAATAAACTTAACCCTGATAAAACCAACCCATTTGAGTTTTCAAAATGATTCTTAGCTAACATCCAAAAAAGAATACTTATGAAAAAAAGCGTTACAGTTTCTACTAAAATTGAAGTTTCAAAGAAAAAATGACACAAAAAAGAAGAAATAAAAATAGTTATCCAAAAACTATGTTTCTGAGAAAATTTGAAAGCTATCAAAGTATCATACCAAAATAATGTAGTGAGAATTCCTAAAATAAGTTGATACACTACTGTTAATTTCATAGTACCCAAACCTAATGTTATTAACAATGGATAACCTGGGCTTCGTTCTCCGTTATAACCCTCTAAATCGAAACTTAACAAATATTCGTTTAAAGTCATAAAGCTCCAACTATCTGGAACTTTAGTTACTTTTAAGTATAATAAAGCCAATATTAACCGTGACAAAAAGCCTATCAATAGCAATAGTTTTACTTCCTTTTGATTTAGAAATGATATGATGTTATTGATTGTTTTACTTTTTATCATAATGAAAATAAATCTGTAATAATTGAAGTGGAAAACCTATCATGTCTTTGAATCTAATTTTAGAATTTCCTTTTTCAATCCAAGTATCCAGGGGGATTTCAGCTACTTTTTTGTAATAATCAGTATCGATTTTCTTAAATCTTATCAGTAATTCAACATCAAATAACCATTTTGTTTTAAATGAATTTTTGAATAGCTCAATGGCTAAATTAGTGACTATTATCTTTGCACCACATTGCGTGTCATAAATCGGTGTTTTTAAAATAAACTGACTTATTATAGTGGCGAAAATTCTACCAAAATAGTGACGAACTAATGAACGTTGTACATTATTTCCTATCAATTTTATCCTACTGCCCATTACAAATAAAAAGTGATTGCTCTTGGAAATAAAATGAAATAACCTTATCATTTCTTCAATAGGTGTTGCTAAATCTGCATCAAAATAGCCTGTATATTCATATTGAGCAACATTAAATTGTAAAAAACCTTGTCTGATGCTTTCTGCCTTTCCTAAATTTTTTGGATTTTGAAGAAAATGAACATTAGAAAATGCGTAAGAAAATTGCTCTAACATCTGCAATGTATTATCAGTGCTAGCATCATCAACTAACAAGAAATCTATTTCGGAATACTTTTCAAACATATCGATGTACTCTTGTTTCGAAATACGAAAAGATTCATTATAAAAAGGAATGATTAAAAGTAATTCAGCCATTATTTAAAATATTTTCCAAAATCAATTATCAAATATAATTTTCAAAGCTAATTATTTAATTCAGAAAAAGATAATTGAATATTAAAAACTATAATTTACTTTTTGTAATTAGAAATATTGTTTTCTCTTTCTTTTATTTCAATTGCGAGTTTTCTTGTAAAAAGTTCGGCTCCAAATTTATTTAAATGACTTGCGTTATAAAATAGATTTTTATCTAAACATATTTCATCTGTAGAGTAATCATAAAATGTTAAACTATATTTTGTAGACAAATCTTCATAAATTTGAATTATTTCCTTTCGGTTCGATACAAAGTTTTGTCCTTCAATATATTCGGGAGTATAAACTAAAATTAAATCTATCTTCTCTCTTTTACATTCTTGAATAAATGATTCAAATAATTGTATACTTTGTTGATGTAATTTAACTTCATAAGATTCCATTTCTGCTTTGGCAGTATCAAAATCGGAATTCCATTTTAAATCCATTCCTAAATAACC
>NZ_JBIIWV010000026.1:0-18596 GCF_044338735.1 Flavobacterium sp. | reverse complement strand
GTCTTGCTCTTGAGAAACCATTACTTCTTCTTGGATCTCCAGTAATATTAGAAATATTATATAATCCAGGAACTGTTAAGTTATCTCCACCTACAGAAGTAAATTGAGACATTCTGTCTTGAATATTGTTACCAATGTTTGCTTTAAATGAAATTTTATCAGTTAACATATAGTCAAAATTCACTAATAAATCACCGTAAAAATTTCTTGCATTAGAATTTGAAGCATCAAATGTAGAAACTACAGTATGATCACCACCACCTACTTGTAATAAATCCACATATGCATTGGTATAAGATAAACCATTAGACTGACTAATTTGAACGTTAGCAGTATAGTTAAAATTGATATGACTATTTAATTTGTAGTTTAAAGTACCAATTAAATTAACAAAATCAGATCTATTCAAATTTCTAACATTATCTCTCAACCAGAATGGGTTGCTATAATATGAAGTCCAGTGACCTGCTTGTCCAGAATTTTCAAAACGACCTACAGGAATATTTGTAGCAGTTTGTAATAAATCTGTAAACAAACTAGAAGAGGTAGTTTCAGTTCTAGAAGAAATGTAATTAGCATTTCCTTCAATAGTCCATTTTCCAAACTCTTTACCAGCTCTGAATAAGAAAGAACTTCTATCTAACTCATCACCTTTTACTACGAATGCAGTATTTTGTTTGTTAGCAGACAATAACACATAACCATCCTTTAGAGTACCACCACTTAAAGAGATACCATTTTGAAATAATGTTCCTGTTTGAAAGAATTCTTTGATATTGTCTTTAATTGGAGAATATGGAGCCATAATGTAAGTTCCATCAGCTTGAGCTAAACCAACTGGTCTAACTACACCGTCCATTTCAGCACCCCAACCACCATTCTCATAAGAGATGTGTTGACCGTTCCATCCTTGACCGTAACGTTGTTGTCTAACAGGTAAATAAGCTACTTCTTCAAAATCCATTGATGAATTTAAAGCAATTCTTAATTTACCACTTTTAGCACCTTTTTTAGTTGAAACAACAATTACACCGTTTCTACCTTGTTCACCATAAAGAGCCGCACCTTGCATCCCTTTAATAACGTTAGTAGATTCAATTAATTCAGGAGCAATAGATTGTAAAACTCCAGCAGTAGAGATAACATTATCAATAACTACTAAAGCTTCGTTACTACCAGAAATAGATCTAGTACCACGTAAAACAATACTTGTTGTTGCATTTACACCATTATTAGTAGTGTTAATTTGCAATCCTGATACTTTTCCAGCCAACGACTGAACAACGTTTGGATTGGCAGCTTGTGTTAACTCCTTAGCGTTAACCACTTGATTTGATGAAGTAATTGCATCTTGTTTTTTCTTGATACCAACAGCACCAGTTACTTCAACAGCTCTTAATTCTTCAACATCTGCTACCAAAGTAACTTTGTAAGAATTTGCAGCACCAATTGTAATATTAGCTGATTTCTTACCTGCGTAAGACACCACTAATACTTCACCTTGTTTTACACTGATGGAAAAATTTCCATCAAAATCCGTTGCTGTACCACGTTTTGTACCTTTAACAACAACGTTTGCACCGGGAACAGGTCCTAGTTCGTCAGAAACTACGCCTGTTACAGTTTTGTCTTGCGCGAACGAAAACTGCATTGTAAACGCTAATAAAAGCGTAAAAATCCATTTGAACTTCGATCTCATATTAAATTTATTTGAGTTAGTTATTCCGCAAACTTCTTAATTATTTCTTAAATAAACAAATTTTAATACAAAATATTACAATTTTATTTATGTTAAAGTTTTGGACAAAAAAAACATATTATTGAATAATCTGATTATAAACATAAATATATCTCATAAAAGTAACCCTAAAAGTTATATTTTTGTCAAAAAAAAGAATGTTAACTAAACGTTATGGCAAATTAAAATGGGAATGTGGAACCGATGAGGCAGGAAGAGGTTGTCTTGCAGGTCCGGTTACTGCTGCTGCTGTCATTTTGCCTGAAAGCTTTGAACATGAAATACTTAACGACTCAAAACAACTTTCTGAAAGAACACGCGCTTTATTAAAACCAATAATCGAAGCAAATGCTATTTCATTTGCAGTAACTCATATATATAATTTAGAAATAGACGAAATCAATATTTTGAATGCATCAATGAAAGCAATGCAGGAGTCTGTTTTACAACTTAATCCGTTACCAAACTATATAATAGTAGATGGTAATCGTCCATTAAATGGAAAATTAGGCATGAAACAAAAAACAGGGAAGATTTTTACACCTAATGAAATTGAACTATTAAAATCAATTCCAAGCACAAGCATCATAAAAGGGGATAGTAAATTTTTGAGTATTGCTGCTGCGTCGATTTTAGCAAAAACTTATCGCGATGAATATATGAATATCATTCATGAAGAGTTTCCTATGTATCATTGGAATAAAAACAAAGGTTATCCTACCAAAGATCATAGAGAAGCCATCAAAAAGCATGGCCCGTGTAAATATCATCGAATGAGTTTTCGACTCTTGCCAGAACAGTTGGCTTTGGATTTATGATTGAAGATTAACGATTTTAGATTTTAGTAGTAAAAATCTCCGCTTCAAACAAAAACTCTAAATGTTTCAGAATTTTTTCTTTAACTTCTTGTTCGTTTACTTCTTTTCCCAATTCAACATGCATAGAAGTTACTGCCTTGCCGCGTATTCCACAAGGAACAATATTATCAAAATATCCTAAATTAGCATTTACATTCAATGCAAAGCCATGCATAGTTACCCAACGTGATGCACGAACCCCCATAGCACAAATTTTTCTGGCAAAAGGTGTTCCTACATCAAACCAAACTCCGGTTTCTCCTTCGCTTCGTGTTCCGTGTAAACCATATTCTGCAAGCGTTAAAATAATAGCTTCTTCTAAAAATCGTAAATATTTATGAATATCTGTAAAAAAGTTTTCCAAATCTAAAATAGGATACCCTACAATTTGACCTGGTCCGTGATACGTAATATCGCCTCCCCTATTTATTTTATAAAAGGTTGCTTCTTTTTCTGATAATTGTTTTTCTGATAATAATAAATTTGACAGGTCGCCGCTTTTCCCCAAAGTATATACATGCGGATGCTCTACATAGAGCAGAAAGTTGGGAGTTGGAAGTTGGGAATTGGATTGTCTATTTTGAATTTTGATATCAACAATTTCTTTGAACAAGACTTCTTGATAATCCCAAGTTTCTTTGTAATCTTTTATACCTAAATCTTGCAGTTGTACTTTTTTGTTCATTTTAAACGAAATTGTGTTTTGAAAAAGTTTTACAAAGATACAAATAGTTTTTTGATGGAAGTTGGGAGATGGAAGTTGGGAGATGGATGTTGGAAGATGGATGTTGGAAGAATTAAAAGCGAAAGTTGACCCGAGGCGAAGCCAAATGGAGCGGAGCTAAACCTGAAACTTTGAACTATAAAATCGAAACTTTGAACTTGAAACAAAATAAATTATCTTTGCATGTTAAAATACAATACTATGCAACTTTCGGAACAAGAAATCATTAGAAGAGACAAGTTAAACGCTTTGCGCGAATTAGGAATTAACCCTTATCCTGCAGACTTATTTCCTGTAAACCATACTTCAAAGCAAGTGAAGGCCAATTTTACAGAAGGTAAAAAAGTTATTTTAGCAGGTCGTTTAATGAGTGTTCGTGATCAAGGTAAAGCCGCTTTTGCTGAAATTCAAGATAGCGAAGGCAGAATGCAAGTATATTTTAACAGAGATTTTATTTGCCAAGGTGAAGACAAAACACTTTACAATCAGGTTTTTAAAAAATTAACCGATTTAGGTGATTTTATTGGAATTGAAGGCGAATTGTTTATGACGAAAGTCGGAGCGATGTGTGTTCGTGTGGATGATTTTAAAATGTTGAGCAAAACATTGAAACCGCTTCCATTGCCGAAAACCGACGAAGAAGGCCATGTATTTGATGCGTTTACCGATCCTGAATTACGTTACCGAATGCGCTATGTTGATTTAGTCGTGAATCCGCAGGTGAAAGAAGTTTTTGTAAAAAGAACAAAATTATTTACAGCCATGCGAACGTTTTTCAACGAAGCAGGCTACATGGAAGTCGAAACTCCGGTTTTACAGTCGATTCCTGGTGGAGCTGCAGCGCGCCCGTTTATTACACATCACAATAGTTTAGATATTCCATTATTCATGCGAATTGCTAACGAATTATATTTAAAAAGATTAATCGTTGGAGGATTTGACGGAGTTTACGAATTTTCGAAAAACTTCCGTAACGAAGGAATGGACAGAACTCACAATCCAGAATTTACCGCCATGGAAATTTATGTAGCTTACAAAGACTACAATTGGATGATGGAAATGACCGAAAATTTGCTCGAATATTGTACTACTCAAGTAAACGGAACTACCGAAGCTACTTTTGGCGAACATAAAGTAAACTTCAAAGCACCTTATGCAAGAGTTACCATGACCGATGCTATCAAACAATTTACTGGTTTTGATATTACCGGAAAATCGGAAGACGAATTGCGCGAAGCTGCAAAATCTTTGGGAATCGAAGTGAATGATACGATGGGTAAAGGAAAATTAATTGATGAAATTTTTGGTGAAAAATGTGAAGGAAACTTTATTCAACCAACATTCATTACCGATTATCCGAAAGAAATGTCGCCTTTATGTAAATCACACCGAGACAATCCTGAATTAACAGAGCGTTTTGAGTTAATGGTTTGTGGAAAAGAAATTGCGAATGCGTATTCCGAATTAAATGATCCAATTGACCAACGCGAACGTTTTGAAGCGCAAATGGCTTTAGCAGAAAAAGGAGATGATGAAGCCAACGGAATAATTGACGAAGATTTCTTACGCGCTTTAGAATATGGGATGCCACCAACTTCTGGTTTAGGAATTGGAATGGACCGATTAATCATGTTTTTAACGAATAATCCTTCGATTCAAGAAGTATTGTTTTTCCCACAAATGCGACCAGAAAAGAAAGGTCCTGAATTAACGGAAGATGAAAAACACATTATCGAAATTTTAAAAGCTAACGAAGGTATTTCAATTGGCGAATTAAAAATAAAAGCTGATTTAAGCGGAAAAAAATGGGATGCTGCCAGCAAAGGCATTAGCAAACACGGCTTAATGAAAATTACAGTCGATGGTGAAAATAAAATTGTAGAATATTTAGGAAAATAAAAAAAAGGGACTCAATTGAGTCCCTTTTTTATAAACTATAATTTAAATTTAAACTCCAGCGGTAATTAGCTTCTACATTGCCACCTGTTAAATTTTGTTGAATAGGTAGCATCACATTTGCACCCAGTGAAAATTTATCTTTCCCTATTTCAAAACCTAATTTTCCCATAAAAATATCGCCAGCTGTATTGCGCACTTTTTGTCCTAATTGATAATTGTCTTCATACACTTCTCCTGCAAAACCTAGTTGTGGCACAATAGAATACTTATCTTTTTCATATAAGTAAAAAAAAGTTGTTGCATAATTGAATTGGTTCCCAAAACGATACTGTTTTTCATTTTCGGTTTTGATTACATAATTCAACATGGTATTTAGTCCAAATTGTTTTCTTTTCACAACATATTCTGTTGCCAATAAAAAATCCCAACTACCCGTTCCTACTTGGTAACTTGGATTAACACTTCCATTATTAGCTTGGTCAAATTTTCCAAATGGAATTTTTACACCTCCCCCTAATTGCAAAGTATGAACTAAAACTGTACTGTCTTTGTGGGTTTGATATATTTTATACATTCCTAAAACGGTAGCGTCTCCAATACCTGAAATAGATTGTTTTCCACTGGCTGTTTCTCGATTGTGAAAATGATAAGGCAATAATGCAGAAACTTGAAAATTTTTAACCACCGGAAAGCGAGCCCATACTTGAATAGTGTTGAAATTTTCAGCATACCAGGGCGAATTTGAATACAATCCGTCAGTACTTTTGTATGATTGATTAAAATACCGTATTCCGATGAAATTTGTGTTTAACATGGAAGCAAATCCCATACTTCCGCCGCTTGCCGAACAACCACAAGCATCGCAATCCTCTAAAAGAGTATTGGAAAATTGAGGTAGTTTTAAAAATGGGTTAATTGTTGACAAACTGTCATTTTCGGTTGTAAATCCATATTGAAAAATCAATAGGAAAATGATGATATATTTTTTCATTTTAAAATTCGGCAAATTTTGGATTAGTTAAAAATTCAGTATCAGTTAGCGTCTTTAAAAAAGCTATTAACTGAGTTTTTTCGGTTTGGCTTAGTGGAATTCCTAATGTTCCCGAATTATTTAAACTTGTATCTAAGTTTTGGGTTTGAGCAACTCCTGAAGCATAATGATCTAAAACGGCTTCTAGTGTATAAAAACGTCCGTCGTGCATGTAAGGTGCTGTTTTTTCAATATTTCTCAAACTTGGCACTTTAAATTTATATTTATCCTCGTCGAGTCCTGTAACTCGGTACCTTCCTTTGTCATTAATTGAAGGATTTATTGGCAATCCATTGTTTCTAAACGAATTATCAGTAAATATATCAGTAGCATGACAAGAAGCACATTTTTGATTAAAAACAGCATAACCGGCCAATTCTTGAGCTGTTAAAGTGCCGCCCGACTCGTTTCTTCTATACTTATCAAAACGTGAATTAGAGGATGTGAGTATCGTCATAAACTGAGCTAAGGCTTTTAGCATATTTTCGGAATTAATTTCACCATTTGTAAACGCTTGTTTGTATAATTTTTTATACGCCGAATCATTCTTCATCATGTTGATGATTTCTATGATATTGCCGTTCATTTCTAGTTCGTTTGAAATAGGTGCCATAGACAATAATTCTATATGATCGGCTGCTCCGTCCCAAAAAAACTGGGTTTGATAGGCCATGTTTTGAATAGGAGGTGCATTACGCACACCTACTCCATCGCCCACACCATGACTAAACGTGTGTCCGTGGTGTGTAAAAGCATCTTCTTGAATGTGACAAAAGCCACAAGACACAACTCCGTCTGAAGCCAAACGACCATCATAAAATATTTTTTTTCCCAATTCAAATTCTTTTTCGGTTAAAGGATTATCAGCCATATTATAGGCTAATGGAGGAAAATTTGAAGGCACTTGATATTCTATTGGAATGTTTTGGTATTCAGTATCGTCTTTGTCTGAGGTACAACTCAAAAAAAGAAATAAGAAAAGCACACCGAAATAAGTCTTTTTCATAAGTGAGGTAAATTAGCCCAGATGGGAATGAAAAGCCCGTAAAGGAAAAACAAATTGATTTTGTTGTTAAAAAATGGCGACCAAAGAAGCCTGTTTTTTAGCTTACAAAATATTTGTTTTTCCTGCGGACTTGCAATGCACAGCTGGATTAGCTTCTAATTAAATTAATCGTTGTGAACGTGTTCTACTTCAAAAAGCGAAGGAACATTGTTTGCGGAAATGTTTTGTACTTTAGTACCGCCCATAACGTCTAAGCCTTCTTCAAAGTTGATTACTGTAGTGCCATCGATTACTTTTTTCAAATCGGCCATGATGTGCACTTGTGGTGTAATGTTTGTTCTTACTAAAGCGTTGTCTGGTAAATTAAGCGTAACTTCGGTATAATTGTAAATAGTTCCTGTTTTACCTGTATGCACTCTAAAATTAGCATTAGTATGAGAAGTTGAAGTTACACTTCCTTCAAATTTAATAAACTTGTACCCTGCAGCCCAAGACCATGTCATGCCTAATCCTTGCGCTATTTCCCACATACCGTTTTGACCACTTGCTCCTGCATCGAATTGTGCCTGATCTACGCCCACTCCAAAAGTAACTTTGTTGTAATTTCCGGCTGGAATGTTTGGTAAATTAAGAATAGTACTCGCAGCATTTGCTTCGTTTACAAAGAAATAACTTTGAGATTTTGGCACGGTATAAGTTGAACCATCTGTTTTAGTTAATACAATATTGCTTATGATATAAATGGCATTGTTAATTTTTACTATTTCACCATTTGAGTTGGTATAAGGTGTGTTGAAAGCTAAATTGCTACTTCCGTATACGTTATCAAATTCTAATTTTAGGTTGCCCTGACCTGTAATTTCGTTGTTGTCATCGTCTGAACATGAAGTGAATACTAAAGCTAAAGCTATTACAGCTACTATATTTTTTAATTGAAATTTCATTTTGAAAATTTTTTTAGTTTTAAATTTTTTACATAATTAAGTATGCTTAAAAAAGTGAATTTATAAGCAAGATGGACACAAGTATCCTGATCGATTCTGAATTTTTGAATCGATTTAAAAAAATTAAACTAAAAATGTGGGCGGATGAAAGATAGACTGTATTGCGTTTGAAGCATATAAATTCTGATAATCAGAATCTATATTTTTGTTTGTGAAAACTGTTTGTTTAGCAAAAGTTATTGCTTTAAAATCAACACAAAACATAGTTTCAATTTCTTGCTTAACGTTTTGTTTTTTGTCGGAAGAAGTTGATTTTTCTTCTTCAGCAGCTTTTGCTAATTGCTTAGCCAAGTGACATTTACCGTTACATTTAAGCGCAGGTTTCTCCTTGTTTTCACAAAGCTCTTTTACAATATAGTCATAATTAATAACATATTCCAAAAACGGAATGGCGGGCTTTGCCAGCATAAAAAAAGCGATTAAAACGACTAAATTTTTCACACTGCAAATATACAAATGCTTTATATAAAAAATACTACAAGACTATTATTATTTTGAGATTAAACCTTTTTAAAAAAGATGGGTCTTATAATCAAACCCTTAAATAAAAAGAACCTATGAAAAAATTAATTGTAACAATCGTTTTAGTAATTTCATCGCTATCATTTGCACAAGAAAATAGTAAATTGAGTCCTCAACAACAAACAGAATTACAAGTCAAAAAAATGACTTTGGATTTAGATTTAGATACTAAACAACAAAATGAACTCAAAACCATTCTACTTGAACAAAACAAAAAAAGAGCGACTAAAATAGCCGAACTAAAAGATAAAAAGAAACAAGGAGTAAAACTTTCTGTAGATGAAAAGTTTGATCTGAAAAGTAAAATGCTTGATGATAAAATTGAACATAAAGCCCGAATGAAAAAAATTCTAAAACCAGAACAATTTCAAAAATGGGAAAAACATCAAGAAAATAGAAAAAAAAATGACCAAAAAAAGTCAAAACAGAAAAGACAAAAGAAAGGCTAGTTCTAAAGTTGAAGAATAGTTTGATTTGTTTTTTGGTTATTTCAAAAAAAACAATTAGATTTGGATTTGAATACTAAAGAAAAAATTATGAAAAACATATTTGCTATAATTGTATTATTTCTTGCCTTTACAAATGCTGTTGCCGCTCAAGAATCAAATAAAAAAGATCCTAACATTTTAGCAAAAAATGAAACAAATTTAATTTTAAAGTCAATTGTACTAGATAACGAAATAGTAATTTTAATTAATGGTTTATTAATTTACAAACACGAAACTGTATTGAAATATCCAGAAAGAAAAGAAGAAGTAGCCCTTACAATTAGTGATAAATTAAAAGGCATTTTAACTACAGAACAATTTTCAAAAGTTAAAAAAGATAAAGTTTTATTTAACGATTTATTATATTAAAAAATGTCCCAAATTGGGACATTTTTTTTATAACTCTTTTGCTGTTTCTGCAATTGCATTAATTGTAAAATCTAAATCTTCATAGGTTAAAGCATCAGTAATGAACCAAGTTTCATAGGCCGAAGGGGCAATATACACACCGCGCTTTAGTAAGCCGTGAAAAAACTTTTTAAATGTTTCGTTATCGCCATTTTTAGCCGTGGCAAAATCATAAACAGGATTTGCATCAAAATGAACTGAAATCATAGATCCTACCCTATTTATTGTATGAATTACATTTGCTTCCGATAATACTTTTTTAATTCCAATTTCTAAATAGGCTGTTTTTTCTTCTAAACGAGAGAACAAAGAAATATCCGTATTAATTGCTTTAAGCATTTCTAATCCGGCTGCCATAGCTAATGGATTTCCTGATAAGGTTCCTGCTTGATATACTGGGCCAAGTGGCGCTAAATAATTCATAATTGCTGAACGAGCAGCAAAAGCACCTACTGGCAAACCTCCACCTATCACTTTTCCAAAACAAACGATATCGGCTTTAATTCCGTACAACTCTTGAACACCACCTTTTGCTAAACGAAATCCTGTCATTACTTCGTCAAAAATAAGCAAGGTTCCGTTTTCAGAACAAATAGTTCTTAAATCTTCTAAAAAACCGCTTTTTGGAGGAATACACCCCATATTTCCCGCAACAGGTTCAACAATAATTGCAGCAATTTCATTTTTATTCGATTCAAATAAAGCTTTTACATTTTCGATATCATTGTAATTTGCTAACAAAGTATCTTTTGCTGTTCCTGCAGTAACTCCAGGGCTATTTGGCACACCAAAAGTACTCAATCCGCTCCCTGCAGCTATTAAAAAAGAGTCGGAATGACCATGATAACAACCTGAAAATTTAATTATTTTGTCGCGCTTTGTAAATCCTCTTGCTAAGCGAATGGCACTCATACAAGCTTCTGTACCCGAATTTACAAATCGTATTTTATCAATATTAGGAACCATTGAAATGGCTAATTTGGCTATTTGAGTCTCCAATTCGGTAGGCATCCCAAAGGAAGTTCCTTTTTTTGCCTTTTCAATAACTGCATTAACAACAGGTTCATAGGCATGACCTAAAATCATTGGGCCCCAAGAATTAATATAATCGATCAACCTATTTCCATCTTCATCATATAAGTAGGCGCCTTTTGCTTCTTTTACAAAAATAGGCGTTCCTCCAACTCCTTTAAATGCTCTCACAGGAGAATTTACGCCACCCGGAATTACTTTATTTGCTTCAACAAATAACTCGCTACTTCTTTTGTATAACATTACTGAATTTTTATTTTTTGACCTATAGAAATTGTAGTATCTATAAGATTATTCTTCTGTTTTAAATCTTCTACTGTTAGATTGAATTTTTTTGACAACGAATACAGAGTATCGCCTTGTTGAATGGTGTAATAACCTTCAGAATTCTCAATTAACGGATCATTTTTTACGGTAATATAATTTCGGTTCAACACTTCATTATCATACTTATACAGTTCAAAACGCTCAATTAATCCAATTAACTTATCGGGATATTTTACATCTGTAGCATAACCCGCAGCTTTTAATCCTTTAGCCCAAGATTGATAATCGCCTTTGTCCAATTTAAACAAAGTGGCATACCTGCTTCGTGAAGTTAAAAATAAGGAATGATCTTTATATGATTCTGAGGGTTGCGCATATTTTCTAAAACACTCTTGTTCGGCATCGTCATCGTGTTTTACGCTATCGCCTGTCCAACCTTTGTGGCATTTAATCCCGAAATGATTGTTAGCAGATTGTGCTAATTTGCCTTTTCCAGCTCCCGATTCTAAAATTCCTTGCGCTAAAATTATACTCGCTGGAATACCGTGTGTTTTCATGCTATTTTTTGCAATCTCATGAAAACTGGCAACATATAGCTTAATTTCCTCTTCATAGGTTTTTACATTTGAAGTTGCTTCTAATTGAATTTCAGCACCATTGGGTGATTTCCCAGAAGTAGTTTGCGTTTTCGAAGTTCCAGTTTCGCTCTTTGAAACATTCTTTTTGTTTTTTGTTGTACTGGTTTTGGTGCTCGATGTAGTTCTAATAATAGACTTTGAACTAGAACAACTCAACACCAATAACATCATTAAAAATAAACCGATTTTATTAATCATTATACTGTATTGTTTTTTTATTTTTTGCACTTAAAGCGTGATTCATTCCTGCAATTCCCTGTAAACCACCTGTATGAATGGCTAAAATTTTTGAATTAGGTGGAAAATGATTGTTTTGGATTAAATCAATTATACCAAAAATCATTTTTCCGGTGTAAACAGGATCTAATGGAATTTTAGTCTCTTGATAAAAACCATTTAAAAAATCTATTAGTTCCTCTGAAACTTTTCCATATCCTCCAAAATGATAGGTACAATTTACGTACCAATTTTTTTTCTGCACAAAATTACAAATTACCTCAGATAAAAAATCACCTTTTAACGAAGAAAATCCAATAATTTGTTGATTTTCACTTGAAGAGTTAATAATTCCAGAAATTGTTCCAGCAGTTCCAACGGCACAACAAATGTGTGAAAATTCATTTTTATCTTCAGAGGTCAATATTTCTTTGCAACCTTTTATTGCCAAATCATTAGTTCCTCCCTCTGGAATGAGGTAAAACGAGCCAAACATCTGTTCTAATTTCGATAAAAATTCAGGTGAAGTTTTATCACGATAGATTTTTCGATCTGTAAAATGAAATTGCATTCCGCTTTCATGAGCAAATTGTAATGAAGGATTTTCTCCAATTTTATCAAATAATTCTTCACCTCTAATCACTCCAATAGTTTCAAAACCAAATTCTTTTCCAGCACCGGCAACAGCAACAATATGATTTGAAAAAGCCCCGCCAAAAGTGAGCAATTTTTTATATCCTAATCGTTTTGCTTCGGCTAAATTATATTTTAATTTTCTAAATTTATTCCCAGAAATTATGGGATGCAACAAATCATCTCTTTTTATAAAAAGTTCAATTCCATTAGGAAAATGAATCGGTATTTTTTGATTACTTGATTTCATAAATAAAAATAATTGTTTCGTCATGTAAATATTTAAAAACTAATACAATCATTTGATGCAAAGTTCCTAAATTTGTAGCTATGAACAATAAAATAGATCCAAATAATTTAAAAGAAGGAGAAGATTTTTATTACACTCCTGAAGGATATAAATGTTTTACTGAAAAATACCATTTAAAACGTGGCTATTGCTGTAAAAGTGGTTGCCGACATTGTCCCTATGGCTTTGATAAAAAAACAGGAACTTTGAAAAAGTAATCAGAATTCAGTCGCAGTTTACAGTAAAAAATTACAACATACAACATACAATAATACATCAAAAATGACATTTCAAGAACAAATAGCAGAAGGTATTCCAGCGGTGTTGCCGCAACCAAAAGCTTATGATACAACCATAAATCATGCGCCTAAGCGAAAAGAAATTCTTTCAACAGAAGAAAGAAAATTAGCTTTAAAAAACGCTTTACGCTATTTTGATGCCAAACATCATGCAACTTTGCTTCCTGAATTTAGAGCCGAATTAGAACAATATGGCCGAATTTATATGTATCGATTTCGTCCTGATTACGAAATGAAAGCTAGACCTATTTCTGAATATCCAGGAAATTCTGAGCAGGCAAAAGCCATTATGTTGATGATACAAAATAATTTAGATTATGCAGTAGCACAACATCCTCATGAATTAATTACTTATGGAGGAAATGGTGCTGTTTTTCAAAATTGGGCACAGTATTTACTTACCATGAAATATTTGTCTGAAATGACAGACGAACAAACGTTATCTATGTATTCTGGTCATCCGATGGGATTATTTCCTTCACATAAAGAAGCGCCAAGAGTTGTAGTTACCAACGGAATGGTTATTCCAAATTACTCTAAACCAGATGATTGGGAAAAAATGAATGCGTTAGGCGTGTCGCAATATGGTCAAATGACTGCAGGAAGTTATATGTATATTGGACCTCAAGGTATTGTTCATGGAACTACAATTACCGTTTTAAACGGTTTTCGAAAAATAAAAAAATCACCAAAAGGAGGTTTATTTGTTACCTCAGGATTAGGCGGAATGTCTGGCGCACAGCCAAAAGCAGGAAATATAGCGGGTTGTGTTACCGTTTGTGCGGAAGTCAACCCTAAAATTACAAACATTCGTCATTCTCAAGGATGGATAAACGAAGTAATTGAAGACATTACACTTTTAGTAGCGAGAGTTAGAAAAGCAATGGAAACCAATGAAGTAGTTTCTATTGCTTATTTAGGAAATGTGGTAGATGTTTGGGAACGATTTGATGCAGAAAATGTACATATCGATTTAGGTTCTGACCAAACGTCACTTCACAATCCTTGGGCAGGTGGCTACTACCCTATTGGATTTACATTTGACGAGTCTAATGAAATGATGGCAAATAATCCAAATCAATTTAAAGAAGAAGTACAAAAAACATTGCGTCGTCATGCAATGGCAATTAATAAACATACGGATAAAGGTACCTATTTCTTTGACTATGGAAACGCTTTTTTACTAGAAGCTTCAAGAGCAGGTGCTGATGTTTTTGCAGAAAATCATATCGATTTTAAATACAATAGTTACGTACAAGACATTATGGGTCCGATGTGTTTTGATTACGGTTTTGGACCATTTCGATGGGTTTGTGCCTCAGGAAATCCTGAAGATTTAGCTAAAACTGATGCAATTGCATGTGCTGTTTTAGAAGAAATGATGAAAACTTCTCCAGAAGAAATTCAGCAACAAATGGCAGACAATATTCAGTGGATTAAAGGCGCACAAGAAAATAAATTAGTGGTAGGATCGCAAGCCAGAATATTATATGCCGATGCAGAAGGACGAATTAAAATTGCAAAAGCTTTTAATCAAGCAATAGCTCGTGGAAAAATTGGTATGGTAATTTTAGGTAGAGACCATCATGATGTTTCTGGTACAGATTCGCCATACAGAGAAACATCAAATATTTATGACGGTTCCCGATTTACAGCCGATATGGCTATACAAAATGTAATTGGCGATAGTTTTCGAGGTGCCACTTGGGTATCTATTCATAATGGCGGCGGTGTTGGCTGGGGCGAAGTCATAAACGGTGGTTTTGGCATGCTTCTTGATGGAACTAAAGAAGCATCTAAACGTTTGGAAATGATGTTGTTTTGGGATGTAAACAATGGAATATCGAGAAGAAATTGGGCTAGAAATGAAGGGGCAATATTTGCTATAAAACGCGCAATGGAAACGCAACCTTTATTACGAGTAACTTTACCTAATTTAGTTGATGATTCATTATTTAATTAAAATTAACAGAATCTTTAACCCTAAAATTAATTTGTATGAAAACATTAAAATTACTTTCGCTAATTATTTTAATTACTTTATCATCATGTAGTTCGGTAAGAGTAAATGCAGATTATGATAAAAAAGTTAGTTTCACCAATTTTAAGTCATACGCTTATTTGAAAAGTGGAATAGATAAAGCCGAAATTTCAGATTTAGATAAAAAACGAATTCTTAATGCTATTGACGAAATAATGCCTACAAAAGGACTATCAAAATCAGAAAATCCAGATGTATTAATAAGTATTTTCACAAAAGAAAGAGAGCGCGTAGATGTTTATCAAAACTATGGCTTTGGATGGGGCTGGAATCCATACTGGGGAATGGGATATTCAAATGTAATAACTACCCCTGAAGGCACTTTGTTTATTGATATTATAGATGCTAAAACTAAAGAATTGGTTTGGCAAGGAGAAGGCAGTGGTTATCTCACAAAAAACACTGAAAAAAAAGATGCAAGAATTAAAGAATTTGTATCAAAAATTTTAGAACAATATCCTCCTAAATAAGTTACAGAGATACTTTTTACCACATATTACATATATTCCTAAAAAAAAGATTGAAAGCTATTTTAATTGATACATCTATTTTTTTAATAAATGAATTTTATAGTAATGAGATTTAGCTTAGTTAATTAATAATACTTTAATTTGCAGGATATTATAATTATTTATAAGTAAAAAGTTTAAGTTAAATATTTAAGTTAAAAAGTAGATATGTACAAACATGCGCTCACATTTTTATTATTATTTATAATTACAAATGGATATTCTCAATATTTTTCTACACAAGGAACTGCTCAATTATCTAGTAATAATCCTGTAACCTATAGAATTACTCCAAATTCAAATGCAACTTCTGGTTTAATAACTAATTACTTTCCATTAGATTTATCTGCTTCATTTGAATTAAATTTCGATATGAATTTTGGCGCACTTGATGGAAACGGAGCAGATGGAATGACCTTTTTTTTATCCAATTTATGCAGTCCTGGATTAACTAGTGGTGGAGGTCTTGGTCTTCCAGCAGTTAATAATCTTTTGGTTGTAGAATTTGACACCTATGATAATGGCACATCATTTGGCGATATACCTCAAGACCACATAGGCATTTATAAAAGTGGTTTTACAACCCTTTCAAACCTAATAATTCAAGGTCAAACCGCACCAGTTTGCATGCTTAATAATTGTGGAAATGTAGAAGACAATACGTTCATTCCTATTAGAATAAAATGGATTTATACAAGTGCTACCCAACAAAAAATAGAAGTGTATGTTAATGATATATTGAGAGCTACGTCTACTACTGCAAACCATATAGCAAACACTTTTTTGGGAAATAATACCGTTTTTTGGTCCATATCAGGTTCTACGGGAGGATTATCAAATTTACAACAGGTACGGTTTCCAACAATTAGTTCTTCAATTGAGGCCTGTATTGGTGAGACAGCTTCATTATCAGCACCAGTTTTAGGCTCAAATTATGTTTGGTCAAATAATTCTTCTACAACAAATAGTGCAAATTATACTATTACTACTAATGAATCTGTAAATTGTTCCTATACAGATTATTGTGGTCAAACAAAAAGTATTGGTTTTAATCTATTACCTCACGTAATTCCAACTCCTACAGTAGAAATAACGCAACCAAATTGCGGAACAAGTAATGGAAAAATAAAAATTTTAAGTCCTTTAAACAACTCAAGCTTACCAATTCCAACAGATTTATTTATTTCAGAAGTTTCCGATCATGATTTAGGGGCTTTAACGTACATTGAAATATATAACGGAACCGGAGTTTCTAAAAATTTAGCAAATTATAAAATAAAAATATATAATAACGGAAATACATTTACTTCTTGTGATTTCCCATTATCTGGTATTTTATTAAATAATGATGTATATGTAATAGCTATTGGAAGTTCAACAAATGAAGGTGGTGTTATTCCCGATTTAGTAGTTTCAACTTGCTCAGGTATAAATACAAACGACAATATTAGACTTACTTCAAACACTAATACTGAAATCGATTTATGGGGAAGAACTGACGGTAATGATTTTACTCCAAATAATGCTGATGGATATGTTTACAGAAGATTAGTAACTGCACCGCATCCAAGTTTAATTTGGAATCCTGCCGATTGGAATGCTATAGATCCGCAAGATTATTCAAATATAGGAACTTATCTTTATCAAACCAATTCTTTTGAATATAGTATTAACGGAACAAATTATCAATCAAATGTACTTTTTACAGGTTTACCTGCTGGAAATTATAATGTAACAGCTCATGAATTAATTTCTGGTTGCTATTCAAGCGTTTTAAATGTTCAGCTTACTATAATTCAACCTACTCAACCTACTCCAATAAATTGCTGGGATAATTTTGTGTTCAATGCTACAACTTGTATTTGGAATAATACGGGTTCGCAACCGGCTCAACCGACTCAAGTGAATTGTTGGGATAATTTTGTATTCAATGCTACAACTTGTTTATGGAATAATACCGGTACACAACCCGCTCAACCCGCTCAAGTTAATTGCTGGGATAATTTTGTGTTCAATGCTACAACTTGTGTTTGGAATAATACGGGTACTCAACCGGCTCAACCGGCTCAAGTGAATTGTTGGGATAACTTTGTGTTCAATGCTACAACTTGTGTTTGGAATAATACGGGTACTCAACCTGCTCAACCTGCTCAAGTGAATTGTTGGGATAATTTTGTATTCAATGCTACAACTTGTGTTTGGAATAATACGGGTACTCAACCTGCTCAACCTGCTCAAGTGAATTGTTGGGATAATTTTGTATTCAATGCTACAACTTGTGTTTGGAATAATACAGGTTCGCAACCAGCTCCTCCCGCTCAAGTGAATTGTTGGGATAACTTTGTGTTCAATGCTACAACTTGTTTATGGAATAATTCGGGTACACAACCGGCTCAACCAGCTCAAGTGAATTGCTGGGATAATTTTGTTTTCAATACCGCCACTTGTACCTGGAACAATATAGGTGCGCAACCAGCCGCTCCAACAATAATAACAACACCACCAACTTGCTTTGTAAATGCAACTGCTACAATAACAAATTATATTGCCACAAGCACTTATATATTTACTCCTTCTGGTCCAACTGTAAATTCAACTGGATCAATCTCTGGGATGACTTTTGGAACAAACTATACAGTTACTTCAGGAATTGGTGGTTGTATTTCCCTGTCTTCAGCATCATTCAGTATTAATGCAATTACTCCGATCTTACCAATTTTCGCTCAAGTAAATCCAGTTTGTCAAGGGGCAACGATTAACATACCCACCAGTTCTACAAATACGCCACCAATAGTTGGTGTTTGGAATTTGATTTCAAGTACGGCTAATGATGTTACTTATGAATTCACACCAAACGCAGGTCAATGTGCTTTAACTACCACGATGACTATTGTAGTACATCCACTTCCAACAGTTATTCCAAGTGTTATTACTCAGAGTTTTTGTTCGGGTGGCACAACCAACATTAATTTGTTAAGTAATGTTTCTGGCGCTAC
>NZ_JBIIWV010000025.1:0-18673 GCF_044338735.1 Flavobacterium sp. | reverse complement strand
GGAATTTCGTTTTTAGGTAATTTTGAAATGAATTGGTTGGCCAAAAGCATGGAGTTGATCATTTTTCCTTTTGCATATCCCGGATGCACACTTTTTCCTTTGAAGGTAATTTTAGCTCCAGCAGCATTGAAGTTTTCATATTCTAGTTCGCCTATTTGGCTGCCATCCATGGTATAAGCCCATTCGCAACCAAACTGTTCTACATCAAATTTATGTGCGCCCCTTCCAATTTCTTCATCAGGTGTAAATCCAACGCGAATTTTTCCGTGCTTGATTTCAGGATGTTGTATCAGGTATTCCATCGCCGATACGATTTCGGTAATTCCGGCTTTATCATCGGCACCAAGTAGGGTAGTTCCGTCGGTTGTAATTAAAGTCTGTCCTTTGTATTGCAATAAATCTTTGAAATAGGCAGGTGATAAAACGATGTTTTGTTTTTTATTCAAAATGATGTCGCCACCATCATAGTTGGTTATAATTTGAGGTTTTACATTGGCACCAGTAAAATCGGGCGTAGTATCATAATGTGAAATAAAACCAATGGTAGGCACTTCATGTTTTACATTGCTTTCAAGCGTAGCCATTACATATCCATTTTTGTCAATGGTTACTTCGGTTAGGCCTATTTGTTTCAGTTCTTTTACCAAAAGATTGGCTAGGTCTAATTGTTTTTTGGTGCTTGGAGTGGTATTTGAACTCGCATCCGATTCTGTATCTATAGTTACGTAGCTTATAAAGCGATCGATTATGTGTTGCATGATTTAAAAATTTATGCAAATATAGGAAATCAAAAAGCTATTTTAAATAATGATGCTTTGATAATTAGAGTATAAAAAAAAATAACCCCAAAAATGGGGTTATTGTGGAGATAGAAGATTTGTATTCGAACTTTTGAGACTAAAATCCTCTTCAAAAGTAGAGAGTTTTTCTTATGTTTATTTTTTTATCGTTTTCTTAATTTATCAAAAGAATTAAAAATATGTAAACAAATTTGTTTACATTTGCAATATCAATAGCTATTTAAAAAAATATAAAGGAATACACCCGGGATTTATTTTGGAACGAGAATTTAGAAAAAGATCGCTCCACAAGAGACCATTTGCCTTATCTATTGGGGAACATCCACAAACACTTAATGCAATTACCAAAGGTAAACGCAAGTTGAACACAGCTTTAGCACTTAAAATTGAAGAGAAACTTGGATTAGAAGAAGGAACTTTAGCAATACTTCAAACCTACTTTGATATTAATGAGGAAAAGCATAAAAGAGTGGATAATACTCCTGATTTAGCTTTAATTCGAAAGTCATTATTTTGGGACACCGATATCGCTATGATTGATTGGGATAAGCATTATAAAGCAGTTATTCGAAGAATTTTTGAACGAGGAAATGAAATTGAAAAACAAGAGTTAATTCATTTTTATGGTTCGGAGAAAATAGAAACTGCGCTTAATGCATCAAGCGGAAAACCATATACGATTTATAAAAATAAATAGTACTAATGCTTTACTACAAAACTGTAAACGATTTATTAAAAGAAGGATTGGTTCAATTGATGGCAGCTAAAGCGTTTGAAAACTTTAGACTCGTTGGCGGAACATCATTGAGTTTACAAATTGGACACAGGGAATCTATAGATATAGATCTTTTTAGCGATGTTGATTATGGTGAAATAGATTTTGATGCCATTGAGAAGTATTTAGAAGCCAATTATAAATATGTTGACCATCTTTCTAATATAATTCCTGGAATTGGGAAATCGTATTTAATAGGGGAGGATAAAGACAATGCATTAAAGTTGGATATTTTTTATACTGACAAATTTATTCAACCTATTTATTTAGAAGATACTATTCGAATGGCTACAATAGAGGAAATCATTGCCATGAAATTAGATGTAGTTCAAAGGGGTGGTAGAAAAAAAGATTTTTGGGATTAACACGAACTATTTGAAAAGTATAGTTTAACTCAAATGTTAGATTTACACGAACAACGATATCCATATACACACGACATTGATTTGATTATTCAAAATTTTACTGATTTTAGCTTAGCAGATGATGAATTCAATCCTGTTTGTTTCAAAGGCAAATACTGGGAATTTATAAAAGAGGATATTGAAGAAATTATTATGAATTTTAAAACAATATAAATTTCATACTCTGGTTATGATTTTTTGATTACAAAAAAAAGACCTCTTATTTTTATAAGAGGTCTTTTGGTTAGAGTGAAAGAAAAGAGTAGTTGTATCAAACTTTTAATCCTAATTTTTTTAACAAAATAATTAAAGAATCTAATATATTTTATGAATAGATTTTTAAATTCACTAAGTTTGTATATAATAACTTTAAAACCAACTGTTTATGAACTTAAAAAACTACTTTACAATATTCTTTTGTTTTTGTGCTTATATTGTTTCTGCACAACCGCCTGCTTATGTTCCTACCTCAGGCTTACTTGCTTGGTGGGGTATGACTGATGCAACAGATGCGTCAAGTAGTGCAAACACATTAACAGCTTTTAATTTAACTCCTACATCTGATCGATTTGGAAATTCAAATTCAGCATATTCTTTTAACGGTACTTCGAGTTATTTAACGCGAACAAGTTTCGGACACACCTTTACGCAGACCGGAAGTTTTTCAGTATCTATTTGGATTAAAAAAACAAATAATAATGTGGGTGTTGCTATTATGAGTGGAAACACGACAAGTTCGAATTTTATTTGGCTTGTTCAATCTGATGCAACAAAGGCTATTTTCGGGACCAATAAACAGCAGTCTGCTTGGTTTTGGACCAATGCTACAACAAATTTTGTACTCAATCAATGGGAACATTATGTAGGTGTTTATTCAGGAAATACGATGACGTTTTACAGGAATGGTGTTTTACAGGGAACTACCACCAACACGCATACAAATGTAGCCCAAGCCGTTCTTCCTTTTTGGATTGGTCGCGGGGTTTCAGGAGATTATTTTACCGGAAGTTTAGATGACATTGGTATTTGGAATCGAGCGTTAACACCTAATGAAGTGGCAATATTGTTCCAAAGCCCATTAGGATCTAATGATTTTTCTGCTTCAAAAGCATTCGTATTTCCAAACCCGGCAACAAGTATGCTTCAATTAGAAGTTGATGCACAAAACATTGGAAAAGCGTATCAAATTATTGATGAATTGGGAAGAACGGTTTGCACACAAGTTATAGCAGCTACTACTTCCGAAATTTCAATTGCTACATTGAAAACCGGTATGTATTTCTTAAAAATTGATGGAGGCACTCCTGTGAAATTTATAAAGAATTAATTTTTGGTTTAACTTACATCTGTAAACTTTTTGCAGACAATTAATAGTCTGAATTTATTTAAAAACTAAAAGACCTCTTATGAAAATATGAGGTCTTTTTTTAGTGGAGATAGAAGATTTGTCTTCGAACTTTTGAGGCTAAAAATCTTCTTTTAAACACAGTTTATGTTTGCTATTGATAGTGTTACATCAACAAGTAAATCTGTATATATTATTTTGACCAGTAAACATCGTGCGCTGCGCATTAACAATAAATGCAGAGAAGATGAATAATATCGTGGTAATTTTTTTCATAATTGCTTAAAATGTTCTAATGGCTCTAATACCCTTTTGTCCATTCTTATCACTATTACTTTGAGCACCAGTTCCGAAATTTTGAAAAATAGCATAATTCGAGTCACTCTCACTTGAAGACCAATAATGTGTTTCAATAAAATTACCTACTATATTTTTATTTATATACAACTTATTCAGCTCATCTTTACTCGGTAGGTACCAATCAGAATATCCTCCATCTCTTACCGCTCTGGCCAATTTTGCTGCAAAATTATTCTCGCTACATCCTAGTAAGGTTGTAGTATTTGCAGCTCCTGTTCCAAGAGCTGTACTAGTTCCAGCTGGCCAACCCCTACAGCCAAAAACGCGATAACCTTGAGTATCTGAAGTGGCTGCAATTAATCCATGGTATTGCCCAGCCACATAACCAGGATCTCCTGGTTGAAAAATGTAAAATATTTTACCGCCACCATAAATATCTCCAGCGGCTGGGGGAGGTGGCGTAATAGTAGTAAAAGACACTTCTGATCCATAAACAGTTGCCACATTATTGGTAGCAAATGCTCTTACATAATAGGTAGTTGAAATATTCAACCCTGTTAAATTTGTTGAAAAAGTACCAATACCAGCTCCAGACGTTGAATTAAACGTTGAAGCTCCGGGACTTGTGCCCCAAACTAAACCTCTTGAGGTTACAGTTGCACCTCCATCAGAAGTAATAGTTCCACCACTTGTAGCAGTAGTTCCAGTTATAGCTGTTACTGCTGTGGTTACTAAAACAGGAGGAGAGGGTGGCGCCACATAGTTATTTTGACTAGTAAACATGGTGCGCTGTGCATTGGAAGTAAATGCAGAGAAAACGAATAATATCGTGATAATTTTTTTCATAATTGCTTAAAATGTTCTAATTGCTCTAATACCCTTTTGGGCATTCTTATCATCCCCATTCTGACTACCATTACTAAAACTTTGATACCATGCATACGCATCATTCCAAGGGCTCCACTCACTTGAAGACCAATATTTATCATCAATAAAATTACCCACTAAATTTCTGTTCAAATACAATTTATTTAGCTCGTCTTTACTCGGTAGATACCAGTCAGTATATCCTCCATCTCTTACCGCTCTCGCCAATTTTGCTGCAAAAAAAGTATCACTACAACCTAGTAAGGTTGTAGTATTTGCAGCTCCTGTTCCAAGTGCTGTACTAGTTCCTGCAGGCCACCCCCTGCAGCCAAAAACGCGATATCCTTGAGTATCTGAAGTGGCTGCTATTAATCCATGGTATTGCCCAGCCACATAACCCGGATCACCTGGTTGAAAAATGTAAAATATTTTACCGCCACCATAACTATCTCCAGCAGCTGGAGGTGGAGGCGTTATAGTAGTAAAAGATACTTCAGCTCCATAAACAGTTGCCACACTATTGGTAGCAAATGCTCTTACATAATAGGTAGTTGAAATATTTAACCCAGTTAAATTTGTTGAAAAAGTACCAATACCAGCTCCAGAAGTTGAACTAAACGTTGAAGCTCCAGGACTTGTACCCCAAACTAAACCTCTTGAGGTTACCGTTGCGCCTCCATCAGCAGTAATAGTTCCTCCACTTGTAGCAGTTGTGCCAGTTATAGCTGTTACAGCTGTGGTTACTAAAACAGGTGGAGAGGGTGGCGCCACGTAATTATTTTGACTAGTAAACATGGTACGTTGTGCATTGGAAGTAAATGCAGAGAAAACGAATAATAAGGTGATGAGTTTTTTCATTATTTTTTATCTTTTATTAATTTATCAAGCATTAATCTCATTTCGTCAATTTGCTTTTGCTGTGCTTTAATTAGTAATTGTTGTTCTTGAATTCCTTTTGTTAAAACAGGAATAATAGAATTGTAATCTACTGATAGAATTTTATCCTTGTCAGTACCCTCAATAACTAAATAAGGCAATACTTTTTGTAATTCCTGTGCTATAAATCCATTTTCCGTTTTCGCGTAATCGGTTGATTCGATTGAATTTTTCTTAGTATAGTGAACCGGATTCAATTTCATAATGAGGTCTATGCTATTTGGTAGCGGCTGAATATTGGTTTTTAAACGTGCATCAGAAGTCAATTGTGATCCATTCGACCAAATCGTTCCACTAGTTTTTAATTTTACGATTCTACTGTCTCCTAATTGAATAGTATGATGCTCATTGGTATAGGCGTTGTAACCGATTACGATGACATTATCAAGACCACTTTGCGCCTTTGCATTGTATCCTAAAAAGGTACTGTTATAGGTTCGTTGATTCCAAGGAACGCCTCCCGCATTAACTCCAACACCAGTATTTCCTCCTCCGTCAGCTTGACCATCTAGCGCATTGTGTCCAAATGCTGTATTGTAGCTTGACGTTAAAAAATATCCCGCTCCATGTCCAACAGCTGTGTTGAAATTTCCTATTACATTCTGGTTTAATGTTGCAATACCTAAAGATACATTGCCCCACCCCCATAAATTATTATATTGTGATTCATTTCCAATGGCAAGATTATTATATCCACCAACGTTTGAATATAATGTCCCATTCCCAATGGCCATATTGTTGTATCCATTTGTAGTATTGACAAGCGCATCTTTTCCTATAACCATATTATTTTGTAAGGCAAAGTTATCAGTTCCTGAAGTACCTATTTTAATTCCTCTAACTGTTAAATTATAATCTCCTAAATTAACTGCTCCTGAAGCCCCAGAATAAGGCACACCAGCAGACGAAGCCCAAGATGCTGAACTACCATTAGTCGTTAAGAATTTCCCGTTATTTCCACTTTGAGATGGAAGACCAGATGTAGAAATTGCTGAAGTTACAAATGCAGTGGTAGCTAATTGTGTCGTATTTGTTCCAGATGTTGCTGTTGGAGCCGTCGGTGTCCCTGTTAGGGCAGGAGACGCTATAGGTGCCGCACCAGATACATCGCTAACTGGTATAGTTGAACTTGCTGTCATTGCAGATGCACCATTACCTTTCATATAGCCAGTTAATGTGGTTGCTCCAGTACCTCCGTTTGCTACTGCTAAAGTACCAGTTAAGGATGCAGCAGAAGAAACAGGAGTTACCCAAGCTAAAGTTCCACTTCCATTTGAACTTAACACTTGGTTAGCTGTACCGTGTGTATTAGGATAAGTAACTGAACCTGCAGTTAAGGTTCCACTTGTTTGTACATTGGTAACATTTGCATTTCCTAATTGGATGGTATTACTTGTTGCTACTTTAGCGTTAAAACCTATCGCAGTTGCATTTGTTAAATTAACAGAAGAAACATCAGCACTTGCACCTATTGCAGTATTATTGTTACCAGTTGTGTTAGTTTGCAATGAAAGATTACCTATTGCAGTATTGGCAGCTCCAGTATTCAACATTAAGGACTGTGAACCAAATGCTGTATTATCCAGTGATGTAGTAACATTCTTTAAAGCTCTATAGCCCATTGCGGTATTAAATTGTCCGCTAGTTAAACTTTGTAACGATTCGTATCCTGTTGCAGTATTAGCAATAGCAGAATTAGAAACAGCTTGCAAAGCGCCAATACCAACTCCAGTATTTTGAAACGCCCCAGCTCCAGTTATATTACCAGTTGTTTGATGTCCGACTAATAAACCACCCGTGAAACCTGTGCCTTCTAGTTTTGAGGGTAGAGCAGCGCTTGCCCAAGTAGCTATTCCAGTCGCGTTTGTAGTTAATACTTGACCCGCAATTGAATTGTGGGTATTTGGATAGGTAACTGAACCTGCAGTTACTGTTCCGCTTGCATTTAAATTATTGGTATAAATGTTCCCATCCACTCCTAAACCTCCAGCAACTGTTAAAGCTCCTGTTGTTTTACTAGTTGATGCTGTAGTGGGTAACACAGACACTTTTGAAGGATTAATTTCTAAATAAGAAAAAGCATTTGAATTTGATGTTGCAATGCGGAATTTCAATGTAGCTGATCCACCTGCATCAGGGTTATCACTAAACATTCCTGTATTTCTTGCCCAATCACCCCCAATGAAAGAGAAACCTACAGGAGCATTGTATGTAGAACCTGCTGTTGCTTTAATGGACGTATTCCAAGTTGGTAGGTCATTTTCCATTGTCAATAAAGAACCATTACTTCCCTTACTTAATCTGGTTCCAGTACCATTTGCTCCACCATAAATAATATCTCCAGAAGTTGTCATTGGAGATAAAGCATCAAATGCAGTAGTTTTTGTTGTTGATCCGGTTCCTCCATTTGCAACAGCTAAAGTTCCTGAAACGCTAGAGGCCAAATTTGTAGAGGCAACTGTTGCTGCTGTTCCATATCCTTGTCCAATATTCCAATAACAATTGGTGCCATCGTAATAAAAATTCAGAATATCTTTTGCATTCGCAGCTGAAGATAACGTGATTGTAGTAGTAGAAGTTGAACCAAGTACTTTATTTGAAGTAGAAGGTAATGTAATTGTTCTGCCCCCTGTGGCATCTTGAGTTACAACTAATGTTCCATAAGAACCAATTATTGGCATAGATGAAAAACTTAAGGTTCTGTTTCCTCCTAAAGTAACACTTGCGTTCAATCCATTAGTTGGATTCCAATCAATTGTTGCTGCATCAGTTAACGCTTGTGGAGTAGAAGCATAGATAGGAGCAGTTACTGTCCCTGTAAATGTAGGAGAGGCTATAGGTGCCTTCAATGCTAATCCAGGAACTGTTGGTGCATCTGCTGTTCCAGCTAAATCACCTGCTAATTGAAGTTTACCTTTTGCTATTGTGGTTGCATCTGTAATCGTTGCGGATGCAACTGCACCTGTCACAAATTCTGTCGTTGCCACTTGGGTTGTATTTGTTCCTGCTGATGCAGTTGGAGCTACTGGAGTTCCTGTAAATGTTGGAGAGGCAAGCGGTGCTGCACCCGTCACATCAGCTACTGGAATACTTGCATTTGCTGTCATAGCAGATGTACCATTTCCTTTGATATATCCTGTAAGAGTTGCTGCGCCTGAACCTCCATTTGCCACTGGTAAAGTTCCAGAAACTCCTGAAGCCAAGTTTGTTATCACTGCTGGTGTTGCCGTTCCGTATCCTTGTCCAATATTCCAATAACAATTGGTTCCATCATAATAAAAATTCAAAATATCTTTTGCATTCGCAGCTGAAGATAACGTGATTGTAGTAGTAGAAGTTGAACCAAGTACTTTATTTGAAGTAGAAGGTAATGTAATTGTTCTGCCCCCTGTGGCATCTTGAGTTACAACTAATGTTCCATAAGAACCAATTATTGGCATAGATGAAAAACTTAAAGTTCTGTTTCCTCCTAAAGTAACACTTGCGTTTAATCCATTGGCAGGATTCCAAGAAATAGTAGCTGCATCAGTTAACGCTTGTGGAGTAGAAGCAAATATAGGCGCTGTTACTGTTCCTGTAAAAGTAGGAGAAGCGATTGGTGCTTTTAATGCTAATCCAGGAACTGTTGGTGCATCTGCTGTTCCAGCTAAATCACCTGCTAATTGGAGTTTACCTTTTGCTATTGTGGTTGCATCTGTAATCGTTGCCGATGCAACTGCACCTGTTACGAATTCTGTGGTTGCTATTTGAGTTGTATTTGTTCCTGCAGTTGCTGTTGGAGCTATTGGTGTTCCTGTAAACGTTGGCGAAGCGATTGGTGCTGCACCCGTAACATCAGCCACTGGAATATTTGCATTTGCTGTCATAGCAGATGTGCCATTTCCTTTGATATATCCTGTAAGAGTTGCTGCGCCTGAACCTCCATTTGCTACAGGTAAAGTTCCAGAAACACTTGACCCAACATTTGTTGTTGCTGCTGTACCATAACCTTGTCCAATATTCCAATAACAATTGGTTCCATCATAATAAAAATTTAAAATATCTTTTGCATTCGCAGCTGAAGATAATGCAATAGTAGTAGTAGAAGTTGAACCAAGTACTTTATTTGAAGTAGAAGGTAATGTAATTGTTCTGCCCCCTGTGGCATCTTGAGTTACAACTAATGTTCCATAAGAACCAATTGCTGGCATAGATGAAAAACTTAAAGTTCTGTTTCCTCCCAAAGTAACACTTGCGTTCAATCCATTTAGAGGATTCCAAGCAATTGTTGCTGTATCAGTTAATGACTGTGGAGTAGAAGCATAGATAGGAGCAGTTACTGTCCCTGTAAAAGTAGGAGAGGCTATAGGTGCCTTCAATGCTAATCCAGGAACTGTTGGAGCATCTGCTGTTCCAGCTAAATCACCTGCTAGTTGGAGTTTACCTTTTGCTATTGTGGTTGCATCTGTAATCGTTGCGGATGCAACTGCACCTGTTACGAATTCTGTGGTTGCTATTTGAGTTGTATTTGTTCCTGCATTTGCTGTTGGAGCTATTGGAGTTCCTGTAAACGTTGGTGAAGCGATTGGTGCTGCACCCGTCACATCAGCTACTGGAATACTTGCATTCGCTGTCATAGCAGATGTACCATTTCCTTTGATATATCCTGTAAGAGTTGCTGCGCCTGAACCTCCATTTGCTACAGGTAAAGTTCCAGAAACTCCTGAAGCCAAGTTTGTTATCACTGCTGGTGTTGCGGTTCCGTATCCTTGTCCAATATTCCAATAACAATTGGTTCCATCATAATAAAAATTCAAAATATCTTTTGCATTCGCAGCTGAAGATAATGCAATAGTAGTAGTTGAACTTGAACCTAATACTTTGTTTGATGTAGATGGTAAAGTTATTGTTCTTCCCCCTGTGGCATCTTGAGTTACAACTAATGTTCCATAAGAACCTACTGCTGGTGTAGCTGAAAAACTTAAAGTTCTGTTTCCACCTAAAGTAACACTTGCGTTTAATCCATTAGTTGGATTCCAATCAATTGTTGCTGCATCAGTTAACGCTTGTGGAGTAGAAGCATATATAGGAGCGGTTACAGTTCCTGTAAATGTTGGTGAAGCGATTGGTGCTGCACCAAGATTTGTTAACGCTCCAGTTGCTGTTGTTGCTCCTGTACCACCGTTTACTACTGCCACTGTTCCAGACAAACTACTCGCAGTTGGTGCAACCCATGTTAATGTTCCATTTCCTGTTGTGGATAAAACTTGTCCACTTGAACCGTGTGTATTTGGATACGTTACAGCACCAGCTGTTAAAGTACCACTAGTTCTTACGTTTGTGATTGCAGTAGATCCTTGAACAGTTACTCCGTCAGCCCCCAGTTGAATGGTGTTAGGAGAAGTTGTAACTGCCTGATAACCTATAGCTGAAGAATTTACATGACCAGCAGCAGCTAAAGTTCCTACTGCAGTTGCGTTATTTGCGCCAGTCCAAGCCGCAAGTCCTATAGCCACTGATTGATTACCCCCGCCACCAGAAATTGGTCCAATGGCAATTGATGAATTTCCTTGTGTAGCTGTACCTCCTGCTAAATATCCAATAGCAATTGAGGAAGCGCCCTGATTAGTAACTCCCGCATTATATCCGATAGCAATGGCATCATTACCTTGACTTGTTAAACCTGCATCAGCACCAATTGCTACTTTTGTCCCTGATAATCCCAATATACTTTTCACAGCCGGGATCGTAGTTTGTCCTGTTCCACCATTAGATACAGGAACTACACCTGTTACACTCGCTGCGGAACCAGTTATGTTTCCTGTCACTTTTGAACCTGAAACCGTTACAATTTTTGCGTCAGTAACATTGGCATCTAGTATTTTTGAAGTAGTAATTGCATTGTTTGCTATAACTGGAGAAGCTGCTGTTCCAGTTAAATCTCCAGCCAACTGAATTTTACCTTTTGTAGTAGCATCTGCATCTGCAATAGTAGCTGATGAAATTTGAGCATCCACATAAGTTTTTACTGCATTTTGAGTAGGGAATAATACATCACTATTTCCTAAAGTAGTTACAGTTGATTTATTGGTTGAATTTTCTTTATTTGCTAAACCTGGAACCGTTGGTGCAGCAGCTGTTCCACCTAAATCTCCTGCTAACTGAATTTTACCTTTAGTAGTTGCATTTGCATCTGCAATAGTAGCTGATGAAATTTGAGCATCCACATAAGTTTTTACAGCATTTTGAGTAGGGAATAAAGTGGTGCTCGTTCCTAAGGCAGCATTTGATTTATTAGCAGCATCTTCTTTTAACCCTAAAGCTGTTGTGGTAGCCGCTGCGTTTGCAGCAACTGTAGCTTGAAGCGCTGTATTAGACGCATTAACTGAAGTAATATTGGTATCTACATAAGTTTTTACTGCATTTTGTGTTGGAAATAAAACATTGCTCGTTCCTAATGTTGTAGTTGTTGATTTATTCGCAGCATCTTCTTTGGTTGCTAAAGCTGTTGTGTTAGCAGCAGCATTCGAAGTTACTGTATTTTGTAAAGTTGTGATATTATTTTGCAATACTACATCTGCTGCATCGCTATCCGCTTCATTTTGATTTACATCTGCCTGAACTGCAGCTATTGCATTTGTTGCTGCTGTTGCATTTGCAACAACAGTTGCATTAACTGTTGTTATGTTTGAATCAACATAAGTTTTCACAGCATTTTGAGTTGGGAATAACACATTACTAGTTCCTAAAGTAGTAGTTGTAGATTTATTTATCGCATCTTCTTTTAAAGCTAAAGCGTTTGTGGTTGCCGCAGCATTAGCTGCTACTGTTGCTTGAAGTGCTGTTAGCGCAGCTGCACTTTCTGAATTTACTGCATATAACGCAAAAGGAACTGCTGTAAAAGGTTGGTTACTTATTTCTGTGTAATACGAACATACACCTGTCGTACTTAAATCTACTTTTAAGCTCTTAGGATTTGCATTCCAAAGGATAGTAGAAAACGAAGACGCGTAACCGCCAATTTGATCGCCCGTACCAATAACTAAATTCACCATTCCGAATTCATCCGTTGTGGTTTGTATCGTTTCAATATATTCAAATTGCGTATTCTGATCAATAATTGAAAACTTTAAACAAATGTACTTATTTGCTAAAGGTGCATTTGTATTGTTTACTCCTGGTAATTGATCCCCAGAAGGATTCAATATTACAGCTTGATAGGTAATTCCATTTGTTTGAGAATATCCAATGAAGCTCATAAATAATAAAAGTGTAGCTACTATTTTTTTCATGATGTACTATTTATTTTAATGGAAAATGTAATCCAAAGTGAATTTGATTATTTGTAAAAGAAAGTTCTTCTGAAGATGAATTAGAAACATTAAATGCTTTTGAAAATTCGTATCCCGCAGAAATTCTAACGTTTTGGTTAATGGCGTATTGAAAATCAACACCAACGTTTGGTTGTATGGTTAGGCCTTTAAACTCTTCTTGTTTAGTAATGTTGTATACTACATTATTAATAGACTGTTCGCCTTTGATAATAGTTGAAGTAGCAACGCCAAGTTTTGTTTTTACTTTAAACGATTTTGAGTTTTGGAACAACGTATAATTTAACGCATTTTGAACTCCTAGATAATTTGTCTTCCAAGAATAGTTAGCCGTACTTGTGCCACCTTCAGCATTAAATTGATTGTACACAACACTAACAGCATAACTTAATTTATCTGTAGTTGCAGCTTTATTCAACTTAAAATCTAAACCTAACTGGTAAAAAGAACCTTCGCCGCTTCTTAAGTTAGCATTAGTGTTTCCAAGTGAATTTTTATAATCATATTTTGTGAAATTTTTTCCATTAGAAAAAAATAGTTCTTGAGCCTGCAAAAAGCATCCCGAAAACAATACTAGTAATAAAAGGTAATTCTTACTCATTTTTAATAATTTTAGTGTAGTATAAATAGGTTGGATTTGATAGTTTTACAAAATAGGTTGCGCTAGGCAAATGCTTGAGATCTAATACCGTTGTTTGCGCTACTACCTGAAGAAGGTCATTAAAGACTAATCGCCCAGAAACATCAAAAATTTGAATTGAAAGAGTTTCTCCTACATTACCCGAAAAGGTAAAATTGATTAGATCTTTAAAAGGAATGGGGAAAGTGGTAGTAGTAATTGAAACTGAATTGTTCTGCTCAATAATTTTATTCCAATTACTTTGTTGAAAGCCTTGTTGCACTGTGTAGGTGCCTGTTGTGCTTCCGGTTACTGATTGTTGTCCAATTGTGTATTTCACAATTAAACCCGATGGAGCAATTGAATTTCCTCCTTGCGCACTCATCATTTGATGATGTAGGGATTGACCAAAGAATAAAGATGTCGCAAAATTGATTAATAGTAATAATCTAATTTGCATATTTTTATAATTTTTCACAAAACACGTAATTATAAAGTGCTCAAAAAAGTATAAAGATTCTTAATATATATCAAAAAATAGTTTTTGATATAATGCAACCTCTGCAAATAAATGATATACTTTTTTTTTAATTTTATTATTACTAAGTTTGATTATCTAAAATCATTTTATGAATTTACATTTATCGATTCCAGATTTTTTATTATTTGCAGCTACAGTACTTCTGATATTTACGACACTGTTGTTACTCAGAAAAGTTAATTCTAAAAACTATATGCTTATAGGTACATTAGCAATATATTTTAGTTTAATTACCGCAACCATATTACTAATATTATTTACCCGTTACAACATTAAACTTATCGATTCAGCAACTATTCTAGTATTAATGGCAATAGTATATTCACTTTACAATATTTTTCACTATTTCAGTTTACAGCAATTGATTGCAAAAAAAAGTCGGTTAAGTGTACAACATTTACTCCACCTAGCAGTTATTTTAATAGTTGCCATCTTGATTTTTTATTTTTACGAACCGATATATTTCATGAAAAGTAAGGGATATAGTTTTGTATTTGAAACCCAACATTTGATGTCTGTTCAAAATAAAAATTTGATATTACGTTTAGTACGTATAATTCATCCGATATTTTATTTAATGCTTGGCGGTTATTTATTATTTGCATTTTATAATTCTCCTCGATACCTATCCATGCAAAAATCAACGCGTTCTTTTATTTTCTTTTTTTATTTTCAGAAAGTATTTCTTTTCTTCTGGGTTTCGATTGGGTTTATAGGTTATAAAATTGATAAAAATCTATTTAGTTCTATTTCAATGATAGGTTTTTCTTTAACTGTCTTAATAATGTCTAGTTATATTTTATTAAGTCCCAACTTGTTGTTACAAATTACAAAGCTCAATCACATCTCAAAAAAAACTGCA
Source organism: Flavobacterium sp. (assembly GCF_044338735.1). GTDB lineage: Bacteria > Bacteroidota > Bacteroidia > Flavobacteriales > Flavobacteriaceae > Flavobacterium. The sequence goes on along the minus strand of NZ_JBIIWV010000025.1, from coordinate 3,914 downwards.
GTAGATACCTCTAAATTTCAAGATTTATTTGCACAATTGAATCTTTTAATGGATAAAAATAAATATTATTTAGATGCCAATTATAGCATTACCAATTTATCATCAGATACTGATATTTCAGCTAATATTATTCGAGAAGTAATTGCCGCAAGCGGCTATAAAAATTTCTCCGCTTTCATAAATTCGTTTCGAATTGCACATGCTGAACGATTAATTTCTAATGGCTATTTGGATACCTTTTCCATTGAATCACTTTGTAAAGATTCTGGATTTCAATCTGAAGTAACTTTTTACCGTGTTTTTAAAAAAGTTAACCACTGTACTCCTAAAGAATTTACCTATAATTTAAAGAACTATAAACAAACAAGTTGATAAACAATTATTAGTTTACAATCTATAGTCTTTTAAGTAGAAATAAATTAGATTCAAAAAGAATCTGTCCGTGATGGTTGGTGAAATTGATTTATTTTAAAATCAAATGTTAGATTTTATAAAAATTTTATTAAAGAAATACCATAAAAAAACCTCTAAATTGCTTTAGAGGTTTTTTGGTTCGAGTGGAGTCGGAGAGAATCGAACTCTCGTCCAAACAAGCAATCAAAGAGGTTTCTACACGCTTAGTTTTCTCTTGGATTTTCGTTTAAAAGCAAGGCAGAAAACAGCCACTTTTAACTTAGCTTTATCAATGTCGGAGCGGATTTAAAGCATTACCGTTCCTAGGTTTACATTTACGGTTCTCCTGAATAAAACGCCATAAACCAAGGCTTTTGAGGAGAATCTAGCTTTCCGACCTGGTCGGAACTAGGCAAATCTTACTTTAATTCAGATTAAGCAGCTAAAGCGTAATTATTTTCGCCGTTTATAGGTGTGTACATTTGGATTTACGAGCTAAACATACAATGCTCGACGTGCTTACTAATTAATTCCACTCGCTGTCAAAACCAGTCGACCCCAATAGAATTAAATCTTCGCAAAATTACGCTGAATATTTCATTAAAAAAAACGTTTGCTTGTAAGTATTGAAAATGTTATATTTGTAACATTCACAAACCCTATAGTTACACTATTTTATATAATATGAAATTCGGAATCCTTACTGAAAGAAAAACTCCACCCGATAGAAGAGTTGTATTTACACCAGAAGAACTTGTTCGTTTAAAAACAACTTTTCCACAAGTTGAATTATTTGTTGAAAGTTCGCCAATTCGTGTTTACACAGATGAGCAATATCAAGAACATGGGATACAAGTTTGTGAGGACATTACTCAATGCGACGTACTTTTTGGAGTTAAAGAAGTTCCTGTAGAAGCCTTGATTCCTAATAAAAAATACTTTTTCTTTTCGCATACTATTAAAAAACAACCTTATAATAGAAAATTATTACAGGCTATTTTAGAGCATAAAATTGATTTGTACGATCATGAAACTATTGCAGACGAGAATAATAAACGCCTGATTGGTTTTGGTCGTTATGCTGGAATTGTTGGGGCTTACAACGGAATTAGAGCTTTTGGTATCAAATATGATTTATTTACATTGGCAAAAGCCGAAACATTAAAAAATCAGGAAGAGTTAATAGCGCGATTGAAACGTCAAATATTACCTAACATAAAAATTGTTTTGACCGGTCATGGTAAAGTAGGGATGGGCGCCAAAGAAATGTTGGACGGAATGAAGATTAAGCAAGTTGCCGCTACTGATTTTCTAACCAAAAACTATTCGGAAGCCGTTTATACGCAAATCGATGTATTGGATTATAACAAAAGAGTAGATGGAAAACCGAGTAGTAAAGCTGATTTTTATGCTAATCCGTCAGAATATTGTTCCGATTTTGAACGATTTACCAAGGTAGCAGATCTTTTTATGGCAGGTCATTTTCATGGAAATGGTGCGCCAGATATTCTTACCCGTGAAATGTTAAATGCTCCCGATAATAAAATACAAGTTGTAGCCGATATTTCATGTGATGTTGATGGACCCATCGCTTGTACGTTAAAAGCTTCCACAATTGCAGATCCATTTTTTGGCTATTTGCCTAGTGAGCACAAAGAAGTTTCATACACACATCCTGCTTCCGTTATGGTAATGTCAGTAGACAATCTTCCTTGCGAATTGCCTAAAGATGCTAGTGAGGGCTTTGGTGAAATGTTCATGAAACACGTCATTCCTGCTTTTTTTAACAACGATAAAGACGGCCTTCTACACAGAGCCAAAATAACCGATAACGGAAAATTAACACCAAGATTTGCCTATCTTCAGGATTATGTTGATGGTAAATAAACAGGCTATCTATGAAAAAATCTTATAGTCTGAAGTTTTTTTATATTTAAGCATCAATATTTTTACTTAACTAAAATTATATAAAACTACTGTTTATGATGATGGCAAAGTATTTAATTGGGAAAAATCCAAAATCTTATGCTATAAAAACTATACAAATGACTTCTAATTCAAAAATTAAGTTAAATTTGGCTAATGGAGTATGAACTTTTATTTGTTCACTCTAAATAATCTAAACTAAACCAATAATTAAATTATGAGTACAAACCAAATTAAAACAAATTACCCTGCATTGTATACGCTTATTACAGTGTTTTTTTTCTGGGGATTTATTGCAGCAGGAAATAGTATTTTTATTCCTTTTTGTAAAAGTTATTTTTCATTGGACCAATTTCAATCTCAATTAGTTGATTTTGCTTTTTATACGGCATATTATGTTGGGGCATTATTATTATTTGCACTCGGTGATTTATCAGGTAAAGATATTGTGGGTAAATGGGGTTATAAGAAAAGTATTGTTTACGGATTGTTGTTTTCTGCTTTAGGTGCAGGAGCCATGATTGTTGCAGTAGAGGCAAGTGTTTATGCTGGAATGCTCGTTGGATTATTTATCGTTGCTTTAGGTTTTTCTTTGCAACAAACGGCAGCCAATCCTTTTGCGATTTTATTAGGTGATCCAAAAACAGGAGCAAGTCGTGTTAATCTTGGTGGAGGAATCAACTCATTTGGAACAACTATTGGACCTATTGTTGTAGCATTAGCTTTATTTGGAACTGCAGCTTCTATTTCCGATGAACAAATTAAAGCTTTAGAATTAAGCAAAGTAGTTTTATTATATATAGGTGTTGGATTGCTATTTATTGCAGCAGCGGCTTTGTTTTACTTTTCTAAAAAAGTACCTAGCGGAATTGCTAATGAACCTATGGAGAAAGCAAATAAAGCGCTAAAAACTTTGGTAATCATGACGATTTTACTAGCAGTAATGTTTACTCCTGTATTTCAAAGTTATAAGAGTAAAGAGGCTAAACAAATAGAAACCATTGAATATGAATTTACGGTGGCTAAAACCGAAAAAAATAAACAAAAACTTGTTGAATTTACTGGTGATCAATTGGCTATTTATACTAAAGCATTAGAACAAAAACAAGAACAATTGACAACTCTTAAAAATAATATTGAAAGAGAACGTATGATGTGGCTTTCAGGTGCCTTATTAGTTGTTGTAGGTGGTTTGTTGTTTTCTTATACTGCAGCTAAAAAGAAAGCTGAAGGTTGGGGAGCCATGCAATATCCACAATTGGTTTTAGGAATGTTGGCCATCTTCACATATGTTGGGGTAGAAGTAGCGATTGGTAGTAATTTAGGTGAGTTATTAAAACTGAAAGAGTTTGGTAGTCTACAATCTTCTGATATTGCACCTTATATTTCTATGTATTGGGGTAGTTTAATGATTGGTCGTTGGGCTGGTGCAATTACCGTTTTTAATTTACAAGGTATCAAGAAAACAATTGCTTTAATTATAGTTCCATTGGTTGCTTTTGGAATTATATTAGGTGTAAATATTCTTTCAGGAAAAGATATGAAACCTTTATATTATTATATTGTTTGTGTAATCGTTCAAATTATAGCGTTCT
>NZ_JBIIWV010000024.1:0-18840 GCF_044338735.1 Flavobacterium sp. | reverse complement strand
CATTAATTAAAACAATCATGCTTTTAGATTCTTCGCGTTGTTTTAAAGCATATATTTTTTTTACGGCCTCTTCATTAGTAGCATCACAACCAATTCCCCATACGGTATCTGTAGGATACAAAATAATGCCACCTTCTTTTATTACTTCGAATGCGTTGTGTACTTCGGTGTTCATTTGTTTTTAATTTCGGTAAAGATTTTACTTATTTTAAGTTACTTTTATTAAAATGAATTACTTTTGCAAAGTAAGTGCTTTTAATTTATCAAGGTGCATCAATTATTTAAAAAATACATCTTTTGAAAGATAAATTACTACTAATATTAAATTATAAATATAATTATAGTGATTGGTATAACAGGTTATAAAGGAGTTTTAGGATCCATAATATGCGAAAAATTAAAAGAAAGTAATCAGAAATTTTCTGTTTTCGAAGGAGATATTAGAGATTCTGATTTACTTTATAATTGGATGAATAGTAACAATATTGATACTATAATTCACTTAGCATCTAAAGTTGCGGTCGTAGATGTTCAAAACAATTTAGACGATGCATATGATGTAAATGTGAATGGTACTATTTCATTAATAAAATCGATAAAAAAACTAAACAGATCTATTTATTTATTTTTTGCAAGTTCAAGCCATGTTTATGCGAGCAATGAAAATTTAATTAAAGAATCCGATTGCATATCTCCTCAAAATTCTTATGGATTAACAAAGTATATTTCAGAATTATTATTACAGGATTTTTGTAAATCACATATTTTTTTAGAGTTATGTATTGGTAGAATTTTTAGTTTTTATCATGAAACTCAAAAACCTCCATTTTTATATCCAACCTTGAAAAAAAGATTCGAAACTGAAGATTTAAACGCTCCTTTTGTTTTACATGGTGCAAATTCAACTCGTGATTTTTTACCTGCTGAAGAAGTATGTTCAATTATCATAAAAATTGTAGATAAAAAAGCAAAAGGAATAATTAATATTGCTTCTGGAACTCCAAAAAAGATTATTGATTTTGTAAAAGAAATAGCCCCTATTGATTTAAATTATCATGTTAATTTACAAGAAAAAAACAATCATTTGAATGCTGACATAACATTTTTAAAATCCATTTTACATGATGAATAATACTCAAATATCAATAATAATTCCAACCTTTAATAGGGCTAATTTTTTAAAACAATGTATTGATTCTTGTTTGAATCAAACTCAAAAGTGTGAAATCATAGTTTGTGATCATGGCAGCACTGATAATACACCTGAAGTAGCTAAAAGTTATGGAGATAAAATTAAATACATAAGAAGAGATTTAGATTCTGGAGTGCATTTCTGTTGGTTAGATGGTGTTTTACATGCTTCAAATGATTTTATACATATAAATTATGATGATGATTGGATTGCACCTACCTATATTGAAGAATGTTCAAAATTACTTAATGAAAATGTAGGGTGTGTTTTTTCTGAAACACAATTATTTGATGAAAGTAAAAATGAGTTTGGACAAAAATTATTTAAATTAGAACAAGAAACAGGAGTTTTTTCAATAAAAAAATTGAAACATTTTAATTTAAAATATTTAACTTCGCCGGGAGCAGGCATATTTAGAAAAGAAATTTTACTAAACTTTTTATTTGTGGGTAATATACCATTTACTCAAAATAATTATCACGGAGTTGGTCCAGATATTTTGTTTTCATTAATGAGCACATTAAAATATTCACATTATGGATTTGTAAATAAACCCTTGGCTTTTTTTAGAGTTCATGAAAATTCAATTACAATTGACGCTCAATCTGATAAAATTAAAAGTTTAAAAATAAAAAAGGCATATGAAGATGCAAAAATTTACTTCTTCATTCATAAATTTGTTAAATCATGTAATATCTACAGTATTGCAAAATTATATTATAAAATAAGTAAGAATTTCATAAAAATTAAAAAATATAATAATGATTAAATTAGCTGAAAATACAATATCACAAGAGGAATTGATAGCTTTAAGTAAATGGATTCCAGAAACTCAGCAGTTGACTAAAGGTCCTTTAGTATTAGAATTTGAACATAAATTTGCAAACTACATAGGAACAAAACATTGTGTTATGGTTAATAGCGGATCGTCTGCTAATTTATTAATGGCTTACGCCCTTTTAGAGGGAGATTATTTGAAAAATAAAAAAGTTGTTGTTCCCGCAATTAGTTGGATTACAACTTTGTCTCCATTTTTACAATTTGGATTTGAAGTTTTTTTATGTGATAGTAATTCTAAGAATCTTGGATTAGATACTGAAAAATTAGAAGAATTGTTTATAAAAGAAAAACCTTCCTTATTAATATTAGTTCATGTTTTAGCACATCTAAATAATATGGATGAAATTCATAGAATTTGTCAAAAATATGATGTAATTGTTATTGAAGATGCTTGTGAGGCACTTGGAACCCGACATTTGAATGGGAAAAAAGCTGGAAATTTATCCTTAGCTGGTTCTTTTTCTTTTTATTATGGTCATCATATTTCAACTATTGAAGGTGGAGCTGTAACAACAAATGACACAAAACTTTATAACTTAATGCTTTCAATTCGTTCTCATGGATGGTCAAGAGATGTAGATCAATCTTATAAAGAATCATGGAAAGAACAATTCAATATTGATAGTGTTAGAGAATATTATACTTTTTATTATCCAGGTTTTAATCTTCGTTCAACAGATTTGAATGCTTTTATTGGAATTTCTCAATTAGATAAAATGAAACAAATTTGTAAAGTAAGAGAAGAAAATTATAATTTTTATAATCAATATTTAGAAAATAAATTTTGGAAACAAGAAAGTGAATATTCAGAACTTTCTAGCTTTGCCTATGGAACAATCGTAGAAAACAGAGAAGAAGTTTTTAATTATTTAAAAGCCAATAATATTGAAGTTAGGCCATTGATATGTGGAAGTATGGGTAAACAACCATTTTGGATTAAAAAATATGGACAAACCTCATTAGAAGTTGCAGACATTATTCATGATTATGGTTTGTATCTTCCGAATCATTTGTATTTAGACGAAGAAAAAATAAAATTTGTTTGCGAAAAATTTAAGGAAGTCGCTATTCCTAAATTTTTCTGATAAATTAATAATATATCAAGATGAAAGTAGCATTAATCACAGGAATTACAGGTCAAGATGGTTCCTATTTGGCCGAATTATTATTGGAAAAAGGATATGAAGTCCATGGGATAAAGCGAAGAGCTTCTTCTTTTAACACGCAACGTATTGACCACATTTATAGAGATAAACACGAAAATAATGTGAATTTTAAATTACATTACGGTGACTTGACGGATTCTACAAATATCATTCGAATTATTCAAGAGGTTTGTCCTGATGAAATATATAATCTAGGTGCCATGTCGCACGTTAAAGTGAGTTTTGATTCGCCAGAGTATGTTGGAAATGTTGATGGTTTGGGTACATTACGAATTTTAGAAGCGGTTCGGATTTTAAATTTAACTAAAAAAACGCGTATTTATCAAGCTTCAACTTCAGAACTTTATGGTTTAGTGCAAGAAGTGCCACAGTCAGAAACAACGCCTTTTTATCCACGTTCGCCTTATGGAGTTGCAAAAATATATGGATTTTGGATTACAAAAAATTATAGAGAAGCTTACGGAATGTATGCATGCAATGGTATTTTATTTAACCACGAATCACCAAGAAGAGGGGAAACTTTTGTAACTAGAAAAATCACAATGGCAACCGCCGCAATTGCACAAGGAAAACAAGAGTGTTTGTATTTAGGAAACTTAAATGCACAACGTGATTGGGGTCATGCGAAAGATTATGTAGTAGCCATGTGGGCCATGTTGCAACAGGAAGAGGCAGAGGATTTTGTAATTGCCACAGGAACAACAACTTACGTTCGTGAATTTGTTAGAATGGCATTTGATAAATGCGGCATCACTTTGGAATTTCAAGGCGAGCAAGAAAATGAAATTGGAGTAGTAATGGCATGCAGCAATCCAGCTTATCAAGTCGAAATAGGCAAAATAGTTGTGAAAGTAGATTCACAATATTATCGGCCAACGGAAGTGGAATTGTTAATTGGAAATCCAACAAAAGCAAACACCAAATTAAATTGGATTCCAAAATATGATTTGAAAGGATTAGTTGCCGAAATGATGGAAAGTGATTTGAAACTTTTTAAGAATTAAAAAAGGTTAAATCACTTTTATAACATTTTTATTATGGAAAAAAAATCAAAAATATTTGTAGCAGGGCATCGCGGAATGGTTGGAAGTGCTATTTTGAAAGATATTAAAAATCAAGGTTATACAAATATTATATATAAAACATCTAGCGAATTAAATTTAATTGATCAGCAAGCAGTTCGTTCCTTTTTTGAAGCAGAAAAGCCTGAATATGTTTTTTTAGCAGCAGCAAAAGTGGGCGGAATTATTGCTAATAATACCTATAGAGCAGATTTCATTTATGAAAACATCATGATTCAAAGCAACGTAATTCATGAAAGTTATTTGAATAATGTTAAAAAATTATTGTTTTTAGGTTCTACCTGCATTTATCCAAAACTAGCTCCTCAACCTTTAAAAGAAGATTATTTATTAACGGGATTATTAGAAGAAACAAATGAACCTTATGCAATAGCAAAAATTGCAGGAATTAAAATGTGCGATGCTTATAGAACACAATATGGTTGCAATTTTATTTCTGTAATGCCCACTAATTTATATGGTTTTAATGATAATTATGATTTACAAAACTCACATGTTTTACCTGCTTTATTAAGAAAATTTCATGAAGCTAAAATAAATAACCGTGAAGAAGTAGAAGTATGGGGAACTGGTGAGCCTTTAAGAGAATTTCTACACGCCTCAGATATGGCAAATGCTTGTGTATATCTTATGCAAAATTATAATGAAGAAGGTTTTGTAAATATTGGCACAGGAAATGAAATTTCAATAAAAGATTTAGCCTTTCTTATAAAAAAAATTGTTGGGTTTCAAGGTACTATTGTCTTTGATAGTACAAAACCATCCGGAACTCCTAGAAAACTAACTGATATAACTAAGCTTACTAATTTAGGATGGAAATACAAAATTGAATTAGAAGACGGAATTAGAGATGTATATCATGAAAAATTTATGCTAAATGCAAAATAACAATAAAATTTCAGTTGTAACAATTAACTACAATAATCCTCTAGGTTTAAATAAAACTATTGAAAGTGTAGTTAGTCAAACATTTAAAGATTTTGAATATATTGTTATAGATGGAGGTAGTAAAGAAGAAGATGTATCAATAATTAAATCCTATCAAAATCATATTAATTATTGGGTAAGCGAACCTGATAAAGGCATTTATAATGCTATGAACAAAGGTATAAAGGTGGCTACAGGCGATTTTATTATTTTTATAAATAGTGGCGATAATTTTACAGATTCAAAAGTTTTAGAGGAAGTACAAAGTAAATTAACTTCCGATTTTGATATTTATTATGGTGATTATTATCGTATTAAATCAAATTCAAAACGAAGAAAATCTTATCCAGCTAAACTTTCTTTTTCTTTTTTTTATAGCGGTTCACTACCACATCCTGCCACTTTTTTTAGAAGAACATTATTTGATGAAATATTTTTTTACAATGAATCTTATAAAATAGTTTCTGATTGGGAATTTTACATTTATGCTATATGTCATAAAAATGTTAAGTATTATTATCTAAAAACTGCAATTTCAGATTTTGACTTTACCGGAATATCCTCAAATCCAAAATTTAATGAGATTGAAAGATTTGAAAGAAAAAAAGTATTAGAAAAATATTTTCCTGCTTTTGTAGAAGATTATGAAAAAGTTTCGCTCCTAAATTCTAAAAGATTTCAACAAATTATTCATATTCAAAAATCTTTGTTTTTGTGGAAATTATTTAAAGGTATGATTAGTTTTTTCTTATTATTTACATCAAAATTTAAAAAATGAAAAAAATTCATGTAGGTTTTTTATTGTCATATGATTATGAAAAATTAAAATTATCAATTCCACCAATTTATAAGAATGCTGATAGAATATTTATTGCTTTAGACAAAAATTTTTTAACTTGGTCTGGAAATAAATTTAAAGTAGATGAAAGTTTTTTTAAATGGCTTAAAGACATTGATGAAGACCATAAAATTGAGATTTATAGAGATGATTTTTATATTCCAACTCTAAATCCAATTCAAAATGACACCAGAGAAAGACATTTACTTTCTATAAAAATGGGAATTGGAAATTGGTTAATTCAAATTGATAGTGATGAATATTTTATAAATTTTGAAAATTTTGTAAACAATTTAAGAAAATATGACCACTTTTTACAAAATCCAGATAATAATCAAATACAATTTTCTACCTTTTTAATAAATATTTATAAAAAAGTAGAAGGAGGATTTTTATATGTTGACAATGCTACTAAATGTATGACAGCTACAAATTATCCATCTTATAAATATGCAAGAAATACAAGAAAAAGAATAATTTATACAAAACATTTAATGTTTCATGAAACTTTAGCAAGAGATGAAAAAGAATTAGAATTCAAATTTAGTAATTGGGGGCATAAAGATGATATAAACCCATATTTTTTAGAAAAATGGAAATCTGCAACTATAGATAATTATAAATCACTCTCTAATTTATTTTATTTAGAACCGTTTAAATGGAAAAAATTAAATTTTGTAAAAGGAGATACAATTGATGAAGCAATTCATAATTTTGACACTAATAATTTTGCACCCTCAAATTTTTTTTTAGCTAAAAAAAATTTTGGGCAATGGTTCAAATTTTTATTTAAAAAATAAATTAAATGAAAATAGCCCTCTTAATATCTACCTACAATTGGCCTGAAGCTTTAGAATTAATTTTTTTGAGTATAAAAAAACAATCAATTTTTCCAAACGAAATTTTAATTGCAGATGATGGTTCCAATGAAAAAACCCAAAAAATAATAGATAAATTTAAACAAGAAACAAATTTTAATATTATTCATGTTTGGCAAGAAGATAAGGGTTTTAGAAAATCGATGATATTAAATAAAACTATCGCAATTTCAAAGGCAGATTACATTATTCAGATTGATGGTGATTGTATTATTCACAAAAAATTTATTGAAGATCATATAAAAAACTGCAGTAAAAAACAATATTTATATGGAAGTAGAGTTAATATTTTAGCACCTTTTGTGGATAAAATATTTCAGCATAAATTTATTTCTTTTAATTGTTTTTCTAATGAAGTAAAAAATAAAACACGAACAATTTACCTCCCATTTTTGTCTAACTTTTTTAAACCACAAAATAAAATATCTAGGAAATTTAGAGGATGTAATGTTTCTTTTTGGAGAAAAGATTTTATTTCAATAAATGGATACAACGAAGATTTTGAAGGTTGGGGAAGAGAAGATTCTGACTTGGCAATTAGATTATTAAACAACGGTATAGCAGGAAAAAGATTGAAATTTTGCGGCATTTTATTTCATATCTATCATTTAGAAAAATCAAAAAACAATTTTGAAAAAAATAATCAAATTGAACAATTAACAATTAACAATAAAATTGTAAAAATTGAAAAGGGAATTGACCAGTATTTATAGATGAAAAATTTATTAGAAATAAAAAATATTGTAGCAAACTTTAATAATTTAGGTGAAAACTTTGTTATGGGTAATCGCAATGTTATAAAAATTTTCAAATTAAATAACAATACAACTATCAATATCAAATCCTTTAAAAAACCAAATTTAATTAACAAAATAGTTTATCGATACTTTAGAAAATCGAAAGGAAGACGTTCGTTTGAACATGCTTCAAAATTAATAAAAATGCAAATTGGAACGCCTCAACCTATTGCTTATTTTGAAAAGTTTGATTTTATTGGTTTAAAAGAAAGTTATTACGCATGTGAACATCTTGAAAATGTGTTTGAATTTAGAGAAATTGTTCAAAATGAAGCGTTTATTAATAGAGAAGAGATTATTAGACAATTCATACAATTTACGTTTCAAATGCACCAGATTGGGGTTGAATTTTTAGATCATTCACCTGGAAATACACTTATTAGAGATAACAATAATGGAAACTATACTTTTTACTTGGTAGATTTAAATCGAATGAAGTTTCATGAAACTATTGATTTTCATACTCGAATGAAAAATTTATCCAAGATTACACACAAAAAGGATATGATTGCAATGATGAGTAACGAATATGCAAAACTTTCAAGTGAAAACGAAGTTTTTGTTTTTGAAACGCTTTGGAAACTTACATCAGAATTTCAATTTCGATTTTACAGAAAAAAAAGAATCAAAAAGAAATTAAAGTTCTGGAAAAAGTAGTATTTTTCACTTTTATTTCTTTACATGCAATTATCAGTTATTATCACTACATACAATTCGGAACAATGGCTTCAAAAAGTGCTCGAAGGTTATAGCAACCAAACTGAGCGTGATTTTGAAGTGATTATTGCAGACGATGGTTCTACCGAGAAAACAAAACAACTAATTGATACCTTTCAAAATCAATTTAAGTTTCCAATTGTTCATGTTTGGCAAGAAGATAATGGTTTTCAGAAATCTAAAATACTTAATAAAGCCATTCTAAAAACTAATACTGATTATTTCCTTTTTACAGATGGAGATTGCATTCCACGAAAAGATTTTGTGGCGCAGCATTTAAAATATAAAGAAGAAGGTTTTTTTCTTTCAGGCGGTTATTTTAAATTGCCTATGAAAGCTTCTTGTAAAATTTCTTCAGATAACATTAAAACTCAGGATTGCTTTTCAATTTCTTGGTTAATTACAAATGGTGTGTCCAAAACTTTTAAATTGTCAAAACTGACCAATATTAGATTTTTTGCGACGTTTATGAATTGGTTAACTCCTACTAAGAAGACATTTAATGGTCATAATACTTCTTGTTTTAAAAGTGATTTAATAGCAATTAATGGCTTTAACGAAGAAATGCAATACGGAGGTTTAGATAGAGAAGTAGGTGAGCGATTGTTTAATTTTGGAATCCTTTCAAAACAAATTAGATATAGTGCAGTTTGTTTACATTTAGACCATAAAAGAGATTATGCAACAAAAGAGACGAGGGAGAGAAATAACGAAATTAGAAACTTCAACAAAAAAAATAAAATTATTCAAATTAAAAATGGAATTACCCAATTAAAATAACAAAAACCATTGAAATTTTAACTAATTACTATTCAATCAATTGGTTAGAAAAAGTAATTTCTGAATTTAATAATCAAACATTTGATTTTTTTAATAAATTTTTCTGTACATCATCCAAAGTTGTAAATACCTTTTAAATACAGAAAATGAGTGAATATATGCCAATATAAAACCTTCTTTGCCATCTAAAATTCCTAACCTAAAAAAATATTGCCAATAAAAGTGATAGACAGGCTTAAAAATTAAATGATAAGCATTTGGTTTTACTTTTTTATTGTATAAGTTTTCAGCTTGTATGTTGCTGTATATGTTGAGTTTATCATTGTAATTATCAAAACTTTTGTAGCTATGTTGAAGCAAGCCATTGTTTAAAACACCAATAGTTCCTTTAGCTTTAATTTTATCATGAATTATAATCTCGTTGTATTTACAAAAGTTTTTATTGAATAATCGAATAGTTTTTTTGTTTTGCCATCCTCCAAATCGAATCTGTTTTTCCATAAAAAAGAAATTACTTTTAACAGAAAATGCCACTTTTGAATTCGGATTATTCACTTTATTCTTAATTTCTTCTCCCAAATCTTTGGTAATAATTTCATCTAAATCAAAAAATACAATCCAATCATTTTTTGCTTGTTGAATAACATCATTTAATTGTTCAGAAAAATTAATTAATGCTCTTTCAATTACCTTAACACTCATTTCCTTTGCAAATTCAACCGTTTTATCGGTACTTGATGAATCAATAAAAATAATTTCATTGGCAAACGATAAGTTTTCTACATATCTTTTTACGTTTTCTTCTTCGTTAAAAGTGATGGCAATGGCAGTTATATTTTTTATAGAGTAATTTTCAGACATATTAATAGATGAAATATGACACAAATATAATATTTTTACACCAATGCTATTTTAAATTTTAAATTATGTCAAGATTGCCCATTTTAATGTACCATAATATTACTCTAAATTCTGAAGAAAGTTTTGATTTAACGCTTTCTATCCAAAAATTTGAAGATCAATTAAAGTTTTTAAAAGAACATAATTTTACTTCTATTTTTGTTTCTGAGTTAGAAAATATTGACGTGAATTCAACAAAACATGTAGTGTTAACTTTTGATGATGTAACTCAGAATCAATTGCTAAACGCCATGCCACTATTGAAAAAATATGATATGAAAGCTACTTTTTTTATTCCCTTTTTTTATTTAGGTAAGGAAGATTTGTGGAATGAGGGTTCAGAAAAAATCATGACCATTGAGGAATTAAAATCATTAGATTCTGATATTATAGAACTGGGTCATCATTCCTATTTTCATAAAAAATATAGTGAGTTGTCTAACGAAGAAATTCAAGATGATTTTGATAAAAGTTTTAAGTTTATTTCTGACAACAATTTAAAAGTTTATCCTGCTTTAGCTTATCCGTATGGGAATTATCCTAAAAAGGGAAGTCAGAAAGCTATTTTTTTTAATCTTTTAGAAAAAAATAATATTAAATTGGCATTTAGAATTGGAAATAGATTAAATCAAATTCCAATAAAAAATAGATTTGAAATGCAACGCATAGATATTAAAGGACAAGACAGCTTGTTTACTTTTAAATGGAAGTTACGATTAGGTAAATTAAGCTTATTTTAATCCTTTTTCTAACAAAATCATTTTTACATACCTAGAAAACACTCCATAAGCGTCAATTGTGGCAACGGCTAATCCAGGAACACCATCCAGAAATCCTCGTCTAATTATGTAGCTATGAAAAAAGCGATAGAATGGTTTGAAGGTTAGATGCAAAAAGCTAACTTTTTTGTTTTTTTGAAGAGCCATTTCTGCTTGAAACCACGCGTAAGAATCTTTCTTTTTTATATAATTGAACAATCCTTTGTAGGTGTAATGAATCATAAAATTAGACAATAAACCTGCTTTCCCTTTATGAATTAACTTTTCATGGACCAATCCTTCAAAAAACACCGAATCATTTTTAACCAACCTAGTTACTTTATTTTCAGAATGATATAAAAACCTATTCATATAATAATGAGGGAATTTAATTTTATATGCTTCATGTTTTGAGTTATTAATAGTTGCTAAAATTTCACTCTTTAATTTTTGAGTAACTCGTTCATCGGCATCTAAAAATAAAATCCAATCTGATTTTGCATATTTAATGGCTTCATTTTTTTGATTTGAAAAATTATCAAATTTTCTTAAGATAATTTCACAATTAAATTTTCTAGCCAGCTCAATTGTATTATCAGAACTATTAGAGTCAATTAGTATAATTTGATTTGCAAATGAAACCGAATGTAAGCAATCTTCAATATATTTTTCTTCGTTAAAAGTTGGAATAATTATGGTAATTGTTTGCATAAGATTTTGTAGTTAATTTCAAAACTAAATAAAATAATTTATCTTTGCAACAAATGGAAAAAGATATTTCAATAATTATAAGTACCTATAATTCGCCAGATTGGTTGGCTAACGTTTTATATGGTTTTAACTCGCAAACTTATAGAAATTTTGAGGTAATTATTGCCGATGATGGTTCTGATGAAAGAACTAAAAATTGCATTGACAAAATTAAAAACGAAGTTTTTTATCCAATTAATCATGTTTGGCATGAAGATGATGGTTTTCAAAAGACGATTATTTTGAATAAATCTATTTTAGCCTCAACAAGTGAATACATTATTATGACAGATGGTGATTGTATTCCAAGAGAAGATTTTATTGAAAATCATGTTAAATATCGTGAGGAAGGCTGTTTTTTATCGGGCGGATATTTTAAATTACCAATGAATTTATCCAAGCAAATTACTAAAGAAGACATTTATTCTGGGAAATGTTTTGATTTAAACTGGCTGAAAGCGAATGGAATTAAACGCTCCTATAAAAACACCAAACTTATTGCTAAAGGATTGCTAAGTTGGTTTTTAAATTATACAACTCCAACAACAGCAAGCTGGAATGGTCATAATTCATCTGGTTGGAAGTCAGATTTTCTTGCAGTTAACGGTTTTGATGAACGAATGCAGTATGGGGGAGAAGATAGAGAATTTGGTGAACGATTAATCAATAAAGGCATTCAATCTAAACAAATAAGATATTCAAGCGTTTGCATTCACCTAGACCATGCTCGTGGTTATGTTAAACCAGAAATGATTGAAAAAAATATAAAAATCCGAAAAGAAACAAAAAAATCCAAAAGCATTTGGACTAATTTTGGCATAAAAAAGAAATAATTATTTCAAATTTTCTTTCAAAAAAGTGTTTAATTCCGGGATAATCATTTCAGGAGTTAATTTTAAATACATTTCTCGTGGATTTTTCTCAATTTCTTTGCTTTGTTCATAAGTTAATTCAGAAATTGCGTCGGGTAAAAAATCTAATAAATGAACCGATTTATGAAATTTTCCATCTTCAAAACTTCCCCAATCATCTTTAATAATATAAGGAGAAAAAATTGTAAAAGTTGGTTTCTTTAAAGCTTTTGCAATATGAACTGTACCTCCTTCATTAGATACTAAAACGGTACATTGATTCATTAAAACACTAAAATCACGAATATTTTTAGCATAGATATCTAAAATAATATTCGACTTATTTTTACATAAAGCATAAATTTTATCCGCTTCTTCTTTTTGATTAGGTGCATAATTAAATAGTAAGCAGCAATTAAAAGTAGTAGCAATATAATCTATAATTTCAGCTATATATTCATAGGGCATAGACTTTTGTGGAGTACTTCCTAGTATGCCAAGCATAATAATTTTTTTATCTTGATACTTTTTGGGAACTTGAAATTGTTTTTCTTTTTCTGTTAAAAAAATTCTTGGTTCATAATTGATGTTTTCAAAGGTATCCACTTGTTTTAAAAGATGAATTCTATCTTCAATTGCTTTACCACAAATATGTGATTTTGTTTCTAAAATTCCCACTGGATGTGTGTAATAGCCTAAATTTCCAATTTTCTTGCGGCTTTTATGACCAACTGTTTGCTTTGCTAAACCAAATTTACAAATCAAGCGACTCTGAAGTTTAGAATAGGGATCAAAAATGATATCGTATTTTTCTCGACGAACTTGAACAATCATTTTTACTAAATTGCCAAATTTTTTTAGTTCTTTTTCGTTGATTGAAATGATTTTATCAATATTTGGATTGTTCTGAATTACACCATGAGTAAAGTCATAAGCCATTAAATGAATTTCACTACCTGGATATTTAGCTTTGTAATTATTAGCTATTACTGAACTAATTAGCACATCGCCAATTCGTTTATTTTGAATGATTAAAATTTTCTTCATAAAGGTTTAACTCCCCAACGCTGTTGATAAAAGTTGATTTGAATTTGAATTCAAAGTTAGTATTTTATTTTATTTTTATGGATGTTATTTTAACTTCCTACTCAAAAATCTTCAATAAACTATCTTTTTTTTGTAATTTGCGGACAAATTAATTTTGTATAAAGTACTGTTTTTTTTTATACTTTTAACCTAAATAAAATTAAATATTTTGCGAATAATCGTTCATCTAAAATATAAAAATCAAGAAGGAACTATACTTCAATTAGTTAAAACTTTTTTTGAAGAAGGCGATTTGATTGTTAAGGGTTCACGTAATATTATTAAATCAAATTTTCTAGGAACTATAAAAGTTAACATTAAGTTTTTTCAAAAACCAGGTTTAATAAAAGCAATAATTTACTCTTTTTTTAGAGATACAAAAGCCAAGCGCTCCTTTGATTATGCTAATTACTTATTGAAACATAATATTAACACACCATTTCCAATTGCATTTGTTGAAGAGCGTTCTATTTTTGGGTTTTTAGCCAACAGTTTTTATTTCTGTGATCAAATTGATTATGATTTTACGATGCGTGAGTTAATTCATAATCCATTATTTCCAGAGCGAAATATAATAATCGAGCAATTTACTGAATTTACGTTTAAAATGCACGAAGCAAGAATTAATTTTTTAGATCATTCGCCTGGAAATACTTTAATACTAAATAAAGGTAATGGAAAATATGATTTCTTTTTAATCGACTTAAATAGAATGAAGTTTGAAGATTTGTCTTTAGAAAAACGAATGGATAACTTTAAAAAAATGTGGCTTTCTAAACAAATGATAAAAGTTGTTGCTCAAAAATATGCCATATTAAGCAACCAATCAGAAGAAAAAATACATGCTATTCTTTTGTTAAAATCTAGACAATTTAAAAGGAAAATCACCATAAAAAAATATTTAAAAAAAAGAATTGGAAAATGATTTAATTTTTTCTCACAAATTTATTTATTCCCCAAGTTAGCTTTTTATCATCACTGATGATAATTTGATTTTCTAATTTGAACTTTTCTTCAAATAGGTTTATTAAATCTTCACGTATTCCATAAATTGATATTATAAAAAAGCCATTTTTCGTCAAAAATTCAGAATATCGTTCTAGTTCTTTTAATGGATCATCTAAATAATAAATTACTTCATTAAAAATAATTACATCAAATTTATTTTTTGGCACAAATTTTTGAATATTGCACGATAAAAATTCACTATTTGGATAATTTCTTTTTTTTGCTTTTGAAATAACATTACTACTAATATCAACGCCAACATAAGAGGAATACTCTTCCTCTTTAAAATAGTTTATTAAAGTTCCAAAAGCACAACCCAAATCTAAAAGATTTGGTCTTGAATTACTTTCATTAATTAAGGTATAAATATTTTTATATCTAATTTCTTCTTTTTCAATGAAATCCCATTTACCTTGAAAAAATTTCATATTCCATGAAATCTTTTTCTTAAACCATTTAAAATTATTCACAACTTATAAATATAAGATTAAACCGCTACGTTATATTCTCTTAAAGCATCATTCAACGAAGTCTTCAAATCAGTTGAAGGTTTTCTTTGTCCAATGATAATGGCACAAGGCACTTGATAATCTCCAGCAGGAAATTTTTTTGTATAACTTCCAGGAATTACTACCGAACGAGCTGGAACAACTCCTTTGTATTCAATTGGTTCATCTCCTGTAACATCAATAATTTTAGTAGAACCGGTTAGGCAAACATTTGCACCCAAAACCGCTTCTTTGCCAACGTGAACACCTTCAACTACAATACATCTAGAACCTATAAATGCACCATCTTCAATTATCACTGGAGCGGCTTGTAAGGGTTCTAAAACGCCACCAATTCCAACACCACCGCTTAAATGCACGTGTTTTCCAATTTGCGCACAACTCCCAACTGTTGCCCATGTATCAACCATTGTTCCTTCATCTACATAAGCTCCAATATTGACATAACTAGGCATTAAAATAACTCCACTTGAAATGTATGCACCATATCTAGCAACCGCATTTGGAACTACGCGAATTCCTTTTTCTGCATAGTTTCGTTTCAACAACATTTTATCGTGGTATTCAAATATACCCGATTCCCAAGTTTCCATTTTTTGAATAGGAAAGTACATTACTACTGCTTTTTTTACCCATTCGTTCACTTGCCAACCATCTGTTGTTGGTTCAGCCACACGAAGCGTTCCGCTATCTAATAATTCGATAACATCTCTAATGGCTTTTTGCGTAGTTTCTTCTTGTAATAAAGCACGGTTTTCCCAAGCTTTTTCTATTGTAGATTGTAAATTGGTCATCACTGTTAAAATTTGTGCTACAAATATAATTTATTTATGGTAATGCAAAAAATGAATAGTTTAAAGTTTAGAATCAATTTTATTATAATAAATCCATTATTTTTGTAAAAAAACAAAATGCCAAGAATTTTAGCAATTGATTACGGAATTAAACGAACGGGTATTGCGGTTACCGATGAAATGCAAATGATTGCTTTCGGATTAACTACTATAGCATCTGAAACGGCAATTGCTTTTTTAAAGGACTATTTTTCTAAAGAGAAAGTTGAGCGTGTAATTGTTGGCGAACCTAAGCAAATGGATGGAACTCCTTCTCAAAGTGCTGAATTAATTAATAATTTTGTAGTAAAATTTCAAAAAGCTTTTCCTGGAATGCCCGTAGAAAGAGTAGATGAACGATTTACCTCTAAAATGGCATTTCAAACGATGATTGATAGCGGATTGAATAAGAAGCAACGTCAAAATAAAGCTTTGGTAGACGAAATTGCCGCAACAATTATGCTTCAAGATTATTTACATTATAAAAAATAGTACTTTTGCAAAAATAAAATATTGAACACTTAATACTGAATACTGAGTACTATGATACTACCAATATATGGATACGGAGAACCAGTCTTACGCAAAGTAGGAGAGGACATCACACCCGATTATCCAAATCTTAAAGAAACGATAGCTAACATGTATGATACTATGTATAATGCACATGGCGTTGGTTTAGCAGCACCACAAGTTGGATTAGCATTACGTTTATTTATTGTTGATACTGAGCCATTTAGTGATAGTGATGATGTTTCTAAAGAAGAAGCAGCTGCAATGAAAGCCTTCAAAAAAACGTTCATTAATGCAAATATAATTAAGGAGGAAGGTGATATTTGGGGATTTAATGAAGGATGTTTGAGTATTCCTGATGTTCGCGAAGATGTGTTTCGTCATGAAACCATTACCATTGAATATTTTGATGAAAATTTTAATAAGAAAACAGAAGTTTATGATGGTTTAATTGCGCGCGTTATCCAACATGAATATGATCACATCGAAGGAATTTTATTTACCGATCATTTATCCATGTTAAAAAAGAAATTAATTGGAAAAAAACTACAAAATATAATGGAAGGTAAAGCCAGACCCGATTATAAAATGAAATATGTAAACAAAAAGGGACGTTAAATTGTAATTAGTTACTAGTGAAAAGAAAATAGCTTTTTTAACTAAACTTTTCACTTTTTACTTTAAAATAATATATTTGCCAACCATAACAAAAAGTAACATGAGCATTCAAAAAATATTAGCTGTTTCTGGAAAACCAGGATTATATGAATTAAAAATTCAAACTCGAACGGGTTTTGTTGCAGAATCATTATTAGACGGAAAAAAAATAACAGTCGGAATGAGAGCAAACGTGAGTTTGTTGTCTGAAATTGCCGTGTTTACTTATTCTGAGGAAATACGTTTAGCAGAAGTATTAAAAGCAATTGCAACCAAGGAAAATGATGGACCAGCCATTTCTCATAAAGAAGATGAAACTAAATTAAAAGCGTATTTCAGAGAAGTATTGCCAGAATTTGATGAAGACAGAGTATATACTTCAGATATTAAAAAAATCCTAAACTGGTATAATTTATTACAACCAAAAGGATTTGTTTCGGTAGAAGCATTGTCTAAAGAAGAAAAAGAAGAAAACACGAGCGATAGCGAACTGGCGAAGCAAACACCAACTGCTGAATAAGTAGTTGATAATAATATTTTAAAATCCTGCGTTTTCCACGCGGGATTTTTTATTTTTACAGCTACTTTGTCATGCTGAACTTGTTTAACTTCGTTGAATCTACGATTTCAGCATCTCTAAACCGATAACAAACAACAGATAACAGACTATGAACACCCGCCAAGAACAACTACAAGCTTTCAATCGCCTTTTAGATATTATGGACGATTTGCGCAAAAAATGCCCTTGGGATAAAAAGCAAACACTTGAAAGTCTCCGTCATTTAACGATTGAAGAAACCTACGAACTTGGTGACGCAATTCTAGATAATGATTTGCAGGAAATCAAAAAAGAGTTGGGTGACGTGTTATTACACATTGTATTTTATGCTAAAATTGGTAGTGAAACCAATGCCTTTGATATTGCAGATGTAGCCAATGCTATTTGTGATAAATTAATTGATCGTCATCCACATATTTATGGTGATGTGGTGGTGGCTGACGAAGAAGAAGTAAAGCAAAATTGGGAAAAACTAAAACTAAAAGAAGGCAAGAAATCGGTGTTAGAAGGCGTGCCAAAAAGTCTACCGGCATTAGTAAAAGCAAGTCGCATTCAAGATAAAGTGAAAGGAGTAGGATTTGATTGGGAAGAACCACATCAAGTTTGGGACAAAGTTCAAGAAGAACTAAACGAACTCCAAGTAGAAGTTCAAGCCGGGAATCAAGAAAAAATTGAAGCCGAATTTGGCGATGTATTGTTCTCCATGATAAATTATGCACGATTTTTAAATGTAAATCCTGAAGACGCTTTAGAACGCACGAATAAAAAATTCATCAAGCGTTTTCAATATTTAGAAAGTAAAGCTACAGAATTAGGCAAACCTTTAATGGACATGACCTTAGCTGAAATGGATGTTTTTTGGGAAGAAGCAAAGAAGTTGTAGTGTTAATTTTTTGCGTTTAGTTTGCTTTAAAAAAAATCCCGAGCTTTCACTCGGGATTCATTTTACATATCTTTAATTTGCTGCAGTTTTTCTTTCCACAATTTCAAATCGTCTTTGTGGCGTTCAATATTTTTTTGCACTTCTTTTATGAATGGATTTTCACCTTTTGAACTACTGCTAATAAACTGAATGTTATTTTCTAATTGGAAAATTTCACTTTGAACTTCATCAATTTTCTTTCTAATAAAGAATTGCTCTTGTTCTAAAGCTCGTTTATTGTCGTTTTCACTCAATTGCTCTAAACGGTTGCTAAAAC
>NZ_JBIIWV010000133.1:0-5722 GCF_044338735.1 Flavobacterium sp. | reverse complement strand
AATCTATCGTGTACTCAATAATATGGTCCAAATGGTATTTCACTTGTTCCATTTCGGCTTCCAATTTCGAAATTGCATCATCCGCTTTATCCGAGTCGAAACGCGTAATACGAATCATTGGAATTTGCGTCAATTTTTGCAAATCATCGTCATTAATCTCCCGAACAAATGATTTTAAAAACGGCTCAAATCGGTCATACATATATTTATACAACGATTCTCTGTCGGAATACAATTTGAAGTCGATGTACATTTCTTCACGAATGAAAATCTTTTCTAAAGTTGAGAAATGCCATTTATTTTCTAATTCGTCTAACTGAATTTCAAGTTCACGTTTAAGCAAATCAACCGTTCTGTTGGTCGAAATTTTCAACATATCTGAAACGCCAATAAACAGCGGTTTGTGGTTTTCAATTACACAACCTAGAGGCGCAACCGAAGTTTCACAAGCGGTAAACGCATACAACGCATCAATGGTTTTATCAGGAGAAACGCCCGGCGGAAGATGAATTAAAATTTCAACCTCAGCAGCCGTATTGTCTTCAATTTTCTTGATTTTGATTTTCCCTTTTTCGTTGGCTTTCAAAATACTATCAATTAACGTCGACGTATTGGTTGAAAATGGAATTTGAGTAATAACCAAAGTTTGTTTGTCAAATTGCCCAATTTTTGCACGCACACGAACACGACCACCGCGTAATCCATCATTATAATTGGAAACATCAGCAATTCCAGCCGTTGGAAAATCGGGAAATAAGGTAAAAGGTTTCCCTTTTAATATTTTGATAGAAGAATCTATTAGTTCGTTAAAATTGTGCGGTAATACTTTTGTCGATAAACCTACGGCAATGCCTTCGGCTCCTTGTGCCAACAGCAATGGAAACTTCACCGGAAGATTAATTGGCTCGGCACGACGACCATCATATGACATTCCCCATTCGGTAATTTTTGGAGAATACAACACATCGTGACCAAATTTTGAAATTCGGGCTTCAATGTATCGGGAAGCAGCAGCACTATCTCCTGTTAAGATATTTCCCCAGTTTCCTTGCATGTCGATGATTAGGTCTTTTTGCCCAATTTGTACCATAGCATCACCAATACTCGCATCTCCATGAGGGTGATACTGCATGGTGTGCCCAACGATGTTCGCCACTTTGTTATATCGACCATCATCCAACTCTTTTAACGAGTGCATAATACGACGTTGAACCGGTTTAAAACCATCTTCAATAGCAGGAACAGCACGTTCCAAAATTACATAGGAAGCATAGTCCAAAAACCAATCTTTGAACATTCCTGTAACCTTGGTAATGGTGTCTTCTGGGTTTTCGTTATTTTCGTAAAAATGATGGCCCGTTGAAACGTGAATATCATCAAAACCTTCCTCGTTATTAGAATGGTCTTGATAATCGAAATTTTCGTCTTCGTTTGGAATGATGTTTTCTTCTTCTTCGTCTTTCATTTTTATGCTGAATTATTTTCAGTATGCTTTTTTACTTTAAATCACTGCTCACTAAAAACTGAACACTGAATACTAATTTTTCTCCACCACATCCAATTCCACTTTCAAATTATTAATGATAAACTCTTGTCGGTCTGGGGTGTTTTTACCCATGTAGAACTCTAACAAGGTTTCAATTGAAGTGGCTTTATCTAACATAACAGGATCCAATCGAATGTCTTGCCCAATGAAATGCTTGAACTCATCTGGCGAAATTTCCCCTAATCCTTTGAATCGGGTGATTTCTGGTTTTGGTTTTAGCTTTTCAATGGCATCAACACGTTCTTGGTCGGAATAACAATAAATTGTTTCTTTTTTATTTCGCACACGGAACAAAGGTGTTTGTAAAATATACAAATGTCCGTCTTTAATCAACTCTGGAAAAAACTGCAAGAAAAACGTAATCAATAATAAGCGAATGTGCATTCCATCAACGTCGGCATCGGTTGCGATTACGATATTATTGTAACGCAAATCGCCCATGTCTTCCTCAATGTTTAATGCCGCTTGTAATAAATTGAATTCTTCGTTTTCGTACACAATTTTCTTAGTCATTCCATACGAATTCAATGGCTTACCCCGTAAACTAAAAACCGCTTGCGTATTCACATCACGACTTTTTGTAATGGAACCCGAAGCCGAATCTCCCTCGGTAATAAAAAGCGTACTTTCTAAACTTCTTGGGTTTTTAGCATCGGTTAAATGCACACGACAATCGCGTAATTTTTTATTGTGCAGACTGGCTTTTTTAGCACGGTCTTTGGCTAATTTTCTAATTCCGGAAAGTTCTTTACGTTCGCGTTCGGCTTGTAAAATCTTACGCAATAACGCATCGGCAACTTCTGGATTTTTATGTAGGAAATTATCTAATTTAGTTTTGATGAAATCATTCACAAAAGAACGCACCGAAGGGCCATTCGGACCAATATCGGTTGAACCCAATTTGGTTTTGGTTTGCGATTCAAAAACAGGTTCTTCCACTTTAACTGCAACTGCCGAAACAATCGATTTACGAATATCCGACGCTTCAAAAGGTTTGTTGTAAAACTCTTTAATGGTTTTTACAATTGCCTCACGAAAAGCACCTAAATGCGTTCCTCCTTGCGTAGTATTTTGTCCGTTGACAAACGAATGGTATTCTTCTGAATATTGTGATTTGCTATGTGTAATCGCCACTTCGATATCTTCACCCAACAAATGAATTGTTGGATACACCATATCGTCTTCGTGAATCGCTTCTTCTAATAAATCTTTCAATCCGTTATCTGAAAAATACTTTTCGCCATTGTAAAAAATAGTCAATCCTGTATTTAGATAACAGTAATTTTTGAGCATCTTAATGACGTACTCGTTTCGATATTTGTAGTTCTTAAAAATCGCTTCGTCAGCAATAAAGGAAACTTTAGTTCCTTTACGCTTAGTAGATTCTTGTACGTCTTCTTCTAAAGTTAGATTTCCCGCAGAAAATTCGGCCGCTTTTTGTTGGTTATCTCGAACAGATTCTACTCTAAAAAAATTGGAAAGCGCATTAACTGCTTTGGTTCCAACACCATTTAAACCAACCGATTTTTTGAAGGCTTTGGAATCGTACTTTCCACCCGTATTCATTTTGGAAACTACATCAACCACTTTTCCTAACGGAATACCTCGACCATAATCGCGCACCGTTACGAGTTTGTCTTTAATGGTAACTTCGATGGTTTTTCCTGCACCCATGACAAATTCATCGATACAGTTATCCAATACTTCTTTTAATAAAATATAAATACCATCATCGGGCGATGATCCATCACCAAGTTTTCCGATATACATACCGGGACGCATACGAATATGTTCTTTCCAATCAAGGGAACGTATATTGTCTTCGGTATATTGATTTTGATCTAACATAAACAGAATTTGGATTTTGTGCTAATATATACGAATTAGCCCAATTTTTAAAAAAGAAACACCATAACTTATTGACATATTTACAAACAAAAAAACCGCTGAATTACTTCAACGGATTTTTCTCGATTTCTTAGCTCTATTTTCTATATTGTCAAAAATTACACATTAAAACGGAAATGCATTACATCGCCATCTTTTACAATGTATTCTTTACCTTCTACTCTTAATTTACCCGCTTCTTTTACTTTAGCTTCTGAACCGAAGTTAGAGAAATCTTCAAAAGCTATAACTTCTGCACGAATGAAACCTTTTTCAAAATCGGTGTGGATTACTCCAGCTGCTTTTGGCGCAGTATCTCCGATGTTGATTGTCCAAGCACGAACTTCTTTAACACCTGCTGTAAAATATGTTTGTAATTTTAATAATTTGTAGGCTGCACGAATCAACACAGCCGAACCTGGTTCAGTTAATCCCATATCTTCTAGGAATACTTGACGCTCTTCGTAACTTTCTAATTCAGTAATATCGGCTTCTGCTCCTACTGAAAGAATGATTACTTCTGCTTGTTCGTCTTTTACCAATTCGCGAACTTGATCTACATATTTGTTTCCGTTTACTGCCGAAGCTTCGTCAACATTACACACATATAAAACAGGTTTGGTTGTGATTAATTGAAATTCTTCCATCAAATCCACTTCATCTTGATTTTGAGGAACAACCGTACGAGCCGATTTTGCTTCCATCAAAGTGTGACGAATTCTGTCTAACAATGCTTTTTCGGCTTGTGCTTCTTTATTTCCAGTTTTCGCAGCGCGATTGGTTTTCTCTAAACGTTTTTCAACTGTTTCCAAATCTTTTAATTGCAACTCGATGTCGATGGTTTCTTTATCACGAATTGGATTAACATTACCATCCACGTGCACAATATTATCATTATCAAAACAACGTAAAACGTGAATAATAGCATTACACTCTCTAATATTTCCTAAGAATTGATTTCCTAATCCTTCACCTTTACTTGCTCCTTTTACCAAACCTGCAATATCTACAATATCTACGGTTGCCATTTGAACACGTTCTGGTTTTACCAATTCCTCTAAACGAGCAATACGAGGATCAGGAACGTTTACCACACCAATATTGGGTTCGATAGTACAAAACGGAAAGTTAGCACTTTGCGCTTTTGCGTTTGACAAACAATTAAATAAAGTTGATTTTCCAACATTTGGTAATCCTACAATTCCTGCTTTCATATTTTAGATTGCCACCAAGGCACGAAGGCTCAAAGTGTATTTTAAGTTATTTTTCTATTTTAATTATTTAAGTCTGAGTATTTTTAACTTAAATTTTACTCATTATGTAAAAAAGCTTGTCTGTTTAACAATGTTTCTTCGCTTTCTACATGATTATCATCTGGAACACAACAATCAACAGGACAAACGGCAGCGCATTGTGGCTCTTCATGAAAACCTTTACATTCGGTACATTTTCCAGGAACAATGTAATAAATATCATCAGAAATAGGTGTTTGAGCCGCATCTGAATCAACTTCAGTACCATCGGGTAAAATTACTTTTCCGCTTAATTTAGTTCCGTCTTTATATCGCCAGTCGTCAGCACCTTCATAAATTGCAGTATTAGGACACTCTGGTTCACAAGCTCCACAGTTAATGCATTCGTCTGTTATAATTATTGCCATTTTATTTTGTCTTAATGTTGAAATGTCATAAAGTCAAATGTCATAAATCTTTTTACTTTAAGACGTTAGACTCTCGACATATTATATTATTTTTGTGCAAAATTACAATGTAAACCACATATATACAAGTTACAGATGTTACAAAGTGAAATAAAATCGAGTTTTGTTGAATTAGGAAACTTTTTACGCCAATTTTCTTTAGAAAAAAATACTAAAGAAACTACGGTGTTACAAAACGAATTATTTTATGATGATTTCATTTCATTGATCGAATTATCACAATCGCACAATGGTTGGTTTACTCCAGAGCAAGTCTATTTTAGTATTCAATCTTGGGGAAAAGCCTTATCTGAAACCAACCTAAATCAGTGGCTTTCTTCGTATGATTTTTCAAAAATAGCACCTAAAAAAATTGGATTAGTTTTAGCAGGAAATATTCCGTTAGTTGGTTTTCATGATTTTCTTTCGGTATTAATTTCTGGTCATGATGTGCTTGTAAAAACTTCCTCAAGTGACCAACATTTATTGAAATTTTTAGCGAAATATTTGATTGCTATTCAACCTGAACTTAACTCAAAAATAACATTTGTTGAAGGAAAATTAGAAGGTTTTGATGCGGTAATAGCCAC
>NZ_JBIIWV010000132.1:0-5755 GCF_044338735.1 Flavobacterium sp. | reverse complement strand
AAGTTGGAAAACTCTTTCGCTTTTTTATTGGAAAGTAATTCTTGTGACATAAAAATTTCATTCCAACTTAATCCTAATTTATCTAATTTCATTACTTGTTTTTCGGTAGCTAAAAGCACTGAATTTCGCACTAATAACATTGGAAAAGTAACATTATTTGCTTCAAAATTAGATTGTAATTCTAACCAATAGGCAATTTCACCACCACCACCAATGTAACAAAGATTAGGCAATATTGCTTCTTGATAAAGCGGACGTAAAATCACATTTGGACTAAAATTCTCTGGATTTTTTTCTAATTCGGTTATAATTTCACTTTCAGAAAAAACTAATGAAGTGTTATTAATTTTGTAATTTCCATTTTCAAAAATAATGCGCTCTCGCAATTGATCTTGAAGATAAAACAAGTTGATTTCTCTAGGATTAACTTGAATGGTATAATCAGATAGTTTTGGAAGTGTTTCTGTTACTTTTTGATAAGAAGTTTGTTCGACCAATTCTCTTTTTACATAAGGAACAAAAAGCTTTTTTAATTCAATTGAATCACCATCAATAATCACTAACCCTTCATTTTTAAATAACTCATTTGCTAAAAAACGTGTTGCTTCGGCTAAATTTTGATGTTCTAAATAGGATTTTTTAAATAAATCGAGTAAGAAATTTGCGTTATTTCCGGTTCCAATTTCTTCAGAAAAAGAGGCATAAACCGCATCCAATCCTTTAGTTTCAAAACGTCCCACAGCTCCCTTACTTTCTTTATTCCAACTATATTTTTTCCCTTTGAAATTGAAATAATTTATCTCTTCAAAATCATGATCTTCGGTTGCCATCCAATAAATAGGGACAAAATTTTGAGCAGGAAATTTTAATTTTAAATCTTTACACAAATTAATGGTGGAAACAATTTTATATAAAAAATACAAAGGTCCAGTAAACAAATTAAGTTGATGACCTGTGGTAATCGTAAATGTGTTTGATTGTTTTAAAAGCTGAATATTTTGTGAAGTATACTCTGAAATTTCAAAATTTTCATATTGTTTTTCTAATGCCGAAACTAAAATTTGCCGATTTTCAAACGGATAATTATTGTTTTTTTCGTCGATTTGACCTTGAAAATGCTCAATTTTTGGAAAACGATTATACAGCGATTGCAATTCAGATTTTTCGTCTAAATAATCTGTGATAAGTTTAGAAAAATATCCCGAATTTTGATAGGTAACACAATCGTTTGGCATTCTAAATATTATTTTGTGCTAAAATACTAAATTTCTCATTTAATAATCATTTTTACTAAAGATATAGTTTTAATAAAAAGCCTTATTTTTGCTAAAATTAATTTCATTGAAAGACATTCTTATCATCACTCCGCCTTTTACCCAACTGAATACACCGTATCCAGCTTCGGCATATATCAAAGGTTTTTTGAATACCAAAAGCATTTCGGCGTTCCAAATTGATTTAGGTATTGAAGTGATTTTAGAACTGTTTTCGAAAGAGGGGTTAACACAGATTTTTTCATCCATCACCCATCATCCATCACCTAACATCCAGAGAATTTATTCCCTAAAAGACAATTACATCAAAACGATTGACGTAGTTATTGCTTTTCTTCAAGGTAAAAATCCGTCATTAGCTCGCCAAATTTGTTCTGGAAATTTTCTTCCAGAAGCGTCTCGTTTTGCTCAATTAGATGATATGGAATATGCTTTTGGTTCAATGGGTTTGCAAGACAAAGCCAAACATTTAGCCACGTTATACTTAGAAGATTTGTCCGATTATATCGTGGAATGTGTGGATGAAAATTTTGGATTCAGTCGCTATGCCGAAAGATTGGGTAGAAGTGCTAATTCGTTTGATGAACTTTATGAATATTTACAAAAGGAGCTAACCTTTATTGATGAAATTACCCTTAAAATTCTAAACAAAAGAATTGAGGAAGTTCAACCAAAATTGATTTGTTTTTCGGTACCTTTTCCCGGAAATTTATACAGTGCTTTTCGTAGTGCACAATTTATAAAAAATAATTATACTACCATAAAAATTGCAATGGGAGGAGGTTTTCCAAATACCGAATTGCGTGAATTAAAAGACGAAAGAGTTTTTGAGTTCTTCGATTTTATTACATTAGATGATGGGGAACTTCCTCTGGAATTATTGATTAATCATGTTTTTAATTCCAAGCCTTCGGAGATTTTAGGGGAGGCTAAACGCACTTTTCTTCTAGAAAATAATTTAGTCGTTTATAAAAATAATGCAACCAAATCGGATTACAAACAAAGTGAAGTGGGAACACCTGATTACTCCGATTTATTATTGGATAAATATATTTCGGTTATTGAAATTGCCAATCCAATGCACAGTTTATGGAGTGATGGTCGTTGGAACAAACTCACCATGGCTCACGGATGTTATTGGGGCAAATGCACGTTTTGTGATATTTCTCTAGATTATATTAAGCTTTACGAACCTATCGCTGCCAAGATTTTAGTCGACCGAATGGAAGAATTAATCGCTCAAACGGGTGAAAACGGTTTCCATTTTGTTGATGAAGCGGCACCTCCAGCTTTAATGCGAGAGGTGGCTTTGGAAATCATCAAGCGAAAATTAGTGGTTACTTGGTGGACAAACATTCGATTTGAAAAAAGTTTTACCGCTGATTTATGTTTGTTATTGAAAGAATCAGGTTGTATAGCGGTTTCAGGCGGATTAGAAGTGGCTTCGGACCGACTTTTAGAACTCATCAAAAAAGGGGTAACGGTGGAACAAGTGGCTCAAGTTACCCGTAATTTCACCGAATCAGGTATTATGGTTCATGCTTATTTAATGTACGGTTATCCCACACAAACGATTCAAGAAACAGTGGATAGTTTAGAAATGGTTCGGCAGTTGTTTGAATTAGGTGTTATACAAAGTGGTTTTTGGCATCAATTTGCCATGACTGCACACTCACCAGTAGGAATGTTTCCTGAAGAATTTGGCGTAATTCCAGAACAAAATACCATTACTTTTGCTAATAACGACATCAATTTTAAAGACAAAACAGGAATCAATCACGATAAATTTAGTTTCGGATTAAAAAAATCGTTATTCAACTACATGCATGGCATTTGCTTTGATTATGATTTACAGGATTGGTTCGATTTTAAAATTCCGAAAACAAAAATCCCACCCGATTTTATATATAATTGTCTTGAAAAAGAACAAAATTTCACCACGAAACCCAATGCAAAAATTATTTGGTTAGGAGGAAATCCTCAAGTGGAATTTTTTACCAAATCAAAAAAAGGAGCTAGTTGGGAAATGATGAAATTAACCTTTCACAACAAAACCCAAACGTTTGACATTTCAGTAAATGCAGAGGAAGGAAAATGGTTGGTAGCCATTTTAGAGCAAGTTTCAGTTCATTCAGATAATAAATTTACTTTTGCACAAATAAAAGCCGATTTTGAAAAACAGTTTGATGATTTTGAGTTGTTTTGGTTTTCAAAGCCTATTATTACTTTATTAAAAACCCAACTTCTTATACTCTAATATTTGATCCTTGAATTATAAAAACTAATTGTTTATTTCTTTATTTATAATTTATAATTTAAAAAAAACAATTAATAAATTAAAAGTACTATATTTGAAAAAAAATGCAAAAAATCCTTTTTTTATTAATTGTATCAGTAAATACTGTTTTTTCTCAAGATATTAACTGTTTTGATGTTGCTAGAAAAGGAAATTTGTCTGAAATGAAATCACTTTTAGCCAAAGATAAAAGTGTAATTAATGCCGTTGATGATAAGGGTTCGAGTATGCTTATATTAGCTTGTTATCGAGGCAATAAAGATGTAGCTAAATTTTTATTAGAAAACAATGTTGATGTAAATTATGTTTCAAAAAATGGAACTGCATTGATGGCTTGCGTTGTAAAAGGTGAATTTGAATTGGTTGATAAATTGCTTCTTAATGGAGCAAACATAGATTTAAAAGATCAAAATGGAATGACAGCATTGATGTTGGCTGTTCAATTTAATAATTCAGAAATGGTTAAAAAATTAATAAAAGAAAACGCTAATAAAGAGCTAAAATGCAACCAAAATAAAACGGCTTTTGAGTATGCAATTGAATTTAAATACGAAGAAATTATAAACTTGCTAAAATAAATTAACTATGAAAAAAATTACTATTTTATTATTTGCTCTTTTTTCCTTTAAGGGAATATCTCAATCAAAATCTACAGGAGCTATATCTCTTAATAATGGAGTGCCCATTACTGCAAATTTTACATTAAATAATACTACTTCACAAGTTACGTTAATTCTTACTGGTCCATCTGATAGATGGTTTGGGCTTGGAATTGGAATTGCACAAGGATTTGGAATGGCAAGTGGTGATGTATTGGTTTATGCTAATACAAGTCCAAACGCATTAACAGATAGAAATTTTTCTGGAACAGGTACTCCTCCTCAAGACACGCAAGATTGGACTACTGTTTCAGATATTATAAGTGGAACTTCAAGAACTTTAACATTGACTAGGGCTTTAACAAATTCAGATCCTAATGATTTTCAATTTCCTTATGCTGCTACAAATTCTATTTCTATTGGTGGTGTGAGAGCTTCTTCTGCCAATAATATGACTGTAGGTGCCCATGGAGGGAGCGCAAGTGCCGGTTATGCCACAGGAACCTTGACTTTAGGTGCAGAAGATTTTTCTTTAAATTCTTCTGTTATTTTTCCAAATCCTTCGAATGGTGAATTTTCAATAAGTACGAAAACTATTTTGAATAAGGTAAATATATACAGCCAAACAGGAGCTTTAGTTAAAACTATTGAAGTTATAAATAATTCTAATGAAGCAGAAGTAAAAGTTAACGGACTAACTTCTGGGATTTACTTTATAGAATTGCTAAACGATTCAGAAAAATCTTGGAAGAAAATAATAGTTGAATAAGCTACAAATTTAAAAGGATTTAAATTCTAAGATTTCAACATATTATGAGTAAAATGAAAAAATTAATTATTCTAGTAATTGTTTGTATCATTGGAGGATATTTTGGATATAAATATATCATGACTGGTGGGGAAAGAAATTTAGAAACTGAAAATTCAGCGTTTGTAGTTTCTTCCTCAACTATTTATGATGAATTTTTAAGTAATCCTGAACTATCCACTACAAAATATTTAAATAAGGCAATAGAGATTTCAGGAAAAGTTTCGGCTTACGAAAATAATTTAGTCACTTTAGATGGAAAAATATCTTGTCTTTTAAAGACAAATGAAAAAGTAGTTTTAAATACTTCGATAGTTATAAAAGGTCGGGTAACAGGTTTTGACGATCTTTTAGAAGAACTAAAATTAGATCAATGTATAATTATTAATGATTCAATATAGGATGAGGTTTTTTAAAAGTAGTTTTATTTTATTTTTCATCTTTTGTTTTGGAATTTCCAATGCGCAAGATGAATTACTAAATGAATTGGATTCAGTAAATCCAGTTAAAAAAGAAAAGGAAATTGCAGTTTTTAAAGGGTTGCAAATTTGCTCGATGCAATCTACTAAACTAGCTGCAAAAGGAGAATGGTATTTCTTGGTATCACATAGATTTGGAGACTTAACTGATGGTTTACAAAATTTCTTCGGTTTAGATAATGCTCTAACTAAGATAGGTGGTTTATATGGGATTACTGAGTGGTTGACATTAGGAGTTTCTCGTCATACCTTGAATAAAAATTATGAATTATCTGCTAAATATAAGTTTGCTAATCAAG
>NZ_JBIIWV010000023.1:0-19038 GCF_044338735.1 Flavobacterium sp. | reverse complement strand
TTTTATCGGTCAAGGCGCCTACAGGACATACATCAATCATGTTTCCTGAAAACTCATTGTCGATAGCTTTTGAAATACAGGTTGAAATATTAGCATGGTCACCACGATCCATAACGCCATGAACACGATCATCTGTTAATTGATCAGCTACTTGCACACAACGTTGGCATAAAATACAACGGTTCATGTGTAATTGAATATTCGGACCAATATCTTCGGGTTCAAAGGTTCTTTTTTCTTCGATGAAACGGGTTTGCGATTTTCCGTGTTCAAAGCTTAAATTTTGTAAATCACATTCTCCAGCTTGATCACAAACTGGGCAATCTAGTGGGTGATTGATTAATAAAAATTCGGTAACCGATTTTCTAGCTTCTGTAACTCTATCTGAGTTTTTGCTATTCACTTCCATTCCATCCATACAACCTGTAACACATGAGGCTACAAGTTTAGGCATTGGTCTTGGATCGGCTTCGCTACCTTTTGAAACTTCTACTAAACAACAACGACATTTACCGCCACTTCCTTTTAGTTTTGAATAATAACACATGGCTGGCGGAACACTTTCTCCTCCAATCATACGAGCAGCTTGCAGGATGGTTGTTCCTGGTGCTACTTCTACACTTTGACCGTCTATTGTTACTTTCATTTTTTTTGTCTTTCTATCGAAAAATAAATATATTTTACTATTGACTTATTCTTATTTTGTTACCAAATGTTTTACCTTTTCAAAAGGTTCTGCAACAAAGTGGTTTCTATTTTTTACTTTTTCTGGGAATCTTACGTGGTATTCAAATTCTTCTCTAAAATGACGAATAGCCGCGGCTACTGGCCAAGAAGCAGCATCTCCTAATGGGCAGATGGTGTTTCCTTCAATTTTAGATTGAATACTCCATAATAATTCGATATCTTCTTCACGTCCGTGACCGTTTTCAATGCGGTGTAATACTTTTTCTAACCAACCTGTTCCTTCACGACATGGCGTACATTGGCCACACGATTCATGATGATAAAAACGAGAGAAATTCCAAGTGTTTCTAACAATACAAGTGGTATCGTTATAAACAATAAATCCGCCCGAACCTAACATTGATCCTGTTGCAAAACCACCATCCGATAACGATTCATAAGTCATTAAGCGATCAGTTCCAGCGGCTGTTTTGTAGATCAAATGCGCGGGTAAAATTGGCACAGATGATCCTCCAGGAACTAATGCTTTTAATGGTCGATCGTCTATCATTCCGCCACAATATTCATCCGAATTGATGAATTCTTCTACAGAAACACCCAATTCAATTTCATATACACCCGGGTTTTTAATGTGCCCTGAAGCCGAAATTAACTTAGTTCCTGTTGAACGTTCTATTCCTATTTTAGCATATTCTGCTCCCGAATTCATTACAATCCAAGGCACAGCAGCTATTGATTCTACATTGTTTACTACGGTAGGATTTTGCCATAAACCGCTAATTGCCGGGAAAGGCGGTTTAATACGAGGATTACCTCTTTTTCCTTCAAGCGATTCGATAAGGGCTGTTTCTTCTCCACAGATATAAGCTCCAGCTCCAACATGAACATATAAATCTAAATCGAAACCTGAACCCATAATATTTTTTCCTAACCATCCTGCCGCTTTGGCTTCGTTGATGGCTCTTTCTAATATTTTATATACCCACATATATTCTCCACGAATATAGATGTAAGATAAGTTGGCTCCCAACGCAAAACTAGAGGTAATCATTCCTTCAATTAATAAATGAGGAATGTGCTCCATTAAATAGCGATCTTTAAAAGTACCCGGTTCAGATTCGTCGGCATTACAAACTAAATGGCGCGGTTTCCCCGATTTTTTATCGATAAAACTCCATTTCATTCCCATAGGGAATCCTGCACCACCACGTCCTCGCATACCCGAAGTTTTTACTTCTTCGGTTACTTCATCAGGGGTCATTGTTTTTAAAGCTTTTTCCACTGAAGCATAACCACCATTTTGACGGTAAACTTCATAGGTTTTGATACCTGGAATATTTATTTTTTCTAATAATATTTTTTTTCCCATGGCACTATTTATCGTGTAATGTTATTTTTCCAGCTTTACAATCTTCTATCAATTGGTCAAACGTTTCTTCAGTAAGTTTTTCGTGGTAAAAATCACCTAATTGGAGCATTGGCGCATAGCCGCAAGCTCCTAAACATTCTACACCAACTACTTGAAACATTCCGTCAGAAGAAATATCACCTAAGTTAGCCCCAATTTTTTCACATGCATATTCCATTAAATCTTCTACACCTCTTGTTGCACAACAAGCTGTTCGGCAAAATTCGAACATATATTTTGCAATAGGTTTTTGATTGAACATCGTATAAAAAGAAACTACTTCATATACTTCAACGGGTTTAATGTGTAAAATTTCGGCAACTTTATCTTGAAGTTCGAAACTTAACCAGTTATCGTGTGCATCTTGCACTTCATGAAGTACAGGAAGTAAAGCTGATTTTCTTTTATCTTCTGGATAATGACTGATTAATTCATTGATACGATTCATCAATGCTTCGGTCATATTTATTTCTTGTTTGTATTGCGTTCTTTCCATAATTTATGCGTCTAATTCTCCTGCAATTACATTTAAACTTGATAGTATTACAATGGCATCCGATAACAATGCTCCTTTAATCATTTCTGGATAAGCTTGATAATAAATGAAGCAAGGTCTTCTAAAATGTAAACGATAGGGCGTTCTACTACCATCGGTTACTAAATAGAATCCTAATTCTCCGTTTCCTCCTTCAACCGGATGATATATTTCTGCCACTGGAATTGGCACTTCACCCATCACAATTTTAAAGTGATAAATTAAGCTTTCCATAGTAGTATAAACATCTTCTTTTGGAGGCAAATAATATTCAGGAACATCGGCATGATAAGGGCCTTCTGGTAGTTTAGCTAACGCTTGACGAATGATGCTCAAACTTTCCCAAACTTCGGCATTACGCACACAGAAACGGTCATAAGTATCACCTGATTTTCCAACCGGTACAATAAACTCAAAATCTTCATAAGAAGAATACGGTTGTGCTACTCTTACATCATAATCTACTCCAGCAGCACGAAGGTTTGGGCCCGTAAATCCATAGGCCATTGCACTTTCTGCAGAAATAGGTCCCACATTAACTGTACGGTCAATAAAAATACGATTGCGTTCAAATAAGTTTTCAAATTCTTTCCAAGCCACTGGGAATTCTTCTAGAAATACGTCTAATTTTCTAAAAGCTTCGTCAGACCATTCTCTTTCAAAACCACCAATTCTTCCCATGTTGGTCGTTAATCGAGCACCACAAATTTCTTCGTAGATTTCGTATATTTTTTCTCTAAATTGGAACACATATAAGAATCCGGTATAAGCGCCGGTATCGACACCTAGAATAGAATTACAAATAATATGATCGGCAATTCGAGCTAATTCCATTACAATTACTCTTAAATATTGGGCTCTTTTTGGCACCTCAATATCCAATAATTTTTCAACCGTCATCCACCACCCCATATTATTAATAGGTGACGAACAATAATTCATTCGGTCTGTTAAAGGGGTAATTTGGTAAAAAGGACGATTTTCTGCAATTTTTTCAAACGCGCGGTGAATATAACCAATGGTTGGCTCTGCTTCAACAATTCGTTCGCCATCCATTAATAGAATGTTTTGAAAAATTCCGTGGGTGGCAGGATGCGTAGGGCCTAAGTTAAGTATTGAATACTCACTGCCGTCATCATTGCGTTTTTCATTAATTATTTTAGCATATCGATGCTCAGGTGGTAATAATAGTTCTGACATTTTATAAATGTGAAAAATTATAAATAGTTATTTAGCAATTTGCTGTTCTTCCAAAGAATCGATCGTCTTTATCGGTTCTTCCGTTATCTTCCATTGGAAATTCTTTTCGCATTGGAAAAGAAACCATTTCATCCATATTTAGAATTCTTTTCAACTGTGGGTGCCCCATGAAATTTATTCCGTAAAAATCATATGTTTCACGTTCCATCCAATTAGAAGATAAAAAGATGTCTGAAATTGAGGCTATTTCTGGTTGCGCTCCGTTCAAATAGGTTTTTACTCTAATTCGCGTATTTTCTATCCAATTGTGTAAATGATACACCACACAAAATTGTTGGTCAATCATATTGTCTGGATAATGAACACCGCATAAATCGGTTAAAAAGTGAAAATTGGTGTCTTCTTCTTCTTTAAGAAAAAGAATCACTTCGCGAATTGAATCTGAAGTGACTTCAAAAGAAAAAACATCTTTTTGCATACCAAAGTTTGACACCTTGTTTGCAAATTTTTGTTCTATTTTTTCCTGTATAATTGCCGTTTCTATAGCCATTTTTATAGGTTGTAAGAAGCTAATAATTCTATATATTCTG
Source organism: Flavobacterium sp. (assembly GCF_044338735.1). GTDB lineage: Bacteria > Bacteroidota > Bacteroidia > Flavobacteriales > Flavobacteriaceae > Flavobacterium. The sequence continues at coordinate 14,618 of NZ_JBIIWV010000023.1, read as the reverse complement.
GAGAGTTTCTTCGTCTTGTCGATTCGGTTTTTACTAATTCTTGTAATCGCATAACGCCATCCACAATTTGTTCAGGTCTTGGAGGACAACCGGGCACATAAACATCTACTGGAATTACTTTATCAATTCCTTGAAGCACAGAGTATGTGTCAAAAACACCTCCTGATGAAGCACATGCTCCAACAGCAATTACCCATCGAGGTTCTGACATTTGTTCATAAACTTGACGTAAAATAGGCGCCATTTTTTTTGAAATAGTTCCCATAACCATTAGCATATCCGCTTGACGAGGTGAGAAACTTACACGTTCTGATCCAAATCGGGCTAAATCATAATGTGAAGCCATCGTAGCCATAAATTCAATACCACAACACGAAGTGGCAAAAGGCAAAGGCCATAATGAATTTGCTCTTGCTAAACCAACAACATCATTTAGTTTCGTAGCAAAAAACCCTTCTCCAACAACTCCTTCTGGCGGAGCAACCATATTTGTTTTTGTACTCATAACAATTGTTAATTTATTCCCACTCTAGCGCCTTCTTTTTGATGATATAGAAAAAGCCAACTAACAGCAACAACATGAAAATAACCATTTTAATCATCCCGTCCATGCCTAATTCTTTGAAATTAACTGCCCAAGGGTACAAGAAAATTACCTCTACATCAAATAAGACGAAAAGAATGGCTACTAAAAAATATTTTACAGAAAATGGAATACGTGCATTTCCAACAGACTCGATACCACATTCAAAGTTTTTATCTTTGCTCTCAGAACTTCTTTTTGGACCTAGATAATTTGAAAATATTATGGTTCCTACCACAAAACCAACCGCTAAACCTAGTTGCATCAGGATTGGAAAATAATCAAATTGTGTCGATTGCATCGCTTTTAAAATTAAGGTTAATAAAATAGGCACAAATATACATTGCATTATTTAATTCTCAAAAATCAAAAGATAAACGTTTGTTATTTATTTCCTTAAAATAGCTTATTTAAAACAATTCTAAATAAAATAGTATTTTTTTATCGTTTTAACCATCCGGTGATGCTTAATCGCTGTTTTTGAGTTACTAAAACTTCATGCAAGAGTTCGTTACTTTTAAAAAAAATGGTCTTGCCGTTTGTAGGACTAATTTTTTGAATATTTTCTTCTTGGTAAATGCATAATTCTCCTCCATCTTCTATTTTCCAATCCAAATTCAAATAACTAATTAATGAAAATTGCCGACTCGAATTATCTTGAAACTGATCTAAATGTTTGCGATAAAAAGCGCCTTTTTCATATAACGAATAATGAAATTCATAACTCGTAATTCCGGCAAAACAACTTTCATTTAAATAACAAATAAAAGCTTCAATTTGGGTTAGAAATTCATTCTCATAAATATTATTATTTTTTCGGTCTAACCAATAAATAACATCTTTTCTGATTAACTGATTGTGCTGCAGTTTTTGAATGTTGCCAACGCCTGCAGGAATTAACAATTCTTTTTGATGAAGTGCCAAAATAGTATCGGTTAAGTGTTTGCTCAATGATGTTCCGATAAAATTTTCAACCATACCTACTTTTGTAGCTATATAACTCGCAATTAAAGCTTCAAAAGAATCTTCCATTTTTTTGTTTCTCGATAGGACGAGTTCTTGCAAGGTAGTCTAAATAAAACGGGTTTGTATTTTTTTTGTATTTTTGGATAAACTAATAATTTAAATATGAAAAAAATATCATTTATTATTGTGCTCTTTTCTGGTTTTTTGTCGGCTCAAAATAGTGAATCTCAAAAGAAAGAAATCACCTATTTTTTAGATCAATGGCATAAAGCAGCCGCTGAAGTTAATTTTGATGCTTATTTTAGCGCAATGGCTGATGAATCAATTTATATTGGCACAGATGCTACTGAAAATTGGAACAAAAAACAATTTCAAGCGTTTGCAAAACCCTATTTTGACAAAGGGAAAGCATGGAATTTTAAAGCCATAGAGCGCAATATTTATTTTAGCAAGGATGGTAATTTAGTTTGGTTTGATGAATTGTTAAGTACGCAAATGAAATTATGTCACGGTTCAGGAGTTTTGGTGCAAGAAAACGGACAATGGAAAATAAAACATTATGTGCTTTCGATGACAATTCCTAACGATATTACCGATGAAGTAGTAAAAATAAAAGCGCCTATTGAAGACGCTTTATTACGTACTTATAAAAAATAATTATTTTTTGTAAATGTGTTCGTTTAAATTTTGAAACATATCAATTGTCATGTTTTGTATGTCAAAATCATTTTTCCAGCCCCAATCTTGTCTTGCAGAAGCATCATCAATGCTTGCAGGCCAGCTATCTGCAATTTTTTGACGGAAGTCAGATTTGTAACTCAATTCAAAATTAGGATATTGTTTTTGAATTTCTTCGCCAATTTGCTTCGGCGTAAAACTCATTGCAGCTAAATTATACGAAGAACGTATTTTAATTTGCTCAATTGGTGTTTGCATAATTTGAATAGTCGCTTTAATCGCATCATCCATATACATCATCGGTAATTCTGTATTTTCCGTTAAAAAACTAGTAAATTTTCCTTCAGTAATGGCTTTATGATAAATGTCTACTGCATAATCGGTAGTTCCGCCACCGGCTTCTGTGCTCCAACTAATTAACCCTGGATAGCGAATACTTCTAACATCAACTCCATATTGCTTGTTATAATATTCACACCATCGTTCTCCTGTTTGTTTTGAAATACCATATACGGTTGAAGGTTCCATAATGGTATATTGTGGCGTATTATGTCTTGGTGTTGTAGGTCCAAAAACCGCTATACTAGAAGGCCAAAAAATCTTCTTAATTTTTCCTGCTTTGGCTAAATTTAAAACATGAAACAATGAATTCATATTCAAATCCCAAGCAAATGCCGGATTTTTCTCTGCTGTTGCCGAAAGTAAAGCTGCCATCAAATACACATCGGTAATTTGATATTGCTCAATTAAATGTTCTATTTGATTGTAGTCTAAAGCGTTTATAACTTCAAAAATACCATTATTTACTACATCGTTATTCAGTTTTCGAATATCAGAAGCAACCACGTTGTTTACACCGTAAGTAGCTCTTAATTTTGCAGTAAGTTCAGTACCTATTTGGCCACAAGCCCCAATAATTAAAATTTTTGTATCCATTTGATAGCATAAAAAATAGGAAACAAATATAACGTTTTCGTAGCAATGAAAATGGGTTTTTTCATACTATTTTCAATAAATAAATACTTTGAATTTATACTTCTTAAATTTAAACTATTAGCAAAAATGCTTAAAAAATACTTCATTGTTTATCAAATCGGTGTTAAGATAAAGGCACTTTATACTTTTGTTTTATAAACATTTGTACCTTTGTTTTTTAAAATTCTATCATGATTCGTTTTATAATACCATTTATTCTTTTTGTGTTTGCAGTGAGTTCGTGTCAAAATGATGCGCAACAACAATTAGATGCCCAAAAAATCGCCCAGAAAAATGATGCCGTTTTTAAGAATATTTCAAAAATGTGGCAATTTAATGTGCCTAATGTAAGACCAGAAGTAACTACTACTTTGAACACATGGAATGCGTGGAGACAGTTTGAAATAGAATTATTACAAAAACCTAAATCAACTTTATCAGCATTTCAATTAAAAACGAAAAACATTGCTTCAAAAGCAGATGCACTGACACAAACCATTCCATTAGAATACAATAAACCTCAAATATTGAGTCGCATTACTACTTTAAACACCAAAATAAAATCGTTAGAAATGTATTTATATTTGAATATCATTCCAGAACAAAAAGTAGCCAGACTCATCCCTGAAATAAATGAAGAAATTAAAGGACTTTATAGCCAATGGGACGAAATCATCATTAAAAAAGCCATTCCAAAAGAAATAGGGGAAGATGTAATGCTAAAAGCTTTAGACACAACTCGCAATGCACGACCTGATTTAATGAAGCAAAAAATGGAACTTTCAGATAAAAATAAATAATTCATTTTGAGTAAGTCCGACATAATATCTATTTACGATAAGTCACCCAAGATTGCCGTTTTAGAAAGCACATTCGCAGCACGCCAAAAGTCTCAAATGACGGGTTTGGTTGGCTCTTCATTGTCTTTTGTGATGCATTCGTTGTTTAAAAAGGCTGAACTTCCGTTCCTGATTTTATTCAATAATAAAGAAGAGGCGGCGTATTATTTAAACGATTTAGAGCAATTAATCAATTCCGAAGACGTACTTTTTTATCCAAGTTCGTACCGAAGACCCTATCAAATTGAAGAAACAGATAACGCCAACGTTTTGTTGCGTGCTGAGGTGTTAAACCGAATCAATTCTCGAAAAAAACCAGCAATAATTGTTTCCTATGCCGAAGCCATTTTTGAAAAAGTGGTTACCCGTAAAGAACTAGAGAAAAACACGTTGAAACTATCTGTGGAAGACAAATTTTCCATTGATTTTATTAACGAAACCTTATTTGAATACAATTTCAAACGGGTTGATTTTGTTACCGAACCAGGCGAATTTTCCGTTCGTGGTGGAATTATCGATGTGTTTTCGTTTTCCAATGATAATCCGTACCGAATCGAATTTTTCGGCAACGAAATCGATAGCATCCGAAGTTTTGATGTCGAAACCCAATTATCAATTGAAAAATTAAAGAAGATTTCAATCATTCCAAATGTTGAAAATAAATTGTTGCAAGAAAACCGCGAAAGTTTTTTGGATTATATCAACGAAAAAACGGTTTTAGTGATTCAGAATACCGAATTATTAGGACAACAATTGGATAAATTATTCGACAAGGCCAATGAAGCTTTCGATAAATTATCCAAAGATATTCAGCATACGCCACCCGAAGATTTATTTTTAAATCAAAAACAATTTTTAAAACGCGCACTCGATTTTTCAGTGATTGAATTGCATGCCAATGCGGTTTTCAAAACCGATAAAAAAGTTGAATTTCATATTCAACCGCAACCTTCGTTTAATAAACAATTCGATTTGTTATTGAATAATTTGGGCGAGAATCATTTCAATGGTTACAAAAATTATTTGTGTTGTTCTAATGAAAATCAGGCGAGTCGTTTCCATGATATTTTTGAAGATATTGACGAAGCCAATTCAGAAAGTATTCGCAAGCAATACAAAACCATGGTGTTACCTTTATTTGAAGGATTTATTGATGAAGAAAATCAAATTGCCTGTTATACCGATCATCAAATTTTTGAGCGTTACCATAAGTTTTCCATTAAAAACGGTTATTCCAAAAAACAAACCATTACGTTAAAAGAACTGACTTCGTTGTCGGTAGGCGATTATGTAACGCACATCGATCACGGAATAGGAAAATTTGGTGGTTTGCAGAAAATTCAAGTGGAAGGCAAAACGCAAGAAGCGATAAAATTGGTCTATGCCGATAACGATATCGTGTATGTGAGCATTCATTCGCTGCATAAAATCTCAAAATACAATGGGAAAGACGGCCTGCCACCTAAAATTTATAAATTAGGAAGCAACGCTTGGAAAACCTTAAAACAAAAGACAAAAGCGCGCGTAAAACACATTGCCTTCAACCTAATTCAGTTGTATGCGAAGCGAAGATTAGACAAAGGTTTTCAGTTTGCACCCGATAGTTATTTACAAAAAGAATTAGAAAGTTCATTCATTTACGAAGATACGCCCGACCAAATTACCGCTACAGCCGATGTAAAAGCTGATATGGAAAACGAACGTCCGATGGACCGATTAGTCTGTGGTGACGTAGGTTTCGGAAAGACAGAAGTTGCGATTCGTGCGGCTTTTAAAGCGGTGGACAACGGAAAACAAGTTGCTATTTTAGTACCAACAACCATTTTAGCCTATCAACATTTTAGAACATTTTCCGAACGTTTGAAAAACATGCCGGTTACCGTGAGTTATTTGAACCGTTTTAGAACGGCGAAACAAAAATCAGAAACGCTTCAAAAATTACAAGAAGGGAAAGTCGATATTTTAATTGGCACCCATCAATTGGTGAATAAAAATGTGGTATTTAAAGATTTAGGTTTGTTGATTATCGACGAAGAACAAAAATTCGGAGTGAACGTAAAAGACAAATTGAAAACCATTGCTACAAATGTTGATACGTTGACTTTAACTGCCACTCCGATTCCGAGAACCTTGCAGTTTTCATTGATGGCAGCGCGCGATTTATCAGTAATTACAACGCCTCCACCAAATCGTTATCCCATTGAAACGCATGTGATTCGTTTTAACGAAGAAGCCATTCGTGATGCCATTTCGTATGAAATTCAGCGGGGTGGTCAAGTGTTTTTCGTTAATAACCGTATTGAAAACATCAAAGAAGTAGCCGGAATGATTCAACGATTGGTGCCAGGTGCCAAAGTAGGCATCGGTCACGGTCAAATGGAGGGTAAAAAACTCGAAGAATTGATGTTGGCGTTCATGGAAGGCGAATTTGACGTTTTGGTCGCAACCACCATTATCGAAAGCGGTTTAGATGTGCCGAATGCGAATACGATTTTTATTAACAATGCCAATAATTTCGGATTATCTGATTTGCACCAAATGCGTGGTCGTGTAGGTAGAAGTAATAAAAAAGCGTTTTGTTATTTCATTACGCCGCCCTATTCAATGATGACGGGAGAAGCGCAAAAACGTATTACGGCTTTGGAGCAATTTAGCGAACTAGGAAGCGGTTTCAATATTGCGATGAAAGATTTGGAAATTCGGGGTGCGGGTGATTTATTAGGTGGTGAACAAAGTGGTTTTATCAATGAAATTGGTTTTGATACCTACCAAAAAATCATGAACGAAGCCATTGATGAATTGAAAGAAAACGAATTCAAAGACTTGTACCAAGAAGAAAACGACATTGAAACCAAAGAATTTGTCAAAGACATTCAAATTGATACCGATTTCGAATTGCTGTTCCCAGATGAATACATCAACAACATTACTGAGCGTTTGAATTTATACAACGAGTTGAGCCAAATTAAAGACGAAGCTACCTTGCAACAATTTGAACAAAAACTAATTGACCGCTTTGGAGCGTTACCAAAACCAGCCATTGCTTTACTCAATAGCGTGCGCATCAAGTGGAAAGCCACTGCAATGGGAATTGAACGTTTACTCATGAAACAAGGCAAAATGGTGGGTTATTTTATTGGCGACCAACAAAGTAATTTCTACCAAAGTAACCGTTTTATGAACGTACTACAATTTGCCCAACGCAACGGCACCGTGTGTAAAATGAAGGAAAAAGAAACCAAAAACGGCTTACGTTTATTACTGACTTTTGATAATGTTAAATCAGTGAATAAGGCGTTGGAGTTGTTGGAAGGGATTTAAAAAATTATCAAAATTTAATATTTTATTATTGTAAAACAATAATTTTTTATATTTTTGTCTCAAACTTTAAAACTTAAAAAGATGAGAAAATTAAATTTTTTAAAAGGTATTGTGGATTTTGTTTGGATTACAGCACTTTTTTCAAGTCCTTTTTTATTATTTTTTATGGGTGTAGTTTTTTTAGATAGCGAACCTCTCGATATTCCAATTAAAATTAATGGCACTATTTTAGAAGTGGTTGATTTAAAAACTAAAGTCCTTTTTGGGTTTTTATGTATTTCTGCTTCACTAATTATTTATGGTTTGTTTCTGTTTAGAAAGTTATTGCGCTTGTTTCAATTGAAAATTATTTTTGATCTGGAAATTGTAAGTCTAATGAAGAGATTAGGGTTTGTTATTATTTTATCAGCTTTGTTTGGAGGAATTCCTAATTTCATTCTAGAAATAATAAAAAATAATATTTCATTGAGTTTAGGATTGAATCCTTTTGTTTTATTGTTTTCATTAGGTTTATTCTTCTTAGTTTTGAGCGAAGTTTTTACCATTGCAAAAAGTATAAAAGAAGAAAACGATTTAACTTTTTAATTATGCCAATCATCATCAATTTAGATGTCATGTTAGCCAAAAGAAAAATGCGTTCGGCAGAATTAGCAGAAAAATTGGGTATTACAACAGCTAATTTATCCATTTTAAAAACAGGGAAAGCAAAGGCAATTCGGTTGACTACCTTAGAAGCCATTTGTGAAATTTTAGATTGTCAGCCAGCTGATATTTTGGAGTATGTAAAAAAGTAATTTCTACCCAAACAACTCACTCACCACATCTTCAATTTTCGCTACTAAAACTACTTTGATTCCCGTGTTTTTTAAGGAAATTTTATTGTGTTTGGAAACAAAAATGGTCGTAAAACCTAATTTTTCGGCTTCTTGAATGCGTTGTTCAATGCGGTTAACGGGTCTAATTTCGCCTGAAAGGCCTACTTCTCCGGCAAAGCAAAAACCTTCTGCAATGGCAATGTCTTCGTTTGAGGATAAAATAGCAGCCACAACGGCTAAATCAATGGCGGTATCTTCTACTGAGATTCCTCCGGTTACGTTTAAGAACACGTCTTTTGTGCCTAATCTAAAACCTGCACGTTTTTCTAAAACGGCTAAAATCATGTTTAGTCGTTTGGCATTGTAACCTGTAGTGCTGCGTTGCGGAGTTCCATAAACCGCCGTGCTAACTAACGCCTGAATTTCTATCATCAACGGGCGCATGCCTTCTAAAGTAGTCGCAATTGCCGTTCCTGAAAGTTGTTCGTCTTTGTGCGAAATCAAAATTTCAGAGGGATTATCCACTTCTCGTAAACCCGAACCTTGCATTTCGTAAATTCCTAATTCGGCAGTAGAACCAAAACGGTTTTTTAACGAACGTAAAATTCTATACACGTGATTTCTATCACCTTCAAATTGTAAAACGGTATCGACCATGTGTTCCAAAATCTTGGGTCCGGCGATGGTTCCGTCTTTCGTAATGTGTCCAATTAACAACACAGGCACATTGGATTCTTTGGCATATTTAATCAACTCCGCCGTGCATTCTCTAATTTGAGAAATACTTCCCGCAGATGATTCAATATAATCGGTATGTAAGGTTTGAATCGAATCGATAATCACAATATCCGGTTCAATTTCTAAAATTTGACGGAAGATATTTTGGGTTTTGGTTTCGGTTAAAATGTAGCAATTATCGCCGGTTGAGGTAATGCGTTCGGCACGCATTTTAATTTGCTTTTGGCTTTCTTCTCCCGAAACATAAAGCGTTTTGTATGGTAATTTTAATGCAATTTGTAAGAGCAACGTACTTTTTCCAATGCCTGGTTCGCCGCCTAATAACGTTAAGGAACCTGGAACCAATCCGCCACCTAAAACACGATTCAATTCGTTGTCCGTGGTGTTCATTCGGATTTCTTGTGCGGTGTCAATTTCTTTAATCAATAATGGTTTTGTAGCCGCTTTTGAAGAAGCAGAAGTGGTTTTCCAAGCTACTTTTTCTTCTTTTTGGACCAATTCTTCTACAATGGTATTCCATTCTTTACAAGCATTACATTGTCCTTGCCATTTTGAATATTGGGTGCCACAATTTTGGCAGAAAAAAGCGGTTTTTACTTTGCTCATGACGTTTATTCTTGTTTTTCAGCAGGTGCTTCGGTAGGCGTTAGTGTTGGTGCTTCTTCTGTTGGATTATCTTCTTTACCTTTCAATGCTTCGGCTTTATTGAGCATAAATTCTTTGGTTAACTCTCTAATTTCTTCTTGAGAAAAAGCTTTTTGGTATTCTTTTAATGCTTTTTTGAAGTTGCCTGTTTTTTCATAATACATTGCCTGGTGATAGGTTCCAAGAATAGTTTTCGGATAATGTTTATTAGCATAAGCAGCTAAAGTTTGAAATTCAGGATAAGCTTTATTTTTCATAATTGCTGCTTCAATTGCTTTAAAATCAGACAATCTAGGTTTAATTTGTAACCCTAATTTTGTGTTTAAGTCTTCATATTTTTTTATGAGATAATCGGTATACCCGGATTCTAATTTTAGAATTTTGTTTTGAAACTCCAACATCGAAATAGGTTGATATCCATCAAAAATAAAATAAAGTGCATTCGGAATTGCTTTAATAACTAATGAGTAATGCGAAGCCCCTTTAAAAGTATCATTCAAATAACCGAATTTTTGATTTGGAATTGCCTTAATATTTGTGTCTAATTCGGTTGCTTTTTCATTAATTTCAGCTAAATCATTTTCTCCAGTGGCCTGATAATAAAAAACCGGTTTTGTTAATTTTGAAAGTCGATCAGCAATGCGATTTTCCATTTCGGGAGCCATTTCGGGAGCCAATGAAATGTACCCATTAAAAATAGGGTTGTCTTTGTAAAGATAAAAATTTAAAAAACCTGCTGTTGTATCATGCCCTGCAATTACTCTAAAAGGCAACGTTCTATATTTTGATTCAAGGTAAGGAAATAATTCTTGCCCGATAAATTCAAAAAATTGAGCGCCTGAACCCGAAGGAAATCCCGCATCGTCAAATTCGCTATCTTTAAATCGGGTATCTCCATTATTTTGATGAATTGCAATGATGATCATTTCGGGCAAATCATCCCAATAATTTCCATATTTTAAAGCACCTTCAAACGGATCTACTAAATATTCACCGTCCAATAAAACTAAGGTTGGGTATTTTTTTTCTGGACTTGACTCATAAGAAGGAGGTGTAACAACTGTAAACGCTCTGGTTCCTATGTTTTTAGTTTCAATAGACTCAGTTACTCGTTGGCCAAAAAAGGTATTAGCAAGCAAAACAAAACATACAATCAGTTTGATTTTCATGGGAAATTATTAGGTTTATTGAAGGAGCAATTTACTAATTTATTTCTTATTTAGCACAGGTAAAAGCAAATAAGATAACAGACCAAGAACTATTGTAAGTAATGTTTGAGAAGTCCAAATTAACCAACCAAAAGCCACACCAATATCATTTGAAATTCCATATAAAGAAAAAATCATTGCAATTGCTAAAGGGTAGGCTCCAAGTCCGCCATTTGTAAATCCGACGGCAATTGTACCAAAAATAAATCCCATAATTACAACGTCAAACGTGATGTTAGCAGTTTCTGGTAAAGCAAAAATCGTCACATAAAACATAACGAGATAGGAAAACCAAATAAAAAAGGAATGAAATATATAACTCCATTTGTCTTTCATTTTTAAAATGCTCAGCATGCCTTCAATTAAACCCGATAATTTTTGTTTAAGTTTTAAAATGATCTTCCATTCGGCATAAATCCATACTACTATAAAAAGTATAAAAAGTAAAAAACCACCTAATGAAATCCATAGTAAGGTTTCAAATTGTAGATTTTTTTCAAGTAAAAAAGTATATATAGTATCAAATTGTGATACAAAACCCACCATGACAAAAAGTAAAAAAATGATCATGTCAACAACTCTTTCGGCAACAATAGTTCCAAAAGCTTTGTCAAACGGCACTTTTTCATATTTTTTTAGTAGTGCGGCTCTAGATATTTCACCCGAACGAGGAATGGTCAAATTGACTAAATAAGAAACGCAAACCGTCATGAAATCATTACGAAATTTGGTTTGATATCCTAGATGCTGTAAGGCAAATTTCCAGCGGTAGGCTCTAGACCAATAACCAAAAAGAGCAACAATGAGCGACAATAAGATATAAAAATAATCGGCTTTTAAAAAGCTAATTTTAATTTTATCAAGTTCAGATGGAGTAAGCGTTGTAAATTGATAATAAATAATTCCAATACCAATTAATAAGGGTATTAGTAAGCTAAAAAATTTACGAATAGTCGCTTTCAAATTAAGTTAAGGAATTGTCTTTTTCGTTTGGAAAAACTAAAGTAGGTTTGAATTTTTTTGCTTCTTCAAAGTCCATAATTCCATACGAAATGATGATTACAATATCGCCACGGTGCACTTTTCTTGCCGCCGGACCGTTTAATGTGATTTCACCTGTATTTCTTGGACCTTTTATAGCATACGTTTCTAATCGTTCACCATTATTAAGGTTGACGATTTGGACTTTTTCGCCTTCTATAATATTTGAAGCTTCCATTAGTGCTTCGTCAATAGTGATGCTTCCTATATAATTCAAATCGGCACCGGTTACCGTTACTCTATGAATTTTTGATTTTACTACTTGAATTTGCATGATGCAAAGGTAATTAATTTAGTGAAATATTATCAATTAATCTAATTTTCTCAATGAAAACAGCAATGAAACCGCGGTATTTTTTGTTAGGTTCTTTAACTTCAGTTGATAAAAGTGTTGTTTCATCTGCGATTTCAAAATATTCTAATTCAAATTCAGGGTGTTTTTCAAATTCTTTTTTTACAAATTGAATCGTTTCTGAAACAGATTGTTTTTCAAATTTTAATTTTGCCTGTTGAAGGATCTCAAATATAGAAGCTGCTTTTTTTCGGGCATTCTCAGAAAGTCTTTCGTTTCTAGAACTCATGGCCAATCCATTTGCTTCTCTAAAAATTGGGCAGCCAATAATTTCAACAGGAATGACATAAAGCGCCACTAATTTTTTTACAATTTGTAATTGTTGAAAGTCTTTTTCACCAAAATAAGCGGTTGTAGGTTTAATAATTTCAAACAAACGTTTAACTATTGTTCCTACTCCATCAAAATGCCCAGGTCTGTGTTGGCCTTCCATTTGGTGTTCTAATCCGTCATATTCAAAGGATTCCGAAACGGTATTTCCCTCATAAATATCGCTTACCGAAGGAGCATATACAATTATAGAATCGCTAATTTTACCCATCTTTTTTACATCTTCCTCTAATGTTCTTGGGTATTTTTCTAAATCGTTTGCATTGTTAAATTGTGTTGGATTTACAAAAATACTCATTACGGTAACATCGTTTTCTTCAAGCGATTTTTTGAGTAAAGACAAATGTCCGTCATGAAGCGCTCCCATCGTTGGAACAAATCCAATCGACTTATTTTGATGGCTTAAGGGGCTTAAAAAAGCACTTAAATCGGACTTTTTGTTTAAAATGAGCATTTTAAATATAGTTAATTCAAGTGCAAACTTACTATTTTAGTGGATAAATCCATAAAATATTGTAATTTTGCAAGGTTTTTTAAAACAATAATTAACAAGAATACATTATGGAAGACAAGAGGATATTGTATGTATCATCTGAAGTGGTGCCTTATTTAGCAGAGAACGAAGTGTCGTTACAATCGTATGAAATGCCAAAAATGATTAATGATTTAGGAGGGCAAATACGAATTTTTATGCCTAGATATGGTAATATTAACGAAAGAAGACATCAATTACATGAAGTAATCCGTTTATCTGGAATGAATTTAGTGGTAAACGATATGGATATGCCTCTTATTATTAAAGTAGCCTCAATTCCAAAAGAAAGAATTCAGGTGTATTTTATTGATAACGACGAATATTTCAAACGAAAAGCTACTTTTTCTGATGAAGAAGGAGTTTTATATCCTGATAACGACGAACGTGCTATTTTCTTTGCAAAAGGAGTTGTTGAAACGGTTAAAAAATTAAATTGGGTTCCCGATGTAATTCATGTTCACGGTTGGATGGCTGCCTTACTTCCGGTATATTTGAAACATTATTATAAAGACGAAGGTATTTTTGCTGAAACAAAGATTATTACTTCGGTATACGAACATGGTTTTGAAGGCGAATTAGATACAAAATTACTTGATAAAGTGCTTTTTGATGCTATTGAAGCATCAGCAGTTGAGGTGATTGAAAAACCTAATTATGAAAACATCATGAAACTTTCGGTGATGCATTCGGATGCTGTTGTTATGGGTTCAGAAACACTTTCTCCAACTTTAACAAAATTTATAGAAAGTTCAAACAAACCTTTTTTACCTTTCGGCACTAAAGAAAATATGAAGGAAGTATATCCTTTGTTCATTAAGAATCAAGTTTTATAATATGAAGTATAGTATAGTAAAGGCGGTTGTAATTGTTTTAAGTTTTTTAAGTTTTGTGTCTTGTGATAAAGACTTTAATTCATTGGGTTCTGATCTTATCGATGGGAATCATTTTGTACTAGAAAGATATCCAGTTCAAAATCTTACAGCTTATTCAAAAGCGACAGGTCCAGTTCAAACTAACAATTTGCCAATTAATGCTTTAGGTATTTACAAAGATCCTTATTTTGGAACTACAAAAGCACATTTTGTAAGTCAAGTAGAACTTTCATCGCCAAATCCTACTATTGGCTATCAGCCCGTAATTGATTCGGTGTATATTTACGTTCCTTATTACAGCACCTATAAATCGGTAACAGATGCTGGGGAAAGAATTTATGAATTGGATTCGGTATATGGCAATTCTGAAACCGCAAAATTTAAACTACACGTTTATGAAAACGGTTATTATTTAAGAGATTATGACCCAGCTGAAAATTTTGAAAGTGCTCAAAAGTATTATTCAAACGATAAATCTTTAGTTGATCCCTACAAAGGAACCGAATTATTAAACAACAGTATAAAGGTTGCTCAAAATGAAGAATTTATATTCAGTAATAAAGAAATTTATATATATAAAACAGATGGAAACGGAGCATATGTTAATGCCACAGGAACTGTATTAGCCGATCAAAACGATCTTACATTGCGAGTTATTAAAGAACGTAAGTTGCCTGGAATGTGGTTGGATTTAAAGAATAGTTTTTTCCAACAAAAAAT
>NZ_JBIIWV010000022.1:0-19166 GCF_044338735.1 Flavobacterium sp. | reverse complement strand
TTGTGATTCGTCAATTGGCAGAAATGTATCCTACTCGTGTACAAAGCATGATTTTAGGCGGCGCCATTTTAAAAATGAACTTTCGTTCGCAAATCTTAATGCGATTAGGAAATACCTTTAAATATGTGTTGCCTTATTTGGTTTTATATAAATTTTTTGCCTTTGTGATCATGCCCAAAAAGAATCATAAAAACTCTCGATTGTTATTCATTAACGAAGCCAAGAAACTCTATCAGAAAGAATTTATTAAATGGTTTAAATTAACTGCCGAGATTAACCCTGTTTTACGTTTGTTTAGACAAATTGAATTAGACATTCCTACGCTTTATGTTATGGGAGAAGAAGATTATATGTTTTTACCTTCAGTAAGACAAGTGGTTGCCAATCATGCAAAAACGGCTGAACTATTTATTATTCAAAACTGCGGACATGTGGTTAATGTAGAACAACCCGTTATTTTTAATGAAACCGTAATTGGGTATATAAGAAATGGGAGTCTGATTTAACGTTCCTGCGCTTGGCGAGGTTGCGAGTTTCGAAGTAGCTTTGTTGAATGATTTGACCCGTTGTAAAAAGTTTTTTTATGCTCTTTATGGTCAAGGAATGTAATTCCGCGCTATTGGGTTTTTTTATTCAATTTCATCATCCAATATGTTATATAAATTCCGCCAATTATTCCAGGAATAAACCAACCATAAAAACTTGGAAAAAAATTATTCACTACAACAAATGCAGTTGTTGCTGAAATGTACCCACCAATCATTTTTCCTAAATGTAATTTTAGCCAACCTTTTTTCAGTTTCTTTATGTCTTTATATAAAATCAGGTCTCTAATTGAAAAAAATAATCCAACCAGACCAAAGACTGTCAAAATAATATTAATTTTATTTTTAAAAATAGGATTATATAATATCATTATTAGTCCTGTGAAAAGCATCGCCCACGAAATAATTTTATCAATTATTAGATTTTCATTATCCGTTTTAAAATTTAACGCTCTTTTGCCTGTCAAAACAAAATAAGAACTAAATATGCCAATTGAAAACAAAAATGGACTTTCGTGTTTTGGTAAGACTGAAATAATTAATGCAGTAAGTGCTGAAAAAAGCATAGAATAATAAAATATCATCCCTGACTTTCTATGTATTTTGTTTCCTTTTTTTGAAATAATTGATACCGAACCTGATAAAAGTGCAATTCCACCAAAAAATGCGTGGGTATAAATTAGAATTTGTATCATTTTCTCTATTTCCATTTCGGTTTTTTTAAACTTACAGCTAACGTTTATGGGCTTGCTGTCAGTAGCGGATAAATTTACTAAATTTTTACAGTTTTTCAAAAACCATTGCAAATACAATAGCGACTTTCAGTTGTTCCTGAAAGCCGCTATTGCAGCAAACCCTTGTTGTAGGCTGTATTTATTTTTTATCAAGTTTTTTCATAGGCGAAGCAGCTTCAATTTGTTCTGATGTGTCAGGTTCTATATAAAAATAAGTGTCCAAAATATATTTTTTTAAACCCCAGGTTAGAAAAAAAAGAGCAATAACTATTAAAATGTTTTTAATAGCAATTTTAAAACGTTTTTTAATTACGTCCAAAATTATAATTATTATCAACATCACAGGTAATAAAACCACTAATGCGTATATGGATAGCGCAATTATTGGATGTGCACCGAAAGGTATACCATTATATTTAGTTGGTAGTAAAATAAAAATTACTAAAAAATAAATATATAAGGTATAAAATATGTTATATTTATTAACTTTTAATTGCATCCTAAATCACTTAAAGGTTTAATCCCATTTAATATATCTTTAATATCATTCCAATTTGGACGGTAAATCTTGTCCATATTTATTGTGGCAACGCCACCATGTGCTTCAACATAATTTTTTAAATTTTCTTGCATAGCATTCCATTTTTGCAAACTGCTGTTGTGGGCTGGCTAATTTTTTCCGTTACTCCATTTGTCTTTTTCATTCTGTTCTTCTTTCTTTTGACTGGCACGATTCAATAGGTAAATACCTAGTACAATGCATCCTATTCCAAAACCAAATTTACCACCAGCTTTGTCAGCAAAATTTGGGTCAGATGACATACCAATTCCAGCTATTATGTTTAATATTCCGAAAATCAATGCAATAATTCCTCCTACTTTCATAATTTATGTTTTTAAGTTGTTAGTTAATTTACTTGTTTAATCTTCTTTCTTTACGTCAACAAATTCAACGTCATTTTTCTTGGAACAAAGTGTTATAATTAGTCCAATAATTGGTGATAAAAATATGCTTAATGCAAAGCTCCAACCAAAGCCAATTTTTCTGTTTTTTCCTAATTGACCTACTAAAGCTGCAAGTCCGACTGCTACTAATAAAATGAATACTTGTCCCATAATAAAATAATTTAAAAGTTAATATTTAATTTTTGTTTTGCTTCTTCTTTTAATTCAATTAAACGCTTTGCGTTATTCTGATTTTCTGTAATCTCTTGAAAGAGTTTATCAGCAATTATGTTTTTTTCTTTATCTGTTGAAAAACGGTCAGGGTGAACCTTAACTTTTAACTCATCATATAATTGTTTTGAGTTAAATGAGCTATTTATGATATTATTAAAATCAATTTCTTGTTCCAAAGATTTTTTCTTGAATTCTTGCTTTATCGTATCTTTCGGTTTAATTTTTTGTTTTAATATTAGGAATACTATAAATGCAAACTCAATAATTGCAATCCACAGCCACCAATTAATTTTTTCATTACTTTCTGAAGCAATTGACTTTGTTATAGTTTCACTCGCCACTTTTAAGGTGTCTTTAATTATAGTATCATTCATTTTCGTTAAATTTAGGTAATGGTATATAATCTTTTAATTGCCATCTGCAACCATATTTTCCAGCGTCACCGTGTATTTCAAGAGTGTCCCAACCGAGAACAATTAATCTGCGAACTAAAATACTATCATCTAATATTACTTTACCAATACGCATTAACTCATCTTTAGTAAGAGTTCGTCCTGTAAAAGCTTGTATTCTAAATCCTGAATTTAGCCAATTAGAAAATTGATGTTTATATAAACTTTCACCCCTTGAAATACTTGCTTTTAACAGAGTTGGTGCAATACCCGAAACAAAAGATTTTCTTGCTGATTCATTAAAACTACGAACGAGCCTTGCTCTCTCGCTTCTGTCTTCAAACCACTCAATAATATTATTCCATAAATTGTCTAGCATATTTTAATGTTTTAATTTTTGCGTCATTTTCGGCATAGCTTGCCCACAACGTTTTGCGGCTTTAAGAAGTTGGGGATTTGGTTTGCCTAAACTTTCAATTAAAAACTGAACTCCAAAAGTATAAAACAAACTTTAAATTAATCCCTAAAACCCCAATTTCTTAAAACCGCTGTTGTGCGTTCGGTTTTATTTTACAGATAAGCTCATTGTTAGATTATCATAATATCTTCCATTTTGCTTAAAGTAATTTTTAATTACCCCATTTTCTATAAATTCCATTTTTCTGTATAAATTTAAACCTAATTCATTTTCGGTATAAACTTGAAGCAAAAGTAATTCAAGAATAGGATTTTCTTTTGCCCATTCAATAGAATATTTCATAAGTTCTGTTCCTAAACCTGAATTTCTCCATTCAATTAACATTCCCATTCCAATAACTGCTGTATGTTGCATAGTAATTCTTGAATTTCCTGTAATATCAATATTTCCAATTATATTATCTTCAAATTCAGCCACTAAAAGTAACGAGTTGTCTTTTTGAATAAATGAATTTATCCAATCTTCTTCTTGGTTTAACGTAAGTTTAAATTCTTCTGTTAATTTTGGAATAAAATCACTATTTCCAATATACTCTTTTATTGTGTTTAAAAGTTTATTTCCGTCAGAAATTTCGGCACTTCTTATAGTTACCTCTTTAGAGTTTTTTAATTTTACTTTTATTGGATTAAATTTCATTTTAATATTTTCCTTTTGGTTTTCTATCGCTCAAAACTGACGCACAACGTTCCACATATTTGCGAATTAGCGGTTCAAAATTGCCTACACTTTTGGCACATCACGCACCCTAAAAGACACAAAACAAGCCTTTTGATGCTTTCCAAAACCCGCTATTTTGCAAATATGATGTTAGTGGCTGGCATTTTCATTGTTCTTGGATTATTGATTGTCCTTTTGATTTATCACCCGAAGTCCATTCCCAACTTTCGTGAAGCCGAATTTTTCCATTTTCAAGAACCTTAGGTTCTGATTTACATATGCCTGTCATAAGTTCGCCTTTTTGGTTTACTTGATGGTATCGCATTTCAATTTTTCCATTTTCATCAACAAGTCCAATCAAATGTCCTTTAATTATTTTCCCGCCTGAATATTCAGATGTCAAAATGTTTCCGTTTTGCTTGTAAATAAAAACCGTTTCGTTTGATGTTTCTCCATTTTCTGAATTAACAATTGGTCTGAATATTTTGTTATTATAGTTAAACATACTATCTATTTAAGGTCTTCTACATTGTCCAAAACATAACATTGGTCCCATTTTATCATTCCAATTTTAGGATAGTATTCAACCGCTTTTGGGGCTGAAAGTAAAATGAGTTTTGCGTTAGGTGTTTTCAATTTGGTTTGTTTTATTAGTTCTTTACCAATTCCCATTTTTTGATAATTTTCATCAACCGCTAAATCGGATAAATAAGTACAGTAATTAAAATCAGTCAACGAACGAGCAATTCCAATTAATTTTCCATTATCTCTGGCAGTAACAATTAAGTTGCCGTGTTCTAACATTTTTGATAGTGTTTCGTGGTTGTTAATTGGTCGTCTTTCACCTAATGTTGAGTTAACCAACACCTCTCTAAACTCTTCTACAGAAACTGTTTTTTCAATTTGATATATTATCATTGTTACTATTTTTTATGTCTAAAAGATAAAGCCAATATTTTTTTCCATAACGTGGCGTTAATTCCTTAATTACTTTAAATCCGATTTTTTCATAAATATGTCTTGCTTTATTCATAAAATCAGAAGTGTGCAAAGCAATTATTTGTTCATTATTTTTCTTTGCATATTCAATGCACATTTGAGTTAATTTTTTTCCAATTCCTGTCCCACTATATTTTGGGTCAACACCAACCATTCTAATATAACACCATTCTTTGTCGAAAATATCAGTTGGATTTCCTTTTGAAACTAAATATGCCATTCCAATAATTTCTTCAATGTCTTCACAGATAAAGCACTTTGAGTTATTAAGCAAGTCAGTGTATGAATCAAGATTTGATAAAAAGTTGTTCATTTTTTTCCAATTACTTTCTGTCAATTCATTTTTAAATTGACCATATGATGTTAGTCCAAGTTGTTTTAACTTGTCGCTATCTTTTAATGTGCCTTCTCTGTAAGTTAAGTTCATTTTCTGTTGAATTTATGTTGCGGAATGGTATTTTATGCTTGCCACTAACTTGTATATATACGATATAAAACTTCGTATATACACCCATATTTGGGTAGCTATGCGAAGTTTTGTTTCGCTTTTTAATAAAATCAAAAGTAACAAATATTTTTAATTATCGACATATTATTTTAAATAAATTTAATGAATAGGTAAAAAAAATCCTCAATTGTATGAGGATTTTGATTATTTTTTTTGCTTCCCAGAGTTGAAGGTAAAACGTTCTACTGGGTTTTCGGGTTTTTGTTTTTTGGCCGCGGGTTTACCGGTCCCAAATGGTTTTTTAGGGGTGCCTTTGGGTTTAAATGGTTTTTTTTCTCCTTGATTTTTAAAATCTGGCTTTTTGTCTTCTTTGTACAAGGAAGTTTTATTTTTCGCAATTTCGCTAAGAACTTCCCTAGGGTTTTTTGGTTCTTCTTTAGTGCCACGTAAATGAATAATTAAACCATTTAAAAAATTGCGCAACAATTGATCACCACATTCCATGTAATTAGGGTGGTCTTCGCTTCTAAAAATATCCGCTAATTCACCTTTAGAAATTCTAAAATTCACCAAGTTTACAATTTCAATAATTTGGTCATCACGCAATTGCAACGCTACACGTAACTTTTTAAAAACATCGTTATTATTCATTTATATCGTACTTAAATAGTTGAAGGTAATCTATTTTGTTTTCTTCAAAAAAACTTGTTCAAAGATATCCATTTTTAACAAGAATTCTTATTTTTACCAGAAAGAAATACGCTATGAATACTTCCCAAGAAAAAATTAGCTTGTTACAAGAAATGATTGCTTTTGCACTCGTTGACGGAGAATTGCATGATCGCGAATACGATTTTTTAGAATTAATTGCAAACGAACTGGAAATTGATAAAACTACTTTTTTTGATTTATTTAAAAATCGAGGTGCTATTGTAGTCATAAAAGATGAGTTCAATCGAATTTGTCAATTTTATCGTTTAGCTTTGTTAATGCATAGCGATGGGGTATTGCACGAAAGAGAATGGGTTAAAATTAACGAAATAGGCATCAACATGGGTTTGAATCCGTATGCAACAAAACGGATTTTACAATTAATGAAAACTTCGCCGAACCAAATGGTTTCCCCCGAAGTTTTGTTAGCTGTTTTTAGTGAGCAACACAATTAATTTCCAAACTGGTTTTCGTTAGATTTGATGTAATCTACAATTAAACTTACCACATCTTCTTCACTTTCATTGGTAAAAAAGAGTTCGTCTAAATCTTCCCAACCCGAAATTATTTCTTCATCTGCAGTTGTAATTAACGATTGACGTGTTGCTAAATCGGTGGTATATTTTTTTGGAAAAATCTTAACCGCATTGGCAATTAATTCGGCCGTTTTTGGAGCTTTAATTTCTTGGTACGAAGTTATTATTTCCTCGACAAAATTACCCGCTTCCAAAGAAAAGAACAGCTGAAAACCGCCTTCTCCCATAGCGCCTTCAAATATATCAACATATACAAATACTTGTTCTTCATCGGTTAATTCAGAAAAATCATTTGTAGCTTCTTTCTTTTCCCAAATTAAGGTTCCAATTGCTTCAATGATGGCAACTTCGTCTTCTAGTTTAAGTATGTTATTAATTTTATTCATTTGATTTTTTTTAAATTATTTTTATACAATATCTAAACTTTTTGATTCTAAATTTACTTTTCCAAGAGACGCTTGACAGCGTAAAAACTGATCAAACCAAAACTCCCATCATCCAACTCCCATCATCCAACTTCCATCATCCAACTTCCATCTCCCAACTTATAACTTATCTTGTAATGCTTTTATTTCGTCTCGTAATTTTGCTGCTTGCATGAAGTCTAAATCTTTAGCGGCTTTTTCCATTTGTTTTCGAAATTCTCGAATTTTCTTTTCAATTTCGGGTTTTGATAAATACAAACTTTCGGGTTCTGCAGCTTTTAAGGCTTCTCTTTCAAAATAACCTGTTGACACCGAATTACCGCTTAATGCACTACCTAAACTTTTATTCAATGCTTTGGGTTCCATATTGTTTTCAGTATTGTATCGTGTTTGCTTTTCACGTCTGTAGGTGGTTTCATCCATCGTTTTTTGCATCGAAGCCGTAATTTTATCGGCATACATTATGGCTTTTCCATTAACATTTCGAGCAGCTCTACCAACCGTTTGTGTTAGCGAACGATGACTTCTTAAAAAACCTTCTTTATCGGCATCTAAAATAGCCACCAAAGAAACTTCGGGTAAATCCAATCCTTCACGTAATAAGTTGACTCCAATTAAAACATCAAAAATCCCTTTACGCAAATCTTGCATGATTTCTACTCGTTCTAAAGTATCCACATCGGAATGAATGTAACGACAACGAATCGAAACTTTTGTTAAGTATTTTGCCAATTCTTCGGCCATTCGTTTGGTTAACGTTGTCACCAACACCCGTTCATCTGCTTCACAACGCAATTGGATTTCTTCGATTAAATCGTCAATTTGGTTAGCACTTGGTCGCACTTCAATAATTGGGTCAAGCAAACCTGTTGGACGTATTACTTGCTCTACATAAACGCCTTCTGTTTTTTGTAATTCATAATCGGCGGGTGTTGCAGAAACATAAATTACTTGGTTTTGAAGCGCTTCAAATTCTTCAAACTTCAACGGGCGATTGTCCATGGCAGCGGGTAATCTAAAACCATATTCGACTAAATTTTCTTTTCGGCTTCGATCGCCACCATACATAGCATGTACTTGCGAAAGTGTAACGTGACTTTCATCAACTACCATTAAAAAATCATCTGGAAAATAATCTAACAAACAGAAAGGTCTTGTTCCAGGTTCTCTTCCGTCTAAATAACGCGAATAGTTTTCAATACCAGAACAATACCCTAATTCTCGAATCATTTCCAAATCAAAGTTGGTTCGTTCTTCCAAACGTTTTGCTTCTAAATGTTTGCCAATTTCTTTAAAATAATCGACTTGTTTTACTAGATCTTGCTGAATGGCCCAAATGGCATTTTGCAATACATCAGGCGAAGTAACAAACATATTGGCAGGATAAACCGTTAGTTTTTCATAACGTTCTAAAACTTGAACTGTTCTTGTGTCAAATGCTTCAATTTCTTCTATTTCATCGCCAAAAAAGTGAATTCGGAAGGGTTCATCGCCATAACTTGGAAAAATTTCTACAATATCGCCTTTGATTCTAAAATTTCCAGGATTAAAATCGGCTTCGGTTCTAGAATACAAACTTTGAACCAATTGATGTAATAATTTGGTACGCGAAATTTGCTGATTTACTTCCAAATTAATTACGTTTTTCTGAAATTCCACCGGATTTCCAATTCCGTACAAACAAGAAACTGAAGAGATTACAATGATATCTCTACGTCCAGAAAGTAGGGCAGAAGTAGTGCTTAAACGCAATTTTTCTAACTCTTCATTAATCGATAAATCTTTTTCTATGTAAGTTCCGGTAACTGGAATAAAGGCTTCTGGTTGATAATAATCATAATATGAAACAAAATATTGTACCGAATTATTTGGAAAAAATTGCTTAAATTCAGAGTATAATTGAGCGGCAAGAGTTTTGTTATGTGCTAAGACTAAGGTAGGTTTTTGCACTTCTTGTACCACATTTGCAACCGTAAAAGTTTTTCCAGAACCTGTTACACCAAGAAGCGTTTGATACTTTTCGCCAGCTCTTATCCCTTTTGATAATTTTTCAATGGCTTGAGGTTGGTCACCTGTAGGTTTATAATCTGAAACGACTTGAAATTTCATTTATTTGATCTGGAAATGGTTAAAAGTATGACAGTGCAAAGTTAGTTTTTTATTCGTTAGAAAAACTCCATTCATTCTGTTGCTTTTCACTCAGGAACGTCCAGGCTACAAATCGGCTGCGTTTTTGTCCTTGCGACATTTCAAAAGTTTTAATTGCAACTGCGCCTACTTTATTTAAGGTTCGGTATATGGTTTTTAAATTATCTTTTTTTGATACTAAAGTGGTAAACCAAAAACATTGTAAAGGATATTTGACACTTTCGTAAATCATTTGGGTTATGAATCCGATTTCGCCTCCATTATACCATAATTCTGAGTTTTGTCCGCCAAAGTTTAATTGTTTTTCTGAAGATTTTAATTGGCTGACTTTTCTAGAATTCGCTTTTGCTGCTGAAGTCGCCGATGAATGAAATGGCGGATTGCAAATGGTAAACGAAAAACGGTCTTCGGGCAATATGATGTTTTTAAAAATATAGCGCGGTTCGGTTTGTAATTGAAGGCTAATTACTTCGCTTAATTTCGGATTTTGGGCTATTATTTTTTTACAATTTTGTATCGCATTTTCATCGATGTCAACCCCTACAAAACTCCAATCATAACTACAGTTTCCTAAAATGGGATAAATACAATTAGCACCAATTCCAATGTCTAGACCTACAATTTGTTCGCCTGTTGGAATAGTTCCCTCATTTGATTCGGCTAATAAATCGGCTAAATAATGAATGTAATCGGCTCTCCCAGGAATGGGCGGGCATAAATATTGTGAAGGAATATCCCAATAATCAATGGCATATTCTGCAACCAATAAAGCTTTATTTAGTGTTTTTACTGCTTCAGAGTGACTGAAATCTATCGTTTTTTCTGATCGATTTGCATCAGTGACAACATATTGTTCTAATTCGGGTAATACTACAATTAGTTTATCAAAATCATATCTAAAACGATGTGGATTTCTTGGATGAAGATTACTTTTTTCAGTGGGTTCAGTTTTGCTTTTCATTGGATCATTGCTCTACTCAAAAGTAGCACATTTTCAGCAGTTATACAAATGCGGTTTTTTTTAATCCCAACATTCCATCAACAATAAATCACCAGATTGATGTTCAATGGTTACAATTCCGTCAGTAATGACATGATTGCTGCTTCCTGTTCGATATCCTATTTGTAATTCTTCGTTGTCGAGCGAGTAAAAAAGGTTTTTAGTAGTAATGCCACTTACTTTTCCTACCGGAATGAGCGATATTATGGTATTTGCAGTGTACCATTTATCAAATTTTGTAGGCAATAAAAACACTTTAGAATGATCATCGATGACCACAATTTTGAGTTGGTCGCGGTATTGAACGATGTTGGTGATATTGGTTAACGTATGATCGGCTCTTTTACCAGTTGCCCAGATGACATTGACTGCTTTATGTCCTTTTTCAATAAGATAGTCAAACGCTTTTTCTAAATCGGTTTTATCTTGATTAACGACATGAATTATTTCCAAAGGATATTGATGTTCTATATAAACTTCCGGGTTGAAATTTCGATCAAAATCACCCAGCAACACGTCAACTTTAATACCCAAATCGAGAACTCTTTCTATTGCCGAATCTAAAACAATCACTAAAGGAGACCATTCTAATAATTGACCCATCAATTCACTGTTGCAGGAAGCACCATTCGCAATGATTAATGCCGGTTCTTGATCGTCTCGAACAATGTGATGTGATGACATTTTTTAGAGCGTTTTAATTTATTGAACGATATAACTTTTTTTATCTGTTTCGGAAACACTAAAATAGCCCAATGCAAAGTTATTAAAATTCGTTTGATTAATGATGTTTCCTCTCACTGTTGCTGGCGGTGTTTGAAACGGACTGCCGCCATTTGTTCCGGCGATGCCTAATAATACATTCATGTAATTGTAATATCGTTCTGAAATTCCTTGTAACGTGAATTGTATTTGATCATTAGTTTTTAAATCTTCATCGGAATACAAACCAAACATTTGATTGCCTTGAAAAAAATCATCGTCAATTACATCATATTCTGGGAGCAATCTTAATGAAGTATTAAATTGAGTTAAGTAAAAATTATTAACGATTGCAGTGTCCTGAAAAAAGAATTTCACTTCAATTTCGCTACCCGTAAATCCACCTTCATTATCTTGTTCAATAGTATCGATTGTAGGAACGGCAATTAGCTTTTCTGAAGCGGTATACGTTTGTCCATTAAAAATAACTGTTAATATATAGTTACGATTAATTACTGGGATAAAATTGTTGCATACATAATTTCCTGTTCCGGGAGTTTCAACAAAATCAAATTGATTTGCATTTTCGTCTCTAACATATACGACAGCACCAGACGCCGCAGGAATAGTATTGGCATAAAAATCGGTGGTTGTGGTTAATTTTATGGTTTGCGCATTTCCGTTGGTGCCTTTTTCCCACTTGAGTGAAGCATCTATGACTAATTTTGCTGGAGCAGTATCTAGTTCAATATTTACAACGTCTTCACAAGAAGTTAAGAATAAGGTAAACGCAATAATTATTATTTTATAAGTAGTTTTCATAAGTTTAAAATTTAAAGTTGTAGGTAACACTTGGTACAATTCCAAAAATAGACAATCGAACCGCTTCATTATTTCCAGAATCTTGATTTTGTCTAAAACTAATTGAGGCAGCGTTTTTCCGACTGTATAGATTATAAATTCCGAAAACCCATTCTCCTTGCCAGTTACGATTTTTGTTTTTTGAAGGAATTAGTGTTGCAGAAATATCTAAACGATGATAAGTTGGTAGTCTATCTTCATTTCGTAAGCCATAAGTAGGAATTGAAATTCCTTGGTATTGATATTGACCGTTAGGATAGGTTACAGGTTGTCCTGATTGTAGTGTAAAAATACTGCTAAAACTCCATTTTTCATTTAATTTATACATTCCAGTGATCGATAAATTATGAAGTTTATCCCAACCCGTTTTGTACCAAGCACCATTGTTAATTCCTGTTTCAATGCTATTTCTTCCTGGGGTTTGTTGCTCAGAACGTGATAAGGTATAAGAAGCCCAACCATTTAATCGGCCTTCATTTTTACGAAATAATACTTCTAGTCCATACGCCCTTGCGTTACCATTTAAAACCACTTGTTCTATAGCGTTATTTGCTATCAAATCAGCTCCATCAATATAATCTAATCTATTTTTAATTTTTTTATAAAATGATTCGACTTCCAAAGTATATTTTCCGTCATTCAATTCAGAAAAATATCCAATGGCAATTTGATCTAAAATTTGAGGTTTTAAGAACTGGTCACTTGGTGTCCAAACATCTAAAGGAGCAGGGGATTGCGTGTTTGAAATTAAATGCAAATACTGCGTCATTCTGTTATAACTCATTTTTATCGATTGCGTATCATTTAAAAGGTAAGCTATTGAAAACCTGGGTTCAAGATTATTAAATTTTGCAATAGTTTCATTACGACCATAATCTACTGTTCCAGTAGGTGTGGCTTTTTCATAAATTTGTTGTTCTGAATTAAAAACTACCGCTTGATTATTGGCATAGGTATTCATTTTTTGATTTCCTAATCGATAAAATAAGCTGTAACGCAATCCGTAATTAATTGATATCTTATCTGAAAGTTGTTGTTCAACATCTAAATATAAAGCAGGTTCGAAAGCATATTTTTTATCTAATTGTTTAGGATTTATTCCTGAAGCGCTATTGATTGGTTCGATTTTTCCTGGGTTAAAATCATAATAAACCGCATTGACACCATAAAAGAGTTTTGTTTTATCGTTTAGGTAATGCTTAAAGTCATATTTGAAATTATAATTTTTGATGCCACTATCCCAATTGAATCCAACGAAATCAATTGTCAATCCGTAGTAATAATCACTGTAAATCATTGAAAAATTTGAAAATAATTTATCATTGAACAAATGATTCCAGCGTAAGTTGAATACGGTGTTTCCGTAAGTATTAACAAAGCTATTGTTGAGACTAAAAACATCGCGACCGAAATAACCAGAAAGGTATAAATTATTGTTCTCGTTCAGCTTGTAACTTAATTTTGTGTTCAAGTCATAAAAATAGGCAGAATTATTATTATCGGTTAATTTTAAGAATAAATGTGCGTAGGAACTTCTTCCAGCAACTAAAAAGGAGCCTTTTTCTTTTACTATCGGGCCTTCAGCCATAATTCTACTTGAAATAAGTCCAATACCTCCCGATAAATTAAAACCTTTACTATTTCCTTCTTTTTGATAAATATCCAAGACTGATGCAACTCTTCCTCCAAATCTTGAAGGAATACCGCCTTTGTAAAGTTTCAAATCTTTTATTGCATCGGCATTAAAAACGGAAAAAAATCCAAATAAATGGGATGAATTATATACGGTTGCTTCGTCTAAAAGGATTAAGTTTTGATCAGCAGCACCACCGCGCACATTGAATCCCGACTGACCTTCACCAGCATTTGTAACTCCGGGCAACGTGGTAATTGATTTTAAAATATCGATTTCCCCTAAAATAGCCGGCATTTTTTTAATAGTACTGATGGCTATTTTATTCACGCTCATTTCAGGCTTGCTTATAATCGTTCGATACGGATTTTTATTTACAATTACAGCATCTAATTCTTTTGCATCCGCTTTGATGTCAAAGGTAAATTTGCTGTTTTCTTGAATTGAAATTTCTACTGTTTTATTCTCATATCCAATGGTGCTGATTAAAACTGAATAAGTTCCTTTAGGAATAGTTAGCGAATAAAATCCATATTCATTTGTGATGGTACTTATTTTTAATGCAGGAATTTCTATAACAACACCTATTAGTGATTCATTGTTATTAGTATCAATTACAGTTCCACTCAAGGTTACTTTATCTTGTGAATATCCCAAAAAGGAATGGAAGATTAAATAGAAAAAAAGGATTTGTTTTTTCATAATTTAGGCATGAATTTTGAACTACAAATTTGG
The DNA here is from genome assembly GCF_044338735.1 of Flavobacterium sp. Classification (GTDB taxonomy): domain Bacteria; phylum Bacteroidota; class Bacteroidia; order Flavobacteriales; family Flavobacteriaceae; genus Flavobacterium. Next base: position 4,983 of record NZ_JBIIWV010000022.1, on the reverse strand, counting down.
GAATTAAAGTTGGCAAATGTTTTAAAACTTATGTTAATTTATGTTTAAAACTCAATTTATAGTTTAATTTTACAATTTAAAGGAGTAATTTTTTATGCGTTTTACAATTTTTTTAGTGATTTTGTTTTTTTCTGGCTGTATTTGGGCACAGAAAGATACACCATTTAAGTCGCCAAAAATTAAGTTAAATTGGGATGTTCCTGTTAAAAGCGAAACCAAATCCAATACAATTTCTTTACCCTATAAAAGTATATTAGACAAAGATGATTCTTATTTAAAGCGATATTCCATTTTGAAGAAGGATAATGGTCAGGAAAGTGTTTTGGTGGAAAAGACAAAATTTAAAAATCCGGGTGAAGATTTAAAAAATAAATTAAATAATAGAGATAAAGCCATTCAGCCCGAATACAGGAGTAATCAATTTTTGGGTGAATTTAAAAGTAAAACAAAGTATGTAAAAATCGTTTGTCGTGATCATGAATATCCAGATGGAGATCGCGTTAAATTGTTATTAAACGATAAAACGGTAATTACAGAAATTTTATTAGAAGCTACGGTTAAAGAATATTACATCGACATAACCAATGGATTTAATAAACTGGATTTTGAAGCATTGAATCAAGGCACATCAGGACCCAATACTGCTGCTTTTAGTGTCTATGATGATGCAGGAAATTTAATTACTTCAAATGAATGGAATTTAACAACCGGAATTAAAGCCACAATTGTAGTAGTTCGAGAAGAAGATAAAAAATAAGCATAAAAAAAGCGTTTCAATTGAAACGCTTTTTTTATATAAAAATTTAGATTTTAACCTAATTTCTGATCTAAATTTACTTTTAACGTTTGAAGGAAATCTTCAGTAGTTAAATAATCAGCATCAGTTAAACCGTCTGGTTTTACTAACATTGCTAAATCTTTTGTCATTTTACCACTTTCAACCGTTTCAATACAAACTTGTTCTAATGTGTGACAGAAGGTAATTAATTCTTGATTTCCGTCAAGTTTTCCTCTGTGTTCTAATCCTCTTGTCCAAGCAAAAATTGAAGCAATTGGATTGGTTGATGTTTTTTTACCTTGTTGGTGTTGGCGGTAATGACGTGTTACCGTTCCGTGAGCTGCTTCTGCTTCAACTGTTTTTCCATCTGGAGTAACTAAAACAGAAGTCATTAGTCCTAACGAACCAAATCCTTGTGCAACTGTATCCGATTGAACGTCTCCGTCATAATTTTTACAAGCCCAAACAAATCCACCATTCCATTTCATACATGAAGCAACCATATCGTCGATAAGTCTGTGTTCATAAATTATTCCGTTTGCATCAAAATCCGCTTTATAATGTTGTTGGAATACTTCTTCAAAAATATCTTTAAATCTTCCGTCATAAGCTTTCAAAATGGTATTCTTAGTAGAAAGATATAAAGGCCATTTTTTTGTTAATGCCATTTGGAAGGAAGAATGCGCAAATCCGTATATACTTTCGTCTGTATTGTACATCGACATGGCTACTCCATCACCTTTAAAATCATACACATTCCAAGTTGTAGTTTCACCAGCTTCATTGGTAAACGACATGGTTAATGTTCCTTTTCCTTTGATTACTTTATCGGTAGCTTTGTATTGATCTCCAAAAGCATGACGCCCGATAACGATTGGTTTTGTCCAACCTTGTACATAACGTGGTACATTACTCATAATGATTGGTTCACGAAAAACGGTGCCGCCTACAATATTACGAATTGTTCCATTTGGTGATTTCCACATTTCAGAAAGATTGAATTCTTTTACTCTTTCTTCATCGGGAGTAATTGTTGCACATTTAATCCCTACGTTATATTTTTTTATAGCTTCTGCAGAATCAATAGTAATTTGGTCCTTAGTGGCTTCTCTGCTTTCGATTCCTAAATCATAGTATTTAATATCTAAATCTAAATAAGGAAGAATTAATTGCTCCTTAATAAAACTCCAAATTATTCGGGTCATTTCATCGCCATCCAATTCTACTACTGGATTAGCTACTTTAATCTTTACCATATCGTTAGGTTTAATTTTCGGGCGTTCTATTTAATTTGACTTCGCCTAGGGTATTATTTTGTATGTTTTTTTGCGGTCACAAATATAATAAAATACCCTCAATTCTTAGCAAAACTAAACCGAAATCGTTTGAATTATTAATTTGGTATTTTTTTACATTTAAAATATCAAATTGATATTATTTAAATAGTAATTCTGTTAAAACTTCAAATTAATGGCGGGTAATAATTTACTGCTGACTTCACCAAATCCAATTCTAACTTGATCATTTTGACAATATCCGCGTATAATAACAGTGTCGTTGTCATTGATGAATTTACGTTCGCTACCATCATTCATTTTGATTGGATTTTGTCCGCCCCAAGTTAATTCTAGCATAGAGCCAAATGAATCTTCGGTAGGACCAGAAATCGTTCCACTTCCCATCATGTCACCTGAATTAATTCTACAACCATTAATAGTATGGTGTGCCAATTGCTGGCTCATTGTCCAATACATATATTTAAAATTTGTATTAGAAACTACAGTTTCAATTGCATTTTTGGGTTTAATGGCTACTTGCAAGTTAATATCGTAAGCATAATTTTCTGTTTGTTGTAAATAAGGTAAAGGCTTAGGGTTTTGCTCTGGCGATGCACATTTAAAAGGTTGTAAGGCATCTAAAGTAACAATCCATGGTGAAATGGAAGAAGCAAAATTTTTGGCTAAAAACGGACCAAGTGGAACATATTCCCATTTTTGAATATCTCTTGCTGACCAATCGTTAAACAAAACCATTCCGAAAATACATTCTTCAGCATCTTTAACAGAAACGGGTTCTCCCATAATGTTTGCATCAGTAGTAATAAATGCAGTTTCTAATTCAAAATCTACTAGTTTTGATGGTCCAAAAACGGGTTGTGTTTCGCCATTTGGTAACGTTTGTCCATGAGGTCTGTGAACTGGAATTCCACTTGGAACAATTGTTGAACTTCTTCCATGATAACCTACTGGAATATGCAACCAGTTTGGTAATAATGCATTTTCTGGATCGCGAAACATTTTTCCTACATTAGTAGCATGTTCTTTACTAGAATAAAAATCAGTGTAATCACCAATTTGAACAGGTAATAACATTTCTACTTCATCCATTTTAAAAATAACAATACTTTTATGAGAATCATTATCTCTAAGTTTAGGATTTGAATCTAAAAAAATATCAGATAATCTGTTTCTAACTAAACGCCAAGTTTTTCTTCCGTCTGAAATAAAATCGTTAAGTGTATCTTGCATAAACATATCGTCTGTAAGTTCAATGCCTTCAAAATACCCTAATTGTTGTAACGCCCCCATGTCGATGGCATAATCGCCTATTCTTGTTCCAATAGTAATTACATCTTCTTTCGTAATGAAAACTCCGAAAGGGATATTTTGAATTGGAAAATCGCTATCATTTTTAATTTCTAACCAAGATTTTCTACTTGGATCATTGGCAATATTTGGCATATTTTTTTTGTTAGTTTGTTGTTGAAAAATTATGAATCAAATATAAAATTATCTGGCAATGTAACAAACCTTTTTTGTAAATTTGACCTAATTTTAACGTAATATTTTTTTCAATGCAACGCGACGAACAAATTTTTGACCTTATTCTTGATGAACAAGACAGACAAATTCATGGAATTGAATTAATTGCATCAGAAAACTTTGTTAGTGACCAAGTAATGGAAGCTGCGGGTTCATGTTTAACAAATAAATATGCTGAAGGCTATCCGGGTAAACGCTACTATGGTGGTTGTGAAGTAGTTGATGTTGTGGAGCAAATAGCAATAGATAGAGCAAAAGCTTTATTTGGTGCTGAATTTGTAAACGTGCAACCACATTCTGGTTCTCAAGCAAATACAGCTGTTTTTGCAGCTTGTTTGAAACCTGGTGATACTATTTTAGGTTTTGATTTGTCGCATGGGGGTCATTTGACTCATGGTTCTCCAGTGAATTTTTCAGGAAAATTATACAATCCAGTTTTTTATGGTGTAGAGGAAGAAACTGGGGTTTTGAATTATGATAAAATTCAAGAAATTGCTTTAGCCAATAAACCAAAAATGCTCATTGCTGGTGCATCCGCTTATTCTCGGGATATGGATTTTAAACGTTTCCGTGAAATTGCTGATAGTGTTGGTGCATTGTTGTTGGGCGATATCTCTCATCCTGCAGGACTAATAGCCAAAGGATTATTAAACGATCCAATTCCTCATTGTCATATCGTAACAACTACTACTCATAAAACTTTGAGAGGACCTAGAGGCGGGATGATCATGATGGGTAAAGATTTTGAAAACCCTTGGGGATTAACCACTCCTAAAGGTGAATTAAGAATGATGTCTCATATATTAGATATGTCGGTATTTCCAGGTAATCAAGGAGGACCTTTAATGCATATTATCGCTGCTAAAGCAGTAGCATTTGGAGAATGTCTAACGGATGAGTTTTTCCGTTATGCAATGCAGGTTAAAAGTAATGCACAAGCTATGGCACAAGCGTTCAATAAAAGAGGTTATAAATTAATTTCTGGAGGAACGGATAATCACATGATGTTGATTGATTTGCGTAATAAAAATATTTCTGGAAAAGATGCCGAAAATGCTTTAGTGAAAGCAGAAATTACTGTAAATAAAAATATGGTGCCATTTGATGACAAATCTCCATTTGTTACTTCAGGAATTCGTGTTGGAACACCAGCAATTACAACTCGTGGATTAGTTGAAGAAGATATGGAAACCGTTGTTGCGTTAATCGATAAGGTTTTGATGAACTATACTGATGAAGCAGTTTTAGAACAAGTAGCGGAAGAAGTAAATGAATTAATGAGCGAACGCGCAATGTTTGTGTTTTAATTCACTATTATATTTATAAAAAAATCCCGCAATTGCGGGATTTTTTATACTTGAGAAAGTGGATACTAGTTTTTGT
>NZ_JBIIWV010000131.1:0-5879 GCF_044338735.1 Flavobacterium sp. | reverse complement strand
AAAAGCCCTGCATTGCAGAGCTTTTAGTGACCTCGACTGGATTCAAACCAGTAACCTTCTGAGCCGTAATCAGATGCGCTATTCAGTTGCGCCACGAGGCCATTTTTTGTGAGTGCAAATATAGATATTTTTAGTAGATATACAAATCGAAATTTAAAAAATAACTGCTTTTGATTTAATTATCTAAAGCTCTACAAGTTATATAATACCGATAGCCTATTAAAGCCATTTGCCATTTTTTTGCTTTGATAGGATCTAATCCTTGTTTAGTAAAACTAGGTAAAATGATTTTGTTTATTTTGGCGAGTAGTTTATACATTGTTTGATTTTTTATTATTGATTAATTTATACACCCATAATCCAAGCAAAACACTAATTAATCCGAGAGTTCCCATAAAAAACCAATTGGCTTGATAACCAAAATTATCGATTATTGTCATTCCGGTTTTGGCACTTAAAATATGCGCCATACTATAGGTCATGGTGAAAATAGCCATATAGCGACCTTCGTGTCCTTTTGGTGCGCGACTCATGGCAAAGGAATTTGAAAAAGGAAAGGCAAACATTTCGGCAAAGGTCATGAATAACATCATGATGATTAAAATGCCAACCCAATTATTAATTAGCAACAGAAACATACTTATGGCCATTAATAAACCGCCTAAATTTATAGCTCTAAGTTTATTAATTTTATTTCTTTCGATGTAGCTAACTAATGGCATTTCTATGAAAAAAACCAGGATCCCATTGAAGGTGAGTAAGAGTCCAGTTTGAAGTTCAGATAAGTTAAATTGTTCTTTATGGTATAATGGAATTGTTGTGAACAACTGGAAAAACATGATTCCTGAAATCAAACAAATCATTAGAAAAATCAAAAAAGGTGCATCTTTAAATACTGAATGGGTTAATACTTCACCAGGATGTGCTTTATCAGTATAAGCCGATTTTTTCTTTTCTTTAACTTTTAACCAAAAAATTACAATAGCAATAATACAGGTAGCACCATCTACCCAAAACAATCCTTTATAACCAACACTCATAATTAAGAGGCCACCTAGAGCAGGACCCGCAGCAAATCCTAAATTAATCGCCAAACGTACAAGAGTTAAAGCTCTGGTTCTGTTTTCGGGTTTAGCATAGGCTCCTAGCGAAACAAACATGGCGGGACGAAACATATCAGCCACGACCATAATAGTAAACATACTGAAACACAAAGCCCAAAAAGAAGTGATGTATTGCAAGAAAAAGAACATGACACCACTAGTGAATAAACTAAAAATCATTATTTTATAGAACCCAATCTTGTCTGATAATTTTCCACCGAGCCAAGAACCAAGCATTGATCCCAATCCAAAACTTACCATAATCCATCCTACTTCACCATATGAAAAATGTAAATCTTCTTTAAGGTATTTTGATAAGAACGGTAATACCATTGTGCCTGCACGATTGATGAAAGTAATGAGTGCAAGAATCCAAATTTCTCTTGAAAATCCTCTGAAGTTGTTGATGTATTTTTGAAAGGCGCGTTTTAACATAAGTACTATTGAGTTGCAAATTTACGAAAGCTAAACCGAATACATTGTGAACTAATTTATATATTTTTGTAAAAATAAAAGTCATGATTAAATTCATCAATTTGCATACCCATAAATTTTCAAATGACAGTGAGGTTATTGAAATAGTAAATCAATATCCATGGGAGTTTGATGCGGAAATTCCGAAATACTCAATAGGAATTCATCCTTGGTACATTGATGAAAATAGATTGGAAAACGATTTGGAAATCATCAAAGAAAAATTACAATTCACTGATTGTTTAGCTTTGGGCGAATGTGGTTTAGATAAGCGAATTGATATTCCATTAGAATTACAAATAGCTATTTTTAAGAAGCAATTAGAAATCGTAAAGCAAACCAACAAACCAATAATTTTGCATTGTGTGGCTGCATTTGATGAAGTAATTGCCATAAAAAATGAAATGAAAATAGAAAACCCCATGATTATTCACGGATTTTCAAAAAATGAGCAGTTAGCGCAATCATTATTGAATAATGGTTTTTATCTTTCTTTCGGAAAATACTTATTGCGTAATCCAGATTTAGAAAAAGTAGTTAACTTTGCACCCGAAAATCAAATTTTATTAGAAACTGATACCATTGAAGAAACTATTTATGAAGTGTATGAAAAAGCAGCTTCTGTAAAAGGAATTTCAGTACTAGAAATGAAAACAATGGTTTTTGCTAATTTTTCAAGGATTTTCGGTTAGACAATTCATCAATTTAACGATTCAACATTAATATGACAAAGTGGAAAGAAAGAGCGACTTTATTATTTAAAGAGGAAGGAATACAAAAGTTAGATAATGCCAATGTTTTAGTAGTTGGATTAGGAGGTGTTGGAAGTTTTGCTGCCGAATTTTTAGCGCGAGCGGGTATTGGAAAAATGACAATTGTAGATGGCGATGTCGTTGATATTACTAATATTAATAGGCAATTACCAGCATTGCATAGTACAGTTGGTGAACCAAAAGTTAAAATTGTTGGTGACCGATTAATGGATATTAATCCAGAGCTGAAATTAACCAGAATCGAAGAGTTTTTATCGCCAGAACGTGCTTTTGAATTAATTTCGCCCGAATTTGATTACGTTTTAGATTGTATTGATAGTGTGACTCCAAAAATTAATTTGATTTTGGCTTGTAAACGCAAGAAAGTTAAAGTCATTAGTAATATGGGAGCAGGAGGAAAGTTTGAAGCGGAAAAAGTACAAGTGCGCGACATAAGCAAAACCGAATATTGTCCGCTTGCAAAAAATGTTCGTAAGCGTTTAAAAATGGAAGGAATTTCTAAAGGGGTAAAAGTTGTTTATTCCTTCGAGCGACCTGATTATACTAGTATTAAGACCACAGACGGATCTAATTTCAAAAAGTCCTTTTATGGAACCAATAGTTGGATGCCAGCATTGTTTGGTTTACATGCAGCAGAAACGGTTGTAAAACACCTTATTGGAAAAGAAAAAAGATAAATTACTGAACAGGATTTGTAATCACATTACTTTCAGTTGATGGAACAACTTCAGTACTTTCAGGCTTTGGTTTACTAATTTTTTGTTTCACAGGGATATATATTTCGGTAACCCATTTTGAAGGTTTTCTTTCTTTCGGCAAACTCACTTTGTAAATTTCAATTGGTTTTCCTAGATCATCTTCCGATAATTTACTTTTATTCATATATTTTCGGGCTTCTTTCCACGCTTTTTCATTATGCGAATAATCGCCATTAAGAGTTGCTTTTACGGCTAAAAAGGAATCAAAATGTCCGCCTGAAATTTCGCTACCTTCTGTAGTTAAAATTTCTTCTTCCACAGGAACACACATTGCAAAAACGGTTTTGTTATCGCTTGTTTTTTTCGTTTTATAAATAACGAAGGGTAATCCAGTAATTTTAATGTCGTTTTTGGTCACAAAAGCAATCATGTTTTGCAACATTGCTTTTGATTTTTTTTGAAAATCTGCTACAGCACATGTAGCTTCTTGCTGAATATAATTTGTAGTATTTTTTGTAACTAATCCATTAATTTTAATCGTATAGTTCGAAATTTCGTTAACTAAATAATGATCAATATTATCCAATCCTTTTTCAAGTTCACTGCCTACCACATTAGTAGCACCGCCTTTTAATACACTTAAAATTTTTAATTTTAAATCTAGTTTCCCGTTTACTTCCCAAGTAACGATGGTTCCTTTTTTTGTTTTTTTAAAATGAAATAAAGAACTGCTTTTCTCTTCGTTTAAAATAATTGTTTGTGCAATAGAATCAGTTGAAGTTAAGTTTTTATTCACCAATGAAATTTCATCTTTTTCCCAAGGACTCCAATCGTTTAAAGAATTGGTATCTGAAATAAAATGATATAAGATATCTTTTGAAATATTTATTTCTTTAGAACGCATTATTTTATAATCACCGGGTTGAGTAGCTACAAAAACTACAAAAGCGGTGGATAATAATAGAAATAATAGAAATAAATATTTAAGAATTCTCATTTTTTAGGGGTATGTTTTTCAAATGTAAGTAAAATTATTTTTTCATAAAGACTTTGATTAAAAAGAGCAGTCCTATAAAAGTTAAAAAACCAATGAAAATCCAATAGGTGCCTTTATAAAATGGTTTTAAGACCTTTAAATCTTTTCTATACACCGCTATCATTGTGATTACAAATGCAATGATAAAAAAGACTGCAAAATAAATTTGACCTGTTGAAAACATATTGAAAATTTTTACAAAAATAAGGATTAATTAGATTCTAATTTTTTATTTTTAGTAAAATAAATTCTATAGTATGCAAAAACAATTAAATGCAGTTAAATTATTTCATGAAACCTATGGACTAGGGGTTAGTACCGAAATGAAGGCCGATTTAGAAACGCTTAAAAATGAACTTCGTTTTAATTTAATGAAAGAAGAGAACGAAGAATATTTAGAAGCCGTTCAAAATAATGATATTGTTGAAATAGCCGATGCGCTTGGAGACATGTTGTATATCCTTTGCGGAACTATTTTAGAACATGGTCTACAACATAAAATTGAAGCGGTTTTTGATGAAATTCAACGTTCCAACATGAGTAAATTGGGCGAAGATGGAAAACCTATTTATCGAGAAGATGGCAAAGTAATGAAAGGTCCCAATTACTTTAAACCTAATTTTGAAGAGATATTGAAATAGTCGCAGTTTCCAGTCACAGTTATCACTGATACTTTTACTGATAACTGAGACTGAGACCGCGGACTATATCTTAACGGTCCAACCAAAAGTGTCTTCGTCTAATTTATGTTGAATATTAGTCAGTTTTTCTTTAATATCTAGAGCCATTGAGTGTTCCATCATGGGCAATTCAAAATATTCTTCTTTATATGAGAAACCAACGATAGGATTAATTACCGCAGCAGTGCCGGCTCCAAAAATTTCTTTTAAAGAACCATTTTTAGCAGCTGTAATTAATTCTTCAACGAGTACCGAACGAACTTCAACTTTGATATTTTCTCTTTTTGCTAAATCAATTACGCTTTTACGTGTTACACCATCTAAAATGCGTTCGCTTGTTGGCGCAGTGAATAATGTATCATTTATTCTAAAAAATACGTTCATTGTACCAGCTTCTTCCAGTTTGGTATGAGTAGCATCGTCTGTCCAAATGATTTGTTGGAACCCTTTTTCGTTTGCTAATTTTGTTGGATAAAATTGAGCCGAATAATTTCCAGCAGCTTTTGCGGCACCAATTCCTCCATTAGCAGCTCTACTAAAATGTTCGGCAATAATTACTTTTACTTCGCCAGAATAGTAAGAACGCGCAGGCGATAAAATAATCATAAATCGATATTCTTGAGAAGGAGCAGCGATGACACCGTGACCGGTAGCAATCATAAAAGGTCTGATGTATAAGGTATTACCTTTTCCTTTTTTTACCCATTCTTTTTCAATTTGTAATAGTTTTTTCAATCCACCCATGAAAATAGCTTCTGGAACTTCGGGCATGGCCATTCTAATTGCACTTTTGTTAAAGCGATTGAAATTTTCTTCTGGACGAAATAACCAAACAGCATCTTCCAAATCTTTATACGCTTTCATTCCTTCAAATATGGCTTGTCCATAATGAAAAACTTTTGCAGATGGATCTATAGTAAAAGGAGCATAGGGTTGAATTATAGGTTTTTGCCAACTACCTTCTTTGAAATCACAAATTAACATGTGATCTGTAAAGACGTTACCAAAAGTTAGGTTTTCAAAATCAACACTGTTAATTTTTGAATTTGAAGCTGAAATAATTTCAATATCATTTAAAGTTGTTACTTCCATTTTGAAAAAAAGTAGTTTTAATA
>NZ_JBIIWV010000130.1:0-5885 GCF_044338735.1 Flavobacterium sp. | reverse complement strand
CCATTTCTGGTTCCATTTCTGCTAATAAAGCAACTAATTGATCAGCGGTTTGAACCGAATTAATTTTAGCCAAATATGGTTTCAAAGGTTCAATGCCTTGTTTATTTCTGGTTACGGTATCTAAAACGGTTTTGTATAAGCTAATTGCTTTTGCCTGATCAGATTTAGGATCAATAGTTTTGTCGTTGATGGCATCTTTTAAAATGATCATTACGTCATCATCGGTGTTTTTTCGAAGTTCATCAAAACTTCCCCAACGGGTTCTGTCGGCAGGAATTTCGGTTTTATCTAACCAAGTTCCGTTTACATATCTATTAAAATTATCGGCCGGATTGGTTGATTTATCCATGAAATTAAGATTAATTCCAGTAGATGTTGATTGCTTCACGGCCTCTTGCTTCGCTTTACAAGAATAAAAGCAAGTTGTTAAAATAAGAAGCCCAAAACTTCCTTTTACAATGAATTTTTTCATAATTTATTCTTTAATGATTCGCTTAACTGTTGATTGATTATTATCTATAATTTTAACAAAATAAATTCCTTGAGTTACGTTTGACAAATCTATTTTTGTTTCGAAATTTGATATTGTTATTTCTTTTTTGGCATAAACTTTTTTACCCGTTAAATCATATACTTCAATTCCTGTTGGTTGAAGATTTCCAAGTGAAATATTAAAAATTCCTTTGGATGGATTAGGATATACGAATACATTATTTATTTCAAAAATTTCTGATGAAAGCGTCCCCGAAATTACAAAATCATCAACATTTATTCCTAAACCGCTTTCAGCATCATCAGAATGAAAAACAATTCTAAAAATAATATTAGTTTCGGTATTTAAGGCATTTAACGGATAAGAATAAGTGGTTAAAACAGTACGCCTACCTGTCCATTGCGCACCTGGACAATTTTGACAGTCATTTTCGGAGCCTGAAGTTGCATTTGTTCTATCGCTATTGTACCAATTAGTTGTCATATTTCCTAATACATTCCATGTTGCTCCAAAATTTGTAGAATATTGAACATAAACGATGTCCCAATTATTCTCTAAATCATATTTCATGGCAAAACTAATTCTAGGGTTTGTTACATTTGATAAATTATAACATTGCGAAACTAAATACGATTTTATCATATCTGGATAATTTCCAGTTAAATTAGTGGTATAAACAGTATTTCCGGCAGAAGACATAATTCCAGACGTTCTAATACCTCTAACCCACTGAGAGCCTTGTCCGCCTTCATTGTATGAGATTAATGCATTAGATGCTGTTGTAAATGGATTTACTTGACCTATTGTACCGGAATCATTAATGTAAAAAGTTGTTGAACCACTATTATTGTCAGAATAAGCATCACCTGAAATAGTAGTAGAAACATTTAAAGTATGAACCCCTCTAGTTAATATTGAAGATGGTAAATCAATGGTTGCATTATTGTTAGCGGCAATAGTTCCATTCCAAACATAGCTATTAGTAGCACTTGTATCAATTGAATAATTAACAGTTACGCTAGATATTGCATTTGTTCCATTGTTTTTAACTTGTACTTGAGGTAGTAAATTTTGTGCACAATTAATATTTATTCCAGGACTTAAAATGGTTACAAATTTTACATCATTTGCAGGAATTTCAACAGGTATATTCGTTTGCCAAATTCCTCTACCATAGGTTGCTGCAATTAATTTAGCGTCTTCTACATTTATTTCTAAATCGGTTACAGAAACATTAGGTAAGTTTGTATCAAACGGCTGCCAAGAAGTCATAGAATCATCTCTATAATACACTCCTAAATCAGTTCCTAAATAGAGGGGGTTTAGTGTGTTTCTGCCTTGGTGAGCAATTACATTTTTACCGATACTTGGTAATCCAGTTGAAAAAGAAGAAAAAGAAGTTCCTCCGTTTGTAGATTTGAATACGCCTCCTGAAGAACTTTGAGTGGTCAAATACACAGTGTTACTGTCTGAAGAATGGACTTCAATTGATGTAATAGCACTAGAAGCGCTATAAACATTAGTGAAATTTATTCCTAAATCGGTACTTTTATATAAAGTTGACCCGTTTGCAACATACATAATATTGTCGTTTAATGGATCAATACTTATTAGTTCTATGTTTCCTGAACCTACAGAATTGCTGTTTTGTTGTACCCAAGCGCCTGATACTAATTTATATAAGTTATTATATCCCGCAAATAAAAGTCCCGCGTTATTAATGGCAAGTGGTGTTACCCAATTACCGCTTAAACCCGTTGGGGCTGGAACAGAACCGCTTAATCCATTACCCGCATTGTTGCTTATATAAAGATTCCCTCCAGACTGTATAAACCCATAATACTGGTTTGGATTATTAGGATTAATTGCAGTATCCATTCCGTCGGCGCCATAGTAATTTTTCCATTGACCACTGCTGTATGCATGACCTCCATTATCTTGCAATCCACCAACCATATTGGCTGCGGATTGCTTTGAAACGGCTATTTTATAAAATTGACTAATTTGTACACCGGCAGTTAAATCTGAAAAGTTGGTGCCGCCATTACTTGAAACGTAAATTCCACCATCGCTACCACAAAAAAGTTTATTCCCATGAAATCCTAAATAATGAATGTCAGCATGCGTGTAAGATGGTGCTGCAGGCGAACTCCAATTGTTCATTTTAGTCACTGTAACTCCGCCGTCGGTTGATTTCCATAGATTCAAACAACCTGTATAAATTTCTTCAGCATTAGTTGAGGATACTGCTAAGGCTAAATCATACCATGATTGATTAGATTCAAATACATCTGAAGTTGTATTGGTTGCTGTAAAAGTAGTGCCTCCATCAATAGATTTAAAAACACCTTGAAAACCTCCAGATGTATTAGCGCTTAAAATGTAAACGTAATTTGCATTTGCTGGAGTAACATCCAACAATAATCGGCTTGAACTTAGTGTTAATCCTGATGTAACTTGAGTAAATGTTGTTCCTGAATCGGTAGAACGATAAAAGCTAGTATCTGAAACTCCATAAACAGTTGAAGGATCTCCTGGTTTTAAACGGATACTTCCTTGTGAAAAATCTCCTGATTGTACTTGGCTCCAAGTATTCCCTGCGTTTGTTGTTTTATAAATTCCATTATTAGTGGCACACCAAAGTATTTGATTATTCGTTGGATGAATTAAAATATCGCCCGCTCTTGAAGGGTTTGATCCCCCTAACGTTCCTGTTGGTCCCCAAGTTAGTCCACTATCTGTTGATTTGTATACTCCAACAGAGTATGAATCTCCAGCATCTTTATCTCCTGTTGCAATATAAATTACATTTGAATTGGAATAATCAACCGCTATTCCAGAAACACCAATTTGCGGTAATTCATCCGTAAGAGGAGTCCATGTTACTCCATTATTAATTGATTTCCAAATTCCGCCTGCTGGAGCACCTAAATAAATAATATTTGAGTTCGATGGATCTACATGAACAATATTTACTCGTCCTTGACCTGAAGACCATGAACCCGTATTTGTGTGGGTAAAAGGTCCTATAGGCTGCCAGTTGCTCACAGGTAAAGAAGAATTATTTCTATTTAATCTTGATTGATTTTTTTGACGCCAAACATTCCAAAAATCTTCAGAAGACATAATATAACCTTGTTCATTAGCATAATTTCTCCAATGATATTCCCAACGCATAAACGGTTTATACCCCGATCCTCTTGCGTTTTTGTCTCTTGTTGACCAATATTGGTTAAAAGCTTCAACTTGCTCATCAATAGTTGCTTGTCCTGCTTTTGCAGTATTCATATTTTGCATCCATGGGGCTGTTGGATTAAATTGTGAAAAACCAAAAAAGGAGCACAATAAACTAACAATCAAGTAATTTTTAATCATTTCAGAAGTGTTTTATAGTATAATTTCACAAATATAATAAAGAAATTGAACTTAATTAAAACTTTAACAATGGTTTAAAAGGGCATAAAAAATAAATATGTTTACTTTTGTAAAAAAAATAATGCTCAGCCAACTAAATCAATACAGAACCTTTATATTGCTATTTTTGATTGTATCAATAGCTATTTTTTTTTGCATTTACTCTTTGCAAACTCCCGAAAAAATGTTGCCCATCTATTCACCAAGGGATATTAATCCTGAATTAGTAGACTCAACGGTGCAACACATTGGTAACGATCATAAGATTGCAGATTTTTCGTTTACCAATCAAAACGGAAAATTAATCACCCAAAAAGAGTATGAAAACACCATTTATGTGGCTGATTTCTTTTTTACTACTTGTCCAACTATTTGTCCTAAAATGACCAATAACATGATTTGGTTGCAAAATCAATTAAAAAAATATCCGGAGGTAAAATTGTTGTCTTTTTCGGTAACACCAGATATTGACACTCCAGCAGTTTTAAAAAAATATGCGCAAGAAAAAGGGGTTGATGATACACGATGGAATTTAGTAACCGGAGATAAAAAAGAAATTTATTATTTGGCTCGAAAATCATATTTGGCAGTAAAAACTGGGAAACCGGAGGAACTATATGACATGGTGCATACCGAAAATTTTGTTTTAGTAGACAAAAATAAAAGGATTAGAGGTTTTTATGACGGTACCAATCTAGACCAACCATCAGATGATAGTAAAACCAAAAATATGCAACAGTTATTATCGGATATTATTTGGCTTACTGAAAATCAAAAATAATTTAGATTAAAATGATTTTTATCAGGTTAACTTGGTTATTAATTTTTACTTTTGTATTTTAATTGAATCTAAATAAAAAATGGATCTAAATTCGTCCTCTCTTAAATTAGGTGAAACGGCTACTATAACTGCTGTAAACTTAGACGAAATCCCACTAAAATTATTAGAAATGGGGTGTTTACCTGGTAATCAAATTACATTGCTGCAGGTGGCTCCTTTTGGCGATCCCTTATATTTTAATGTTAATGATTCTCATGTAGCTATTCGTTTAGAAACTGCTCAAGAAATAAGCATTCAAAAAGCACTTTAAAATGAATGCAAATCCTATCAAAGTTGCTTTAATTGGTAATCCAAATGTGGGTAAAACTTCAGTTTTTAATGACCTTACCGGTTTAAATCAACAGGTTGGCAATTATCCAGGTATAACGGTTGAGAAAAAACAAGGTGTTTGCAAATTATCGGACGCTGTTAAAGCTAAAATCATCGATTTACCAGGAACTTATAGTTTAAATGCAAGTTCGATTGATGAAAATGTGGTAATTGAATTATTGCTCAATAAAAACGATGATGATTTCCCAAATGTAGCTGTTTTGGTTACAGAAGTAGAAAATTTAAAGCGAAATTTATTACTTTTTACCCAAATTAAAGATTTAGAAATCCCAACCATTTTAGTAATAAATATGGCGGATCGAATGGCGTTAAAAGGAATCGAATTGGATATTCCAGTTTTAGAAAAAGAATTAAAAACAAAAATTGCTTTAATAAGTTCTAGAAAAAAAATAGGAATTGATTATTTGAAAGAATTAATTTTAAATTACCAAACACTTTCAACAGAGCCTTGCTTAAACGCATCAACCATTGATCCTGAATATTTCAATAATTTAAGAAGAGCGTTTCCAAATCAGTTGTTGTATAAACTTTGGCTCGTTATTACGCAAGATGTTAATTTCTTAAATTTGGAACGAAACGAAATAAAAAGTCCGTTCACCAAATCGCACGCCGATTTAAAGCGTTTACAACAAAAAGAAACCATAAAACGATATCAATTTATTAACGACACCTTGAAAATAGGTCAAAAAATAGATAGTTCAAAAGCAACTGATATTCGAGCAAAAATTGATCGCGTTTTAACCCATAAAATTTTTGGTTATGTAATTTTCTTTGGAGTTTTAATGCTTATTTTTCAATTTTTATTTG
>NZ_JBIIWV010000129.1:0-5957 GCF_044338735.1 Flavobacterium sp. | reverse complement strand
GTTTCTAAATTAACAAATTATCTAGTATCTTCGCTTTTGGTTTTAGAACACAGATGACACAGATTTATCGGATTCACACAGATTTGCTATGTTAACTCTGAAAAGTGAAACGGTCTAAATATACAGTTAGTATTACTGATGTGTCTATGTGTTTCAAACTATAAATGTTGAATACTGAACACTGAACATGAGCCTACTCGAAACTCCCATAGAATATCTCAAAGGCGTTGGTCCGCAACGTGGCGATTTATTGCGCAAGGAGTTGGGCATTCATAAGTATGCCGATTTACTGAATTTATTCCCTAATCGTTATATCGATAGAACGCGTTACTACAAAATAAACGAACTGCAAAACAGTAATTCGGAAGTTCAAATCGTTGGCAAAGTCATTCATATTAAAACAGTTGAGCAAGGCAAAGGAAAATTGCGATTAGTAGCTACTTTTGCAGATGAAACGGGGCAAATGGAACTCGTATGGTTTCAAGGACAAAAATGGATTCGTGAAAGTTTAAAAATTAATGTTCCGTATGTTATTTTTGGAAAAGTAACCCAATTTGGAGCCACTCACAACATGGCGCATCCCGAGATGGAACTATTAGACGAACACAAAGCCAGTCTTCGTTCTGCCATGCAACCCGTGTATCCGAGTACCGAAAAGTTAACCAATAAAGGCGTTTCAAATAAAATCATCAATAAAATGATGCAACAATTGTTTGTGGAAACGCAAGCTTTGTTTTCTGAAAACTTACCGAACTATCTTTTAGAAGAATTAAAGTTAATTCCAAAAAATGCGGCTTTATTCAATATTCATTTTCCTAAAAGTCAAGACCTATTAGCTAAAGCGCAATTCCGTTTAAAGTATGAAGAGTTGTTTTTCATTCAATTACAATTGATCACAAAAAACCTCATTCGCAAACACAAAATAAAAGGTTTACCTTTTGAAAATGTGGGCGAAAACTTCAATAATTTTTACAAAAATCATTTACCTTTTGAATTGACTAATGCTCAAAAGCGGGTTTTAAAAGAAATTAGAAACGATTTAGGAAGCAACGCCCAAATGAACCGATTACTGCAAGGCGATGTAGGTTCTGGAAAAACTATAGTAGCTTTAATGTGTATGCTTTTAGCAAAAGACAACGGCTTTCAAAGTTGCTTAATGGCACCTACTGAAATTTTAGCCAACCAGCATTTTAACGGTATTTCAGAATTAGCTAAAGATTTAAACATCAATATTCGAATTTTAACAGGTTCAACGAAAATTACACAACGAAGAATTATTCACGAAGAATTAGAAAACGGCACATTAGACATCATCATCGGAACACACGCTTTGTTGGAAGATAAAGTACAATTTAAAAAATTAGGATTAGCCGTTATAGATGAACAACACCGTTTTGGTGTCGAACAAAGAAGTAAATTGTGGAAGAAAAGCGGCCTCCATTCTGGGGAGGTTGGTGGGGCTACTATCCCTCCTCATGTTTTGGTAATGACCGCTACTCCTATTCCTCGTACTTTAGCGATGAGTTTGTATGGTGATTTAGATATTTCAGTGATTGATGAATTACCTCCGGGCAGAAAACCCATTCAAACCGTTCATCGTTATGATTCAAATCGATTACAAGTGTGGAAATTCTTAAAAGATGAAATTGCAAAAGGACGCCAAATCTACATAGTATATCCGTTAATTCAAGAATCAGAAAAAATGGATTACAAAGATTTAATGGACGGATACGAGAGTATTTCTCGCGATTTTCCATTACCACAGTATTCGATATCCATTTTACACGGGAAAATGAAACCCGCCGATAAAGACGAAGAAATGCGTCGTTTTGCCGCTGGTAAAACAAACATCATGGTTGCCACAACGGTTATTGAAGTAGGTGTAAACATACCCAATGCTTCCGTAATGGTTATTGAAAGTGCCGAACGCTTTGGGTTGTCTCAATTACATCAGCTGCGCGGTCGTGTGGGGCGTGGTGCCGAACAAAGTTATTGTATCTTAATGACGAGTCATAAACTCAGCAACGACAGTAAAATAAGAATGGATACGATGGTGCGCACTAATGACGGCTTTGAAATATCGGAAGTCGATTTAAAACTACGAGGACCTGGCGATATTATGGGCAAACAGCAAAGCGGTGTATTAAATTTACAAATTGCCGATTTAGTCAAAGACAAAGACATCTTACAATTGGCAAGACACCATGCCATAAAACTTCTAAAAGACGATGCCCCAATGGAAAAACCAGAACACAGCAAATTAAGAGAAGCTTTTATTGAAATCAGTAAAAAGAAAACCATTTGGAATTATATTAGTTAAAACAATAAAAAATAAACAAAATGATACAATACAACCCTAAAGACTGGATTACATTTATTTTTCGATTCCATAAATCCGACACTTTCCGTCAATTAATACCAATGATGATTTTCATCGGATTATATGCAGGCGGTATCGCATATCTAGAACTAGAATATTGGAGCTTATCAGAAAATAGCCACGTCAAAAACCTGACGCTAATGCACACTACTGTAGGTTTCGTATTGTCGTTACTTTTAGCTTATCGCACCAACACCGCCTACGATCGTTGGTGGGAAGGTCGTAAACTATGGGGAGGATTAGTAAACAACAGCCGCAACTTAGCGCTCAAACTATCAACTTATTTAAAAGAGGAAAACGACAGAACTTATTTCAGAAAAGTTATTCCGGCTTATTCATCAGTACTTTCAAAACATTTACTCAACGAAGAAGTAAGCCAAATGCTCTTTGAAGGACTAGATTTAGAGATAGACCATCACAAACATCGTCCGAACCAAGTAGCTAAAATGTTATTTCAAAAAGTAAATGATTTGTATAAATCAGGAAAAATTACAGGCGATCAGTGTTATCTCATCAATGCCGAATTACAATCGTTTACCGATATATGTGGTGCTTGCGAACGAATTAAAAATACACCTATACCCTACTCGTATAGCTCATTTATTAAAAAATTCATTTTCTTTTTCGTGATGACTTTACCGTTTGGATTTGTATTCAGCTTAGGCTATTACGTAATTCCGGTGGTTATTTTTATTTTCTATGTTTTAGCCAGTTTAGAACTCATTGCCGAAGAAATTGAAGATCCATTCGGAGGTGATGCAAACGACCTACCCATGACAAAAATCGCTTCAAACATAAAAAAACACGTTGAAGAAATTTTATGATTTCCATCATCAATCACCCATCACCCATCATCAATCACCCATCATCCATTATCAATTATCCATTATCAATTGTCAATTATCCATTATCAATCATCTAAACCCCTAATACATCAAATACTTCTTTTCATTGTTTCTCCACCCTGCTTGATTTTCATAGGCTACAAAGAAGATTTTTAAATCCGCTTGATTTTCGTAATCCACAAAATAGAGTTTCTTTTTCGCCTGGTTTTCATATGTAGAAAAAAACCACTTGCCGTTATTTTCACCCACTTGGTTTTCATACTTCACCTTAAAGACTTTTAAGTCCGCTTGGTTTTCATATTTCACCACAAAGACTTTAATTTCTGCTTGGTTACTATATTGCGTACTAAACACTTTTTGAGCATTAGCCAAGCTACTTATGCATACAAACGCAAGAATTAAAATATATTTCATATCAATTAGTTTCATTCAAATTTACAAAAACCGTTCCATTTTTAATTTTCGCCTCCTTCGCTATTTCAAGTGGCGAAGCGTATCAAAAAGCCTAGAATTTTACACAGGTTAAAAAGACTTAACATTTGGTATCTATTTCATTGTTTTAAAGTTTAAATGTTCTTCCATTTTATTAATTGAAAATTAAAATTATGTAAACTTTTTGGGTATTCTTTGAATATTTAAAATAATTTTAGTAGTTTTATGCTATTATTAAAAAATTAATTAATAAAAAAAGTATGAAATTATTTATTTTGAAATGGTATCCCATTATTCTTGCCTTCATTTGCATGTTGTATTCAATTTCATTGGCTTTATTTGGAAATTATGATGAAGCCCTGTATTCTGCACACTGGCCAGGAACCATTTTATTATTCGCAATAGCAATCCGTCAAAGAAGAACGACATGAGTATAGGCTTTTTTATCATAGGTGGAATTATTTTTCTTGCGTATGTTTATTTAACCATTTGGAATATTTATTATTCGGGTAAAAAGCAAAAGGAAGAAAATTATTCTAAAGTAGACATCAAGAAGGAGATGAAGAAGAAATAATCTTCAGATCTCTAAAATACATTATGTAGTAAGCATAAAAAAAAACATGAGAAAAAGAATCTCATGTTTTTTGTGTTTCAGACTGTTTATAAAATATAGTCAGTATTGATAAAATTACATTTTTTACTATCCAATAACTCTTGCAAAATTTCATTGTTGTAGGCATTGTCCTTAGATGCTACAAATGTTCGTATCGAAAAAGAACGCAACGCATCATGAATACTTAAAGTTCCTACAGCAGAATCTTTTCGTCCAGTAAAAGGAAATACATCGGGACCTCGTTGGCACGAACTGTTTAAATTGACTCTACATACCAAATTAATTAAAGCATCAATTAGTGGTGCAATAACTTCGCTGTTTTTTCCAAACAAACTCACTTGTTGTCCATAATTGGATTCTGACATGTTTTGCAAAGGTGTCGCTGTATCTTTAAATGCCATTATAGGCACAACTGGACCAAATTGCTCTTCATGAAACAACCGCATACTAGCATCAACAGGATATATTACGGCAGGATAAATGAAATTATCGGTAACGACTCCTCCTTTGGCATTCATTATTTTAGCTCCTTTTTGCAAGGCATCGTCTATTAATTCTTTAATGTATTGAGGTTTCTCTTTTTCGGGTAGTGGCGTTAGAAACACGTCTTTTTCCCACGGATTTCCATAAACTAGATTATCGACTTTCTCACAGAACTTTTCTAAAAATTCGTCTTTTACCGCTTCATGCACATAAATTAATTTCAAAGCAGTACATCGTTGCCCGTTAAAGGATAAACTTCCTGATATACATTCTGAAACCGTTAAATCCATATTGGCATCCGCTAAAATAATGGCCGGATTTTTAGCTTCTAATCCCAAAATCAATCGCAATCGATTCTTATTTGGGTGTAAATCTTGAAGTGCTACAGCAGCTTTACTATTGCCTATTAAGGATAAAACACTTACCAACCCCGATTTCATTACCGGAGCGGCTAATTCCCTACCACGACCAAAAACAATATTGATGACTCCTTTTGGAAATGATTTGTTAAAAATTTCTAGTAAAGGTTCAATAAGTAATACTCCTAATTTTGCAGGTTTGAACACCACCGTATTACCCATAATAAGTGCCGGAATAAGCAAGGTAAAGGTTTCATTCAAAGGATAGTTATAAGGGCCTAAACACAATACAACACCAAGCGGACTCCTTCTAATCATAGCATTGATTCCTTGAACATTTGAAAAATGAGCATTTCTAGCGTTCAATTCCTTGTAACTTTTTATAGTTTCAAAGATATAATCAACCGTACGATCAAATTCCTTTTCACTGTCGGGAAGCGATTTTCCAATTTCCCACATCAAATAGTGCACCACCTCTGCCCGAGTTGCTTTCATTTGGTGCGCAAAGTTTTCTACACATTTTATTCTGTCGCTAACTTTCATAGTAGGCCAAATACCCTGACCATTATCAAAAGCGTTATTAGCTGCTTCAACAGCTTCTAATCCTTCTTTTTCGGTTAAATCAGGAACTTCACCTAAGAAGGTAGGTGCGTATTTTTCTGTAGATGATATAGTTGAATACACTTGATTAAAGGCTCCATTCCAAGTTTTAATTTCGCCATTAATCAAATATTTATCTGCTTTCTTTGGTGTGATGTTACTATTGTAATTGTTCATTTAATTTATTTTAATGCCTAAATATAAAAAAAATACTCAAAAAACGAATTGAAAATGAGATATTTAAC
>NZ_JBIIWV010000021.1:0-19725 GCF_044338735.1 Flavobacterium sp. | reverse complement strand
CTGAAGTAACATTGAGTTCTGAGAATGAGCGAAAAATAGCGACCATTATTTATAATATTAATGGAGCAGAATTAATAAGTGAGGAAAATACCATTCCTGTTAATGACACCAAATTAAAAATCCCAACTAAATTTAGTTTTGGTTTAGGGTTAAGCGAAAATAAAAAATGGGCGATTGGTTCAGAGTTGACTTTTGCCAACAATAATTCATTGACTAATCGATTTGGTCCGATTCAAAATGTGTCCTACGAAAATTCAACAAAAGTTGCTATTGGGGGCTATTTCGTTCCAAAATATGATTCGTTTAATAATTATTTGAGTAGAATAATTTACCGTGGTGGATTTAGATATGAGAATACCGGATTGGTTCTTAATAATAAAAGTATCAATGATTATGCATTTACTTTTGGTTTAGGATTACCAGTAGGCCTTTCAAAAATTAATTTAGGAGTAGAGTTTGGAAAAAGGGGAACTACTACGAGTGGTTTGATTGAAGAAAACTATGTTAATGTAACTGTTGGGTTATCCTTAAGCGATATTTGGTTTATTAAAAGAAAAATAGACTAATTAATACATACTAAATGAAGGTTCAAAATTGCTTTATTTTCTTTTGCAAAAGTCTTGTAGTACTTATTACTATGCAAGTTCTTTTGTCTTGTGAAAGCGATTTGAAAAGAGTGCAAAAATTAACAGAAACCTCATTTGTGCCTTCTGGAGAAGTAGATACAATTAATCTAAAATATACCGATTCGGGTCGAATAAAATCAATTTTAAAGAGCCCAAAAATGTTTGAATATAGTACGGTTTATAATCCATTTACCGAATTTCCAAAAGGAATTCATTTAACCTTAATTGATGAAAATGAAAATAAGACTACAATAGTTTCTGATTATGCGATCTCATACAAAAAAACTAAAATTATAGATTTGCAAGGAAACGTAGTTATTACGGCTCATGACGGAAAAAAATTAGAAACTTCTCAATTATATTATGATCAAAAAAGCGAATGGTTTTTTACTGAAAAGCCTTTTAAATATTCTGATGAAGCAGGGGGCTATTTAGAAGGTCCGGGTGTTGATTTTAGTAAGGATTTTAAAATCTTCAATATGCAACGAAGTAACGGAGAAGTAAACACGATTGACTAATACCAACTAAAAAAATTAAAATGAACTATTTAAGACTTGTACAATATTTTTATCTAGCATTTGCCGCTTTTTTTGCCTATGATGCTTTTGCGAAATTTACTAATAATGAAAATTATGTGCTTAGCATATTAATTGCACTAGTTTCTTTAGGAATGTTTTTCTTTAGAAGACATTTTTATAATAAATACCAAAATAAAAAATAAAAACTTAAAAAAATCTGTGAAAATGTGCTTTTTCTATTTTATTATTAAATAGATAATCGTATTTTCGCCCTCTGAAAAAAAATTAAACATAAATAAAAATGGCAGTTTTATCTAAAATTAGACAACGTTCATTCTTCCTAATTGTAATTATTGCATTAGCATTATTTTCATTTGTATTAGCAGATGTAATCAAAAGTGGAACTTTTGGAAGTAGCGCAAATAGTGTAGGAACTATTAATGGAACAGACATTTCCGCACAAGAATTCATGCAGCAAGTTGCAATGATGGAAAAGCAAGGTCAAGGTATGAGTAATACACAAGCAATTAATTCTGCTTGGGATCAAAAAGTAAGAAGCATTATTCTTGGTGAAGAATTTGAAAAATTGGGACTTGCAATTGGCAACGAACAATTAATCAACGTAATCAAACAAAATCCAAATTTTGCTCAAAATCAACAGTTTTTAAATGCTGCAGGTCAGTTTGACGAAAATAAATTCAAAGAATACATCAAGTCTTTAAAAAATGCACCAAATCAGGAACAATGGTTGCAATGGAAAGATTTTGAAAAAAATATCGAAACCTATGCTGTGGAGCAATTATACAATACAATGATTAAATCAGGTGTTGTGACTACTAAAGCTGAAGGTAAATTTTCTTACGAAATGGAAGCTACTAAAGCTGATTTTGATTATGTAACGGTTGCTTTTTCAACGGTTAATGATGATCAAGTAAAGGTTACTGATGATGAAATTGTAGAATACATGAAGAAAAACCCTAAAAAATATAAATCAGACAACACCAGAAGTATTGATTTTATTTTAGTGGAAAATAAACCATCTAAAGAAGATGAAGCTGCAATGTTAGAATCTATTTCAGGAGTGTTAACAGGAAAAGTTGTTTATAACGAACAAACTAAAATGAATGATACATTACCTGGATTTAGAGCGGTTTCAAATGTAGGAGAGTTTGTAAATGCAAATTCTGATATCAAATTTGATTCAACCTATTTAGCAAAAAAAGATTTACCAGTTGACTTTCAAGAGCAATTATTTAATTTACCAGCTGGAGCAGTTTTTGGACCTTACGTTCATAATGGGCACCAATGTTTATCAAGAATGATTGGTAGAAAAGCGAATGCAAGTGCAAAAGCAAGTCACATATTATTAGCTTTTAAAGGTGCAGAAAGATCAACAGCTACTAGAACAAAAGAAGAAGCTCAAAAATTAGCAAATGATTTATTGGCTCAGGCCAAAGCAAATCCTGGCAATTTCGCCATGCTAGCCATCACAAATTCAGATGATCCAGGGTCAAAAAATAATGGTGGAGAATATGATAATATTGCGCCAGGTCAAATGACTCCAAAATTCAATGATTTTGTTTTTAATAATCCAGTAGGAACAATGGGCGTGGTAGAAACAGAATTTGGTTTCCACGTAATGAAAGTTTCAGGTAAAAATGACGCTGTGTTATTAGGAACAATTGCTCAAAAAATTCAAGCTTCTGATGCTACAATTGATGTTGCTTATACAAAAGCAAGTCAATTAGAGTCTGGAGCATTAGAAAATAAAGATTTTGCTGCTGTAGCTAAAAAAGCAGGTTTAGTAGTTACTCCTGCAACGAATATCAAAGCTTATGACGAATTTGTTCAAGGCTTAGGATCTCAAAGAGAAATAGTTCGTTGGAGTTTTAATAAAGAAACTGAGGTTGGTGGAATAAAACGTTTTGAAGTACCTCAAGGATTTGTGGTTACAAAATTAAAAGACATCAATGATTCGGGTTTACTTCCTTTGGATGTTGCAAAACAATCTGTAGAACCAATCCTTAAAAATCAGAAAAAAGCTGAAATCATCAAGAAAAAAATGAATGGAAATTCATTAGATGCTGTTTCAAAAGCATCGGGTGCTACTGTTTTAACTGCAACGGGTGTTACTATTAAAAACCCTATCATTCCTAATGTAGGTATGGAATCTAAAGTTGTTGGAAAAGCATTTGGATTAGCCGCAGGAAAAACTTCTAAAATTATTGAAGGAACTAGCGGTATGTTTATGATTAGAACTAAGAATGTTGTTAAAGCACCTGCAGTTTCTGATTATACAACTTATATCACCCAAGAGAAATCTCAAAATCAATCTTACGCTTCGTCAAAAGCGTATACCTCAATAAAAGATAAAGCAGATATAAAAGATAACAGAGCAAATTTCTAACAGGAATTTACTTTAAAATAAAAGAGCTGATATTTTTCAGCTCTTTTTTTATGTTTTAATCTCAAAGTAAATTTTAGAAGTAAAAAAAACGCAACCATGTAACTGATTGCGTTTTTATAGCATATAGGAGGCTCTAGTTAATCGTTTAACTTCAAAACCGCCATGAACGCTTCTTGAGGAATTTCTACGTTACCCACTTGACGCATTCGTTTTTTACCTTTTTTCTGTTTTTCTAATAATTTACGTTTACGCGAAATATCGCCACCATAACATTTTGCGGTTACATCTTTACGTAACGCTTTAATGGTTTCACGGGCGATAATTTTTGCTCCAATAGCCGCTTGAATCGGAATATCAAACTGTTGTCTTGGGATTAATTCTTTTAGCTTTTCACACATTTTTTTCCCAATGTAAAACGCATTACTGTCATGAATTAAAGCCGATAGTGCATCAACGGATTGTGCATTTAACAACACATCTAGTTTTACTAATTTTGATTCGCGCATTCCTATTGGGTGGTAATCAAATGAAGCATATCCTTTAGAAACGGTTTTTAATCGGTCATAAAAATCAAATACAATTTCCGCAAGTGGCATATCGAAATTCAATTCCACTCGCTCGGTAGTTAAATAGGTTTGGTTGGTAATTACACCACGTTTTTCGATACATAAACTCATCACATTTCCTACGAAATCTGATTTTGTTATTATAGTTGCTTTAATGTAAGGTTCTTCAACTCTGTCTAATTTTGAAGGTTCGGGCAAATCTGAAGGATTATTTACAATTAAAATTGTTTCAGGTTCTTTCTTAGTATACGCATGATAGGAAACGTTTGGAACAGTAGTAATTACCGTCATGTCAAATTCGCGTTCTAAACGCTCCTGAATGATTTCCATGTGTAACATTCCTAGGAATCCACAGCGGAAACCAAATCCTAATGCTGCCGAACTTTCTGCTGTAAATACTAATGAAGCATCGTTCAACTGTAATTTTTCCATAGATGCACGCAAGTCTTCATAATCTTCTGTATCTACTGGATAAATTCCTGCAAATACCATTGGTTTTACATCTTCAAAACCTTGAATCATATTGGTAGTTGGCGTTTTAGCATCGGTTACGGTGTCTCCAACTTTTACTTCTTTTGCTTCTTTTATTCCCGAAATTAAATAGCCTACATCTCCAGTTGAAATAACGTCTTTTGGTACTTGATTTAATTTCAAAGTTCCTACTTCGTCAGCAAAATATTCATTGCCTGTTGCCATGAATTTAATTTTTTGCCCTTTTCTGATTTCACCATTTTTTACACGGAAAATAACTTCAATTCCACGAAACGGATTGTAATGTGAATCAAAGATTAAAGCCTGAAGAGGTTCTTCAACATTTCCTTTTGGAGCTGGAATTTTTTCAATAATGGCTGCCAAAATATTTTCAACACCAAAACCTGTTTTTCCAGAAGCATGAATAATATCTTCTAATTTACAACCTAATAAATCGATTATATCATCACTAACTTCTTCAGGATTAGCACTTGGTAAATCTACTTTGTTTAAAACGGGGATAATTTCCAAGTCATTTTCTAAAGCCAAATATAAATTTGAAATGGTTTGTGCCTGAATACTTTGTGCCGCATCAACAATTAACAAAGCCCCTTCACAAGCGGCAATAGAACGAGAAACTTCATACGAGAAATCCACGTGACCGGGTGTGTCAATTAAGTTTAAAATATATTTTTCACCTTTATAGGTGTATTCCATTTGAATGGCGTGACTTTTTATGGTAATACCACGTTCGCGTTCTAAGTCCATGTTATCTAATAACTGTGCTTTTTCTTCACGAGCTGTAACGGTTTGTGTTGCGCCTAATAAACGATCTGCCAACGTACTTTTTCCGTGGTCAATGTGTGCAATAATGCAAAAATTTCTAATGTTTTTCATTCTTCAAGTTCAATGTCAAGTTCAAATATCAATAGCAATTCTTTCGAACAATTAATCTACAAATATAAACTAAAGTTTTGATTGTTAATAGAAGAAACTAGTAGTTGAATCGTTAAAAATTCAAAAATCTTCAATCGAAAATCTTCAATCAAAAATCTTGTCGTATTTTTGCAAAAAAATTACTGCATCATGCCAAAAATTGGTAACATCATATTACCTGATTTTCCTTTATTATTAGCGCCGATGGAAGACGTGAGTGATCCGCCATTTCGTCGTTTGTGCAAATTACATGGTGCCGATTTAATGTATTCTGAATTTATTTCTTCGGAAGGATTGATTCGGGACGCAGTTAAAAGCAAACAAAAGCTCGATATTTTTGATTATGAACGCCCTGTGGGAATTCAAATTTTTGGCGGTGACGAAGAAGCTATGGAGATGTCTTCACGAATTGTCGATGCGGTACAACCCGATTTAGTAGATATTAATTTTGGTTGCCCCGTAAAAAAAGTAGTTTGTAAAGGAGCAGGAGCAGGGGTTTTAAAAGATGTAGATTTGATGATTCGCTTAACCAAAGCGGTTATTAAAGGAACGAGTTTGCCGGTAACAGTAAAAACACGATTGGGTTGGGATGACAATTCGATCAACATAGATGAGGTTGCTGAGCGTTTGCAAGACATTGGCGTTCAAGCCTTAACGGTTCATGCACGAACACGAGCACAAATGTATAAAGGACGTTCGGACTGGTCACACGTTCAACGAATTAAAGAAAACCCTAGAATTTCAATGCCTATTTTTGGAAATGGTGATATTGATTCTCCTGAAAAAGCGTTGGAATACAAAAATAAATATGGTTTAGACGGCATGATGATTGGTCGCGCCGCGATTGGTTATCCTTGGATTTTTAATGAAATAAAACATTATTTCGCTACGGGTGAAAAATTAGCCGCTCCCAGCATGGATGACCGAATTGAAGCAGCCAAAAATCACTTAATTTGGAGTGTAGAATGGAAAGGTGAACGTTTAGGTATTAACGAAATGCGCCGTCATTATACCAATTATTTCAAAGGCATTCACGGTTTTAAAGAATACAAACAAAAATTGGTCACCACAGATGGTATCAATCAATTATTAGATGTATTTACTGAGATTGAGCAGGTATATGCGGATTATGTTTTTCAGGAATAGTAAATGTTACCCATGATACACTCTAGAAAACACAATTTTTCCGTCTTTAATTTCTAATACTTCAGCAACTAACATATCGTCTTCGTTTGCTACTTGGCGTGTATATTCCATAAACACTCGATCTGTGTTTGCGGTTAATGAAGTTACTTTGTAATGTAATGTTGGCAATCGATCAAAAGCGTCTTGCCACCAAACACGCATTGCTTCTTTCCCGATGATTAATCCATTGGTTTCCGGTTGGCGAATTTTTAATTTCGGACTAAAATGTTGGGCTTCGTCGTCGTATAACGCCAATAATTTCTCAAGATTTTTTGTATTGAACGCATCAAACCATCTAAGTGCAATTTGTTGAAGTTGATTGGGCATAAAGTTTAAATTTAAACGCAAAGAGCGCTAAGTTTTTTGCAAAGTTCGCAAAGATTCTAAATAAAAAAAGACACATAAAAAATTCTATGTGTCTATATGTTTTAAAAAAAAGGGTTACGAATTTTTTAGGTTGATGATTTCTTGTTCGGTTAAGAAACGCCAATCGCCTCTTGGTAAATTTTTCTTGGTCAAACCAGCAAAAGTTACTCGGTCAACTTTTAAAACATCATATTTTAAGTGTTCGAAAATTTTACGAACAACTTTAACATTAGACGTTTTCATTTTAATCCCGATTTCGCTTTTTGGTTGGTCTTCGATATAAGTAATTTCTTCCACAAAAACCTTGTGGTCGTCAATAGTTAGTCCTTTTTGGATACGTTCTAAATCTTCGTATTTTAAGTTTTTATCTAAAGTCACTTGATATACTTTAGACGAACGTTGATTGGGAACGGTGAATTTCTGTACAATTTCAGTATCATTGGTAAACAATAACAAGCCTGTAGTGGTTTTATCCATTCTTCCTACCGGTATTAAATTTGCTTTTGAAGCATTTTTAACCAAGTCTAATACATTTGCTGAACCTATTGCATCATCGCCTGCTGTAGAAAAGTTCTTAGGTTTATTTAATAGAATGTATTCTTTCTTTTCGGGTGTAATGTTAACGCCGTCAAACTGCACCACATCAGTTAGTTTAACGCGATGTCCCATTTCGGTAATAACTTCTCCGTTTACTTTTACATTACCACTTTGAATGTAGATATCAGCATCTCTTCTGCTACACATTCCTGAATTAGAAATGTAGCGATTTAAGCGCATTTCGTCTGGATTTGAAGGTCTTTTAGGAGATTTTGGTGCCTTTGGTGCTTCTTTAGGTGCTTCGGGTTTTGTGGCAAATTTTGAAGGTGCTTTTCTAACAGGAGCATTTCCTCTTGAATTGCTGGATTTTTTGTATCCTCCTTGTCTTGCAGAACCCGGACGGCTTTTATCGTTATCTTGATGACGTGACATAATTGTAAACAAATTTTTGCAAAGATATAACTAATATGTTGAAATCAATTTTTTTCCGTGTATCAAAACGGAAGGCTCGATGAGAATGATGCAAAACACCCCCGATACAATAATGAGTTTTAATAAAAAATGAAGTTTTAAAAATTCGGTTTTAGAGCTTGATTTCCATAACAACATTACGAAAAACAATAGCATAATCATGCTAAGGTAAAAGTAACTATCCATGTAGCCCACATCATAAATTTCGATTAAAAAATATATGGGAATTACGGTGCAAAAAGTTAAAATTGTGATGATAGTTTTGGCCATTTTTTCACCAAAAACAACAGGAATTGTTTTATAATCGGTAATTAAATCGCCCTCAATATTTTCTAAATCTTTAATCATTTCACGAATTAAAATTAGTAAAAACAAGAAGAGTGCATTCGCAAAAATTACTTCGTAAAAGTTTTTATAATACATTAAAATCCCAAAAAAAGGCAAAACTGCTAAAACGGATGCCGTAATGTTTCCAACTAGAAATATTTTTTTCAACTTATGCGAATAAAACCAAATTAAGAAAATATAGGTTGAAAAAAATAAAATCGCTCGCCACGAAATGAAAAACATCAAAAATGCCACAATAAAGTTTATGGTAAAATACACTTTCAGCTTAGTTTCTTGACTTACTAATCGGTCAATCATCGCTTTTTTAGGCCGATTGATTAAATCTTTTTTTGCATCATAAAAGTTATTGATAATGTATCCCGAAGCGATAGTAAGAGATGAAGCTATTACAATTAAAAATAATTGCCAATCCAAAATAATTGCCAAAGCTCTTTTTTCAGGCGCCAAAATAAAAATAGCCGAAAGATATTGTGCTAAAACAATCACCCAAATGTTATACCCTCTAATTACAGAAAAGAGGCTTGCAATTTTTTTTAGCGTTACTTTGAATTTACGAGTAAGCATTTCTCTTTTGGTTTTAGGTTATGGGTTATCGGTGAAGGGTAATAATGGTGAATTTTATACTCAAACCTAATCCCTTTTTTCTAATCCCTTTTGCCTATTTAAAAGTTATAAACTACTTCTAATTTATAGTCTTTTAAGGATTCTTTTGCTTTATCTAAATCATGAGTAAATCCTAAAATATAACCGCCACCGCCAGAACCACATAATTTTAGATAGTAGTCATTCGTGTCGATTCCTTTTTGCCATATTTGATGAAATTGCTCGGGAATCATTGGTTTAAAGTTGTTTAACACTACTTTAGATAATTGTTTGGTATTTTCTAATAACGATTTTACATCGCCGCGCAAGAAATTTTCCACACAAGCATCAGTATATTTGATAAATTGCGATTTCAACATCGTTCGGAAACCATTATCTTTTAGGTTTTCCATAAAAATAGAAACCATTGGAGCGGTTTCACCTACAATTCCTGAATCTAATAAAAATACAGCGCCTTTTCCTTGCGTGCTTTGAGTAGGAATTCCGGTTGCTTCAATATTATCTTTCGAATTAATTAAAATGGGAATACTCAAATAACTATTTAATGGATCTAAACCCGAACTTTTTCCATGAAAAAAAGATTCCATTTGGGCAAAAATCGTTTTCAATTGTACTAATTTTTCACGCGTTAAATTTTCTAAAACCGTGATTTTATCATTCGCATATTTATCATAAATAGCAGCCACTAAGGCGCCACTACTTCCAACGCCATATCCTTGTGGAATGCTGGAATCAAAATACATACCGCTGTTTACATCTTGTTTTAAAACTGTCAAATTGAACGTTACCAACTCAGGTTGTTCCGCTTGTAATTGCTCTAAATAAGTAACAAACTTTTTCAAACTTTCGTTTGATTTAATAGCTATTTCAGACGAATTATCCTCTTTCTTTAAAGCCCCATTATAGAAATTATAAGGAATTGAAAGTCCTTTCGAATCTTGGATAATTCCATATTCTCCGAAAAGTAATATTTTTGAGTAAAAAAGCGGTCCTTTCATATTATTTAATTGACAATTAATAATGAATAATTGATAATTATTTATTTTTTGAAGTATTGATTATACTAGTAAGCAATTTCAATATTTCTATAATTTTATATTTTACATTTTGAAACTCTTCATCGGTTAAATAATTCGTTTCAAACAACAAATCTAACCAATATTCTGTTTCATTTGCTTCTTTCAGTGAAATCGATAACTTATGAATAAAGTCTGCTTTGCTTTGTGCATGCTCTGATTCTCTTACATTAGCTCCAATGGATGTTCCTGAACGCAACAATTGTTTGGATAAAACAAATTCCTTTTTATCTACCAAGGATTTATAAAGGTACACTATTTCTTTAGCAAATTCAAAAGATTTTTCTTTAATAACATTTTTCTTCTCCATTATCAATTGTTAATTATTCATTATCAATTGACTTCCATTCCCAATTTCATCACAAATATACTGACCATTTTGGCAATATTCAATTAACTCATTCTGAATAAATTGCAATACATTTTCTTTCACATTTTCAGGATATAAAACATGCACATTGGCACCGGCGTCTAACGTAAAACATACTGGAACTTGTGTATCGTTTCTGAACTTCCAAATTTTATTGATAATTTCTAATGTATTTGGTTTCATCAATATAAAATAGGGCATTGAAGTCATCATCATCGCGTGTAAGGTCAATGCTTCACTTTCTACAATTTTGATGAATTCTGCTACATTTCCTGAGGATAAAATTGCTTTTATTTTAGATAAATTTTCATGTGCTTGAGTAAAACGTCTTTTCGCAAACGGATGATTGTGCATTAAATCGTGCCCAACAGTACTTGAAACTTGTTTTTCGCCTTTATCTACTAATAAAATTGTGTCTTGATAGTTTTTGAAGTTAGAATGAATTGCTGAAAATTCGACTCCAAATAAATCTGAACTTCCTGAAATTTCAGCATGATTGCCCCAAACCACCACTTCTCCTTTAATACTTCGGCATGCACTTCCACTTCCTAATCGTGCCAAAAATGAAGCTTTTGCATAAAAATAGTCATCTGAAATCGACGGATTAATTGCTTTTTCTAAACTCATGATATTCATCGCTAAAGCTGCCATTCCAGATGCTGAAGAAGCAATTCCTGAACTATGAGGAAAGGTATTTTGGGTGTCTATTTTAAAGTGATATTCTTTTAAAAATGGGCAAAATTGCTCGATTCTTTCAAAGAATTTTTGAATTTTTGGTTTGAAATCTTCTTTTGGTTTTCCTTCAAACAATAATTCAAATGAAAAAACATTGTTTTCCGATTTTTTAACTACTTCTAATTTTGTAATTGTTTTACAATTGTTTAACGTAAAACTTATCGATGGATTGGCTGGAATTTGTCTTTCTTTTTTCCCCCAATATTTCACTAAAGCAATATTACTAGGTGCACTCCATTCAAAACTAGCGGATTCAATGGATTGATATGAAGTTGCGATAAAATCTTTTTCAAGAAGCATAGCTAAAATTTTGACAAAAATACCGATTTTGATTGATTTGTTCCCTTGATATTTCGTTAATTTGCTTATAAATTTGAAAAAATGACAAAATATTTGCGAATAATCAACATGGTCATGGTTTGTTTAGCTGTTGGATATTTATCCAGTAAAGTAACACAAGCCAGTATTGAAACGTGGTATCCGATGATAAAGAAACCAGTTTTTAATCCGCCAAATTGGGTTTTTGCACCCGTTTGGACACTTTTATTTATATTGATGGGAATTTCCAGCGGACTTATTTGGAATCAAATGGCTGTTAAAATGCCTTTGGTTAAAAAAGGGATGTTATTTTTTATAATTCAATTAGCGTTAAATGCACTTTGGTCTTATATTTTCTTTGGATTGCACAATTTTTTATTGGCCTTAGTAGAAATAGTTGTACTCTGGTTAATGATTTATGAAACGTATCATGTATTCAAGCAAATTGATAAAAAAGCAGCTTATTTATTGATTCCTTATATGGTATGGGTAGGTTTTGCAACGATTTTAACAGCTAGTATTTTTTGGTTGAATAGATAATTCTTTTTTAACGCAAAGTCTAGCAAAGTTTTTTCGCAAAGTATAAAAAGACCTTTACACCATTTAGACTTATAAGTTCATATAGGTTTAATACAACTTTGTGTTCTTAGTAAATTCTTAGTGAGCTTAGTGGTTAAAGAAATTATTATATAATATTTTCTGCCACAATAAAACCGCTTGTCCAGGCATTTTGAAAATTGAATCCGCCTGTAATGGCATCAATATTTAGAATTTCGCCTGCAAAATATACGTCTGGTAAAATTTTGCTTTCCATGGTTTTGAAATTGACTTCTTTTAAATCAATTCCACCGGCAGTTACAAATTCTTCTTTAAAGGTGCTTTTCCCGTTGACGTGAAATTCGCCATTTATAAGTTGTTCAATTAACGAATGGAGTTGTTTTTTAGTTATATCTGCCCATTTTGTTTCTTCTGAAATTCCAGCAGCAAAAACTAGGTTTTCCCAAAGACGTTTTGGTAATTCAAAATGAGCATATTTAGTTACTAATTTTTTAGCATGTTCTTCTTTTATGTCTTTCAATAAGTCGATTGCTTCCTCAAAACTCGTTTCGTTCAACCAATTTACTTGAATAGCAAACTGGTATTTCTTTTCGGCTAACTCTCTCGCACCCCATGCTGAAAGTCTCAAAATCCCTGGGCCACTCATTCCCCAATGGGTAATCAATAAAGGACCCGATGCTTCTAGTTTGGTTTTTTTGACTTTAACGGAAGCTAAAGCTGAAAGTCCCATTAAATCTTTAATTCGAGGATCTTTGATATTAAACGTAAACAACGATGGAACGGGTTCGATTATGGAATGACCTAAATTTTGTAACAATTCCCACATTTTAGGATTACTTCCTGTTGCCATTACTATTTTTTCACAAGTAAAAACCTCTTGAGTAGTTGTTATTTTCAAATGGGTTTCGGTTTTGTATAATTCTTGAACACTATGATTTGTTAAGACGTCTATTTTTTGTTTTTTTATTGCTTCTTGAAAACAATCAATTATGGTTTGAGACGAATCGGAAACTGGAAACATTCTTCCATCATCTTCAATTTTTAGTTCTACGCCACGTTTTTCAAACCATTCGATGGTATCTCCCGAACAAAATTGATGAAAGGGTCCCTTTAATTCCTTTTCGCCACGAGGATAAAATTTTACTAAATCATTGGGTACAAAGCACGCATGAGTAACATTACATCTTCCTCCACCCGAAATGCGCACTTTTTCTAATACGTTTTTTCCACGTTCTAGAATGGCTATTTTATGGTTTGAATTTTTTTCGGCGATGTTAATGGCAGTAAAATAACCAGCAGCGCCTCCACCAATAATGATAATGTCGTATTTTGAATTCAATGGATTTGTTTTTTGCAAATATCGGTTAAATTTTAAAATAAAAAGTCCCGCTTTGGATAAGCAGGACTTTAAAATTGTATGTTAACTATTATTCAGTTAGAAAAAATGAATTTCATTTTTTCTGCCCCAAAAAAGGTTAATACTATTTTGGGGTATTTTTATGGCTCAACTTGTAACATTTTATAGATTTGTTCTACTTATAGTTTATAGCTCAATATTTATGCTTTTATATTTACGTTTACTTTCAGAAAGTTTCAGCTTTGCAATCAATGCTTTGCGCAATAATAAATTGCGTACGCTTCTTTCATTGTTAGGAGTTACCATCGGAATTTTTTCAATTATTGCGGTCTTAGCGGCAGTAGATTCTATGGATAAGAAAATTAAAGAAGATTTAAGCGATATGGATATGAATACCGTATACCTTATGAATTTTTCTTTTGGCCCATCTGAAGTGCCTCGCTGGAAACGCGAACAATTTCCAAAAGTAACGTATGATGAGTTTGAGTTTTTGAAAAAAAGTATTCCTAGTATTGAAAAAATTTCTTTCAATTTTTTTGCCCGAAACGAAAGTGTAAAATTTGAATCCAAAACAGTTAATTCAATACGCGTCAAACCTTCTACCGAAGATTTTTTTGATATTGAACCGATAAAAATAGAAACCGGTCGGTTGTTTAATGGAGCCGAGTCAAACTCTGGAAGTCCAGTAATTGTAATTGGAAGTGAAGTTGCTAACGGATTATTCGAAAACACCGATCCTATTGGAAAGAAAATACGTTTATACGGACAAAAACTTACCGTTATTGGTGTTTTAAAGAAACAAGGTCAAGGCATGTTTGGCGATAGTAATGACGTTGCAGTGTTTTTTCCTGTTAATTTTTTGAGAAGAATGTATGGTGATGAAAATGATGCGCTGCGCGCTGCTATTTTAATTAAACCTGAGAAAGGAATTGATATCGAAGAATTTAAAGCCGAATTAGCACAAAAATTAAGAGTGCATAGAGGTGTTAAAACCGGTGAAATTGATAATTTTTTCATGAATGTTCTTTCTGGATTTACCGATTTTATAGATAACATAGTAGGACAAATGAACGCCATTGGATGGGGAATCAGTGCATTTTCTTTATTAGTGGGTGGTTTCGGTATTGCAAATATTATGTTCGTTTCGGTAAAAGAGCGCACCAATTTAATTGGAATTCAAAAAGCATTAGGTGCGAGAAATAAATTCATTTTATTCCAATTTTTAATTGAAGCCGTTATTTTATCATTAATTGGGGGTTTGATAGGAATGTTTCTGGTATGGGTAATAGCAATCATTTTATCCAGCACATTAGATTTCGAATTTGTATTAAGCGCTTCAAACATGCTATTGGGTTCTGGTTTAGCTGCTTTTATTGGATTAATAGCCGGAATTATACCTGCCATTTCAGCTTCAAAATTAGATCCTGTTGAAGCGATACGAAGCGGAATGTAACACTCTTTTTTGTATATTTGGAGACTAGATATTTCCAAATTGAAAAAACAATTCATAAGTTTTCTTTTGCTATTCTTTTTGATGGCTCCTGCTGCAGTAACCTATATTTGGTTACAGCAAAGAAAAGCTGTTGTAAGAAAAGAAGTAAAATGGAAAATGATTGCTGGAATTGATAAAAGCGAATTGGTATTCTTTCAATTTTTTAAAAAAGAAAGTCAAACAAAATTAAAATGGAAACATTCTTTAGAATTTGAATTCAATGGAGAAATGTATGATGTTGTTAAAAAAATCACGTCATCAGATACTATTCAATATTGGTGTTGGTGGGATCATGAAGAAACCAAATTGAGTAAACAATTGTCTAAATTATTAGTTGGAGCTTTTCAATCAGACGTTCCTTCCAAAGACAAAAAACAAGAAATAGTTACTTTTTATAAATCATTATTTTGTTCGGAAGTTTTTAGTTGGAACCCTATTTTTAATACTTTTAGAAATAGTAACAATGCTTGTTTTAATGACAATTATAAATTTATTGTTACTTCAATTAATGCTCCACCTCCCGAATTAGTTTAGATTTTATTCAATTTTACACAATACTATTCTATCAGATAACTGGGTTTATTTGATGGATAGGTTTGTATTTTAATTACAAATAAAATTTAAATAAATGAATAAATACATTCAATATATAATGTTATTGTGTGTTGGTTTTTCATTTTCTCAAACGAAAAATGACACGGTAAAATCAATATCTGAATTATCAGAATTGGTGATTTCCACAAAATTACCAAACGATTATTCAAAATTAGCCAATCAAGTTGTTGCAATTTCTGCCAAACAAATTGATTTTCAAAATTTTCAAAGTACGGCAGAATTACTTTCAAATTCAGGAGCACTTTTTGTTCAAAAATCTCAACAAGGAGGAGGAAGTCCCGCAATTAGAGGTTTTGAGGCAAGTCGTGTCTTGCTTTTAGTAGACGGAGTAAGAATGAATAATTTAATTTTCAGAGCTGGTCATCTTCAAAATGTAATTACAGTTGATGAAAGTATGTTAGATAATGTTGGTATTTTTTATGGTCCAACTTCGACTTTATTTGGTAGTGATGCCTTAGGCGGAACTGTAGCAATGACAACAAAACGCGCAAAGTTTTTTAACGAGACTAAAAATAAATTTACGGGAGGAATAAATACACGCTATAGCTCGGTTAATAAAGAAAAATCAATAGCTTTTACTCTAAATTATGCAGCAACAAATTTTGCTGCATTATCCATTTTATCATTTAATGATTTTGGTGATTTAAAAATGGGAAAAGAAAGAAATCATAATGGTGATTATTTTGGTGAAAGGCCTACTTATGTTACTACGGTAAATGGTGTTGATCAATTGAATAGCAACAACGATAAATATACTCAAGTAGGGTCTGGTTATAAGCAATATAATTTTTTACAAAAGTTTGCTTACAAAACATCATCTGGTTTTGAACATGGATTAAATTTCCAATTTTCAACGTCTTCAGATATTAATCGTTACGATAGATTAACAGAAACTGCCGGAAGTGGTTTGAAGTTTTCGGAGTGGTATTATGGACCTCAACAACGTGTTTTAGGAGTATATTCACTAAGTAAAGAAAAAGCCCTATTAGGAAGTGATTTAAAGTTGAATGTAGCATTTCAAAAGGCAAAAGAAAGTCGCCATAACAGAAGCTTTGGCAATTATAATTTGCAAAACAGAAATGAGAATGTAATGATGTATTCAGTAGGTTTTGATTTAGATAAAAAATTCACAAAAGGCGAATTATTTTATGGGTTTGAATCTTATTTTGAAACCTTGAATTCTACAGCATTTGCAAATAACATTAATACAGGTGTTAGAACAGATTTAGATACTAGATATCCAAATGGCGACAACAACATGATGCGTAATGATGTGTATGTTTCTTATAATGAAAAAATCTCTGAAAAAACGGTTTGGAATGCCGGTGCTAGAATTGGATATACTACGTTGAAAAGTACAATAGCAGATGACACATTTTTTTCGCTCCCATTTACTAGTATTTCACAAGGTAATTTTACCTACAGCGAAACTTTTGGAATTGTTCATAAAACATCAAATAATTTTACTTTAAAAGCGAATGTAGCTTCTGGTTTTAGAGCGCCAAATGTTGATGATTTAGCAAAGATATTTGAATCTGCAGCAGGTATAATAATTGTTCCTAATAAAGATTTAAAACCTGAGAAAACACTTACGGCCGATTTTGGTTTTGTAATTCAATCTGATTCCAAAAAAATAAAATTTGAAAACACCTACTTTTATACCCGATTATATGATGCCATTGTAACCGATGAATTTTTGTATAACGATCAAAGTACTGTTCTTTATGATGGAACTACAAGTCAGGTCTTTGCAAATCAGAACAAAGGAAAAGCTTTTATTACTGGAGTTTCTACAAATTTTTCGGGTGAAATTATACCTAGTTTATTATTGAATGCAAACTTTAATTACACATTAGGTAGAGTAATAGAAAATGGTAATCAATCTCCTTTAGATCATATTTCGCCTTACTTTGGAAAAATCGGTATAGCTTATTCAAAAAGTTGGGCAAATTTTGAAGCGTATATGCTCTATAACGGCAAAAAAGAGGCAAGTGATTATTCAACAAGCGGTGAAGATAATGCTCAGTATGCGCCAGTGGGAGGGATGCCTGCTTGGGAAACCTATAATTTTAAAACAGGATTTAATGTGTATAAAGGGGCAACACTTTTTGTAGGTGTTGAGAATCTTTTAGACACGCAGTACCGCGTTTTTGCTTCAGGAATTAATGCTCCAGGAAGAAATATTTATGGCGGATTGAAGTATAACTTTTAAATAAGTATTCTTAAAAAAAATCCCGTTAGAATTAATAACGGGATTTTTTATTATCTAACTTCTTGATTCTGAATTAAATCAATATACAAGTTGATTTTATCTTTCAGCTCTTTTCTAGGAGAAATAAAGTCTAAAAATCCATGCTCTAATAAAAATTCTGAAGTTTGAAATCCTTCTGGCAACTCTTTACCGGTGGTGTCTTTTACCACTCGAGGTCCAGCAAAGCCAATTAAAGCCCCAGGTTCGCCAATATTAATATCGCCAAGCATAGCATAAGAAGCTGTTGTTCCCCCAGTTGTAGGGTCTGTACATAATGAAATGTAAGGTATTTTTGCTTCTGCTAATTGAGCCAGTTTTGCCGAAGTTTTTGCTAATTGCATTAACGAATAGGCTGCTTCCATCATACGCGCTCCTCCCGATTTTGAAATCAAAACAAAAGGAACGTTATTTTTAATACAATAATCAATTGCTCTTACAATTTTTTCACCCACAACAGCACCCATTGAACCACCAATGAACGCAAAATCCATACAGGAAACCACAAGCTCTTTCCCTTTAGATTTTCCTACTGCTGTTCTAATCGCATCATTCAATTTGGTTTTACCCATCACATCCTTTAAACGATCACTGTATTTTTTAGTGTCTTCAAATTTTAAGGGATCTTTTGAAGTTAGTTTTGCATCTAGCTCTTTAAATTCATTATTGTCGAATAAAATTTCGAAATATTCTCTACTACCAATGCGCACATGATAATCGTCTTCGGGACTTACCCAAAGGTTTCTCGCCAATTCATCTTGGTCAATAATTTTACCTGTTGGCGATTTGTACCACAATCCTTTAGGAACATCTTTTTTGTCCTCGGTTGCAGTTGTAATTCCTTTTTCTTTTCTTTTAAACCAAGCCATAATTTATTGTATAATGTATATTGTATAATTGTATATTGTAAGTTCGTTTTCAGTTTTACATTATACAGTTTTTATAAAGTGTTTACGTTATTCAAATCGGCAAAAGCTTGTTCTAATCTTGTGTTGAACGTTACTTCTCCTTCACGAACCCATTTTCTTGGGTCGTAGTGTTTTTTATTTGGACTGTCAGCTCCATCTGGGCTTCCAATTTGTGTTCTTAAGTAATCAACTTTATTTACCATATAATCGCGAATTCCTTCCGTAAACGCAAATTGTAAATCAGTATCAATGTTCATTTTAATAACTCCATATCCAATAGCTTCTCTAATTTCTTCAATTGTAGAACCTGATCCTCCGTGGAAAACAAAATCTACAGGATTAGCATTTGTGTTGAATTTATTTTGAACGAATTCTTGCGAATTTTTAAGAATTTTTGGAGTCAATTTTACATTTCCGGGTTTGTAAACGCCATGAACATTTCCAAAAGAAGCTGCAATGGTAAATCTCGGACTTACTTTCATCAATTCTTCATAAGCATAAGCTACTTCTTCTGGTTGTGTATATAATTTTGAGCTATCTACATCTGAATTGTCCACACCATCTTCTTCACCACCTGTTATTCCTAATTCAATTTCTAAAGTCATGCCCATTTTGCTCATTCTTTCTAAATATTTTTTAGAAATTTCAAGATTTTCCTCAATTGGCTCTTCAGATAAATCAATCATGTGAGAACTGAATAACGATTTTCCAGTTTCGGCAAAATGTTTTTCAGAAGCATCTAATAATCCATCAATCCAAGGCAATAAATTTTTTGCACAATGATCAGTATGTAAAATAACGGTTGCTCCATAAGCTTCAGCTAAAGTATGAATGTGTTTTGCACCTGCAACAGCTCCTAAAATAGCCGATTTTTGGTGATCATTTGACAATCCTTTTCCAGCATTAAACTGTGCGCCACCATTTGAAAATTGAATGATAACAGGTGCATTTAATTTTGCTGCGGTTTCTAAAACACCATTAATTGTACTTGATCCTACAACGTTTACAGCAGGT
>NZ_JBIIWV010000128.1:0-6075 GCF_044338735.1 Flavobacterium sp. | reverse complement strand
ATTGCCTACTTTAATAAAATTACGGTTGTTGGAAATGACAAAACAAATGATCATGTGATTTACAGAGAATTAAGAACAAAACCTGGACAAAAATATAGTAAGGAAGATTTGATTCGTTCTATTCGAGAAATCGGACAATTAGGCTTCTTTGATCCTGAAGCAATTAAACCCGATTTTAAAAATGTAGATCCACAAGCTGGAACAGTTGATATTGAATACAATGTAGTTGAAAAAGGAGCCAGTCAAATAGAACTTCAAGGAGGTTATGGCGGTGGCGGTTTTATTGGTACGCTAGGCTTATCTTTTAATAATTTCTCGGCACGAAATATGTTTAAAAAATCGGCATATAGACCTTTACCGATGGGTGACGGACAAAAAATGTCGTTACGTTTACAAGGAAGTTCGTTTTTCCAAACGTATAGTTTATCATTTTCAGAACCATGGTTTGGAGGTAAAAAACCTATAAGTTTTTCAACTTCATTATCTTACAGTAAACAATTTTTAATGGATTTTAGAACTAGAGATGTCAACCGCAGCCAAAGTTTTAATATCACATCGCTATCAGTTGGAATTGCAAAACGTTTGACAGTTCCTGACGATTATTTTGTATTGTCGCAGGCCGTATCTTTACAATATTATGATTTAAATAATTACAATACAGGTTTGTTTACTTTTGGAGATGGTGCATCTAGAAATTTAGCATATACAATTGGACTGACTAGAAATAGTAAAGCTGTTAATCCAATATATCCAACACAAGGTTCAGAGTTTAGTATTTCAGGAAAATTTACATTACCCTATTCATTATTTAATGGTATTGATTATAAAAATTTAGGAAATTTAGCCGAATACAAAAAAATAGCCACTGCTGATGGTTTTGCTCCAGATGGAAGTAACTACCCAGCAGGATCTTATTTGAACAGCGAAGGCTA
The DNA here is from genome assembly GCF_044338735.1 of Flavobacterium sp. GTDB lineage: Bacteria > Bacteroidota > Bacteroidia > Flavobacteriales > Flavobacteriaceae > Flavobacterium. The sequence goes on along the minus strand of NZ_JBIIWV010000128.1, from coordinate 5,143 downwards.
CCCTGTTGCAGACCCAGCTGATGCAGTAGCAGATCCAGCAAAAGTAGATCAGAAAAAATACAACTGGTTAGAATATTATAAAATTAAATTCAAGGCAGATTGGTACACTCGATTATATGATAAATTAGTGCTTCGTTCATTAGGAGAATTTGGATATATGGGAGCATATAATAATGATAGAGGTTTAGTTCCGTTTGAACGTTTTTTCCTTGGAGGAGATGGATTAGCTAATTTTGCTCTTGATGGAAGAGAGGTTATCCAATTGAGAGGTTATCCAAATAACTCTTTATCGTCACAAGATGGTGGTACTGTATACAATAAATTCTCTTTTGAATTACGTTACCCAATTACCTTAAATCAATCGGCATCTATATATGCCTTGAGTTTTTTGGAGGCGGGTGCTGCATTTGATAAATTTAAAGAGTACAATCCATTTAAATTACAACGATCTGCAGGTCTTGGAATACGTGTTTTTATGCCTGCATTTGGATTGTTAGGAATTGATTTTGCACATGGGTTTGATGCTATTCCAGGTCAAACCATAAAAAGTGGTTGGCAAACACACTTTATTATTGGACAACAATTTTAAAGATAGTTAATAGTTTTTTATTATTTTCGTAAAAATATTTTGATATTTGTTACGTTAGTAAAGTATCAAGTCAATAGCTTAATGCTTTATATTATAAAAACAACAATATATTTATGAAAAAAATATTTTTATTCTTTGCTTTCATATCAATTATAGCGCAAGCACAAACTGCTAAGGGCGTTAAAATTGGTTATATAGATATGGAATATATTTTAGAGAAAGTCCCTGATTATGCGGATGCTCTAAATCAATTGGAACAAAAAGCGCAAAACTGGAAACAAGAAATTGAAACAAAAAGAACAGCACTTACCACATTAAAAGAAAGTCTCAAGACAGAACGAGTGTTGTTAACTAAAGAGCTGATCGAAGAACGCGAAGAAGAAATTGCCTATTTCGAAAAAGAAATGTTAGATTATCAAGAAAAAAGATTTGGACCAAAAGGTGATTTAATAATTCAAAAATCGGTTCTAGTTAAACCAGTACAAGATCAAATATTTACAATAGTTCAAGATGTTGCCGAGCAAAGAAAATATGACTTTGTATTTGACAGATCTTCTGATTTAACGATGTTGTTTGCAGATAAAAAACACGACATTAGTGACTATGTAGTAAAAAAATTAACCACTTCTCAAAAAAGAGAAGAAATGAGCAAAAAGCAACTAAAAGCGCTTGAAGCAAAGGAAGCACTTGAAGATGCAAAAGCAGCTCAGGAGGCTAATCCTGCATATACTGAACGTCAAAGGATATTAGATGAGAAAAAAGCAGCTCGAGAAAAATTGTTAGAAGACCGTCAAAAAGCAATTGAAGAAAAGAAAGATGCTGCTGCTGAAAAAAGAAAAAAATTATTGGAAGAACGAGATGCTAAAAAAAATGGCACAGTAATTGAAAAAGATATTCCAAAGACAGATGCAACTTCTGAAAAGACAGAAACAAATTCTGAAAAAACAGAAACAGTAACTACTGAAAAACCAGCGACAGAAAAAAAATTATCGCCCGAAGAAATTAGACAAAAAGCTATTGATGAGCGAAATAAAAAAATTGAAGAGCGCAAAAAAGCGTTAGATGAAAAAAAGAAAAAAATGGCAGAAGAAAGAGCTGCCGCAATAAAAGCAAGAGAACAAAAAACAGAAACAGAGAAAAAAGATTAAATAACTTAAATTAAAATTAAAAAAAATGAAACAATTAAAATCGTTAGTAATCGTAGTAATCCTTTTTATCGGGACACAAGTATCAGCACAAACAAAAGTAGCTCATATTGATGTTCAAGCTTTAATGACTTCGATGCCTGAAATGAAAACAGCACAAGAGCAATTAAAGAAAATTCAAGAAACCTATGACAAAGATTATAAAAACATGGTTACTGAATACCAAACTAAATTGCAAAAATATGAGCAAGAGTCAGCTACTGCAGGTGATGCATTAAACGAAACACGTTCAAAAGAAATGCAAGACATGGGTGCACGTATCCAACAATTTCAACAAAATGCTCAAAAAGAGTTAGGACAGAAAGAAGTTGATTTACTAAAACCAATCATGGAAAAAGCGCAAAATGCAGTTAAAAAAGTAGCTAAAGCAAAAGCAATAACTTATGTTTTAGATGCAACAACAGGTAGTGGCGTAATTGTAGCTGATGGAGAAGATCTATTAGTGGCGGTAAAAAAAGAATTAGGTTTCTAATTTAGCATACATTTTATAAAAACTGCTCTTTCAGTAACTGATTGAGCAGTTTTTTTATATTTTTGTTTCAATGAAAAAAAACAATCCAATAGGTTTATTTGATTCGGGTATAGGCGGAACTTCTATTTGGAAAGAAGTACATGCGCTATTGCCTCACGAAAACACTATTTATCTTGCCGACAGCAAGAATGCTCCTTATGGATTGAAAACAAAAGATGAAATTATTTATTTAAGCTGTAAAAACACTGAATTACTTCTGGAAGAAAATTGCAAAATTATTGTTGTCGCTTGCAATACCGCAACAACAAATGCAATAAAAGAATTGAGAGCAAAATACGATGTTCCTTTCATCGGGATTGAACCAGCAATAAAACCAGCAGCTATTCAGAGTAAAACACAAACAATAGGAATTTTAGCAACAAAAGGAACGCTTTCTAGCGCGCTCTTTTTTGAAAACGTTTCGAAACATCCCAATGTTACAATCATTGAACAAATTGGTCATGGGCTTGTGCAGTTGATTGAAAATGGAGATTTAGACTCTCTTGAAATGAAAGAACTGTTAGAAAACTATCTACTTCCGATGGTTGAAAAAAACATAGATTATTTAGTTCTAGGATGTAGCCATTATCCGTATTTGATTCCGCAAATCAAAAAGATTATTCCACCTTCCATTGAAATAATTGATTCGGGTGAAGCTGTGGCCAAACAAACCAAAAAAATATTAGAAGAACAGCAATTATTAAATGATTCAAATAATAATGCTTCACAAATCTTCTATACCAACAGTAATCCTGAAGTTTTAAAAAAAATAGTGAAGCCGCTAGAAAGTGTTTTTTATAAAAATTTCTAGTATTATTCTTCCGTTTTGAACCAACCCGAATACATCACATAATTGTTTGAAATGCGTTCAATTTCTCCAGCAAAATCGCTTTGGTCGATATCTTTTACTTTTTTTGCAGGAACCCCAGCATAAATACATCCCGATTCTACAACTGTATTTTGTGTAATTACGGAGCCCGCAGCCACAATTGAATTGCTTTCAACAACACAATTATCCATTACAATAGCTCCCATACCAATTAAAACATTGTCTTTGATAGTACAACCATGTACGATCGCATTATGACCAATAGAAACATTGTTTCCTATAATTGTGGGATGCTTTTCATAAGTACAATGAATGATAGCACCATCTTGAATATTAACCTTATTACCTATAACAATTGAATTTACATCTCCACGAATAACAGTATTGAACCAAACACTGCAATTAGTTCCTAAAACAACATCTCCTACAATTGTAGCGTTTTCAGCAACATAACAATCGTTAGGAATTTGAGGAAACTTTCCATTTACTTCTTTTATTAACATAGCTATTAGTTTAAAAAAAATGTCCCGATAAATCGGGACAAATATACTTTATTTACTTATTTAATTCACCGCAGGACAGTTACAATCATATTCTTTATCTCTACAGAAAATATTCATTCCTAACGTAATTTGGTGAAAACCTGGGTTATCAAATTTCACATCTCCCATCACATGAGAATAGGTGTATGAAAACATATACTTGTCATAATTAAGACCAACAATTGGCGTTACCCATTGTAATTTTTGTTCCTGAATACCACTTCCGCTTACATATTGAGCGCCATCAAAACTTCTTCGGTATGAAAGTCCACCCCAAAGTTTACCAAATTCAAGCTCTTTATAGACTTTCAAGTTTAAATCAATTGCTTTTTCTTTTGTTTGAGAAGTAAATTGTAACATCAAAGAAGGTTCAAATAACAAATCACTTTCATCTCCAAAAACTGCTCCAGCGCTCCATAAATATTTACTTAAATTATCCGACTCAAATCCTTCAGAATAAAGTTCTCTACGTTGATTTGCTAAAAAATTCTTAATCGTAAAGTGAGTGAAAAAATCAATGTAATGATAAGAAACACCTAAATCAACATTAAAATAAGCGTCTTTTTGAATAACACCCGGAACAATAACAGGGTCAAAACCAGTGAAATCAGTTCCATCTAAAGTACTTTGAATAAAAGCAGCACTTAATCCAAAAGACAATTGGTTTAAATCGATAGTACTTCTTGAAAATCTAAGATGATGCGCATAAGTCAATTTTCCTCCTCTTTGAGAATGGTAACCATTTTTATCGTTGAAGAATATCATTCCTATACCTGAAGTTCCGTCTTCGTCTAATGACGTATTAAAACTAAACGTTTGCAATGCCGGAGCATCTTCTTGTCCAAACCATTGTTGACGACCTGTAAGACGTATTTTGCCACAATTTGAAGCACCCGCCATTGAAGGATGAATTAAATAATAATTATCTGATAAATAATCAGAATAAACGGCAATACCCTCTTGTGCATTAGTAAATTGCATTACTAAAAATGCGAAAACAAAATAACTCTTTTTAAAATTCATCGTAGGTAAATAATTTTATGAAAATAAGACTTAATTTTAATTTATTCAATAGTTAAAAATCAAATATAGCAGAGCAATACTATTGATTTTATAGCTTAACGGTCAAAGATATAAATTTTGTGTTTTAATTGCATCTTTATTTTAAAATATTCTTACTAATTTATAGAAAAAAATGCATATTCTGGTTTTTTATAAAATTTATGACTTTATAAAACTGATTTTCAGAAAGTTATACAAAAATATCCTAATTTAAATATATAAATATTATTAAAGTATACGCCAAAATTCATCAAATCAATAATTTAACTTTTAGCAATAGTTAATTTTATTGAAAAAAAATAAAAATAATCGATGAACGTCTATTTGTTCTTATCTTTGCAAAAAGAAAACTAAAATGCAAATTACAAGTATAAAACCAACAAACAATCCTGCTATTTTAAAATT
>NZ_JBIIWV010000127.1:0-6172 GCF_044338735.1 Flavobacterium sp. | reverse complement strand
TGGCTATAATCAATTTGAAATAAGTTAAAACCAATTAATCCTAAAGCGATAGCAACGGCTATGTAAGTAAAAATTTTCATTTGTATTTTTTTTCTAAATAAACAATCCTTTAACGTTTGCAGCAAATAGTTTTACGGCTATTGCAAGTAAAATTACACCAAATATTTTACGAATTACGCCTAATCCGTTATTTCCTAATAAACGTTCAATTTTTCCAGACGATTTCAATACGCCATACACAACAATTACATTAATGATTATGGCTATGATGATATTTATGTTTGAATAAACGGCACGCAATGACAAAATAGTAGTCATAGTTCCTGCTCCCGCAATTAGAGGGAATGCAATAGGGACAATAGATGCAGTACTTGGGTTGTCTTCTTTATATAGACGAATGCCTAAAATCATTTCTAAGGCTAGAAAAAATAATACAAACGAACCCGCAACTGCAAACGAATTAGCATCAATACCAATTAGTTTTAAAATTTCATCTCCTACAAATAAAAAGGCAATCATGATAACTGCTGCCACAATCGTAGCTTTTTCGGATTGAATATGGCCCATTTTGCTTCGCAAATCTACAATAATCGGAATACTTCCTACAATATCAATTACAGCAAAAAGGATCATTCCAATTGTAAAAACATCTTTCCAGATAATTCCTATACCCATTCCTAATTTTTTTGCAAATATAGTCATATTGTATATAGTACGTTTTTAATTTAACGATACATTATCATCTAAAGTTCAAGTGCAATGACAAGTTCAATTCCAAAAATCAATAAAAATCACAAATGTTCTAAAATCATCAATCGTTAATCCTCAATCCTAAATCATTTCTTATCTTTGCGCTATAATTAATCCAACATGTTTCAGTTAAATAAAACCATCGTTTCCGAAGAAATTTTAGAAAAAGAATTTGTTTGCAACTTGTCTGCTTGTCAAGGCGCTTGTTGTGTAGATGGTGATGCGGGAGCTCCATTAGATGCCGAAGAAACCAAGATTTTAGCTGAAATTTTCGAAAAAGTAAAACCATTTCTTCGTCCTGAAGGTGTAAAAGCGATAGAAGCACAAGGAACCCACGTTACCTCAGAATTTGGGGAATTAGAAACGCCATTGATCGATGGAAAAGATTGCGCTTACGTAATTTTTGATGGAAAAACGGCACTTTGTGGCATTGAACAGGCTTATAATGAAGGAATTGTAGATTGGAAAAAACCAGTTTCTTGTCATTTATATCCTATCCGAGTAAAAGAATATTCTGATTTTGCAGCGGTTAATTATCATAAATGGCACATTTGTTCAGATGCTTGTGCTTTAGGGGAAGAATTAGGTGTTCCCGTATACCAATTTGTAAAAGAAGCTTTGGTTAGAAAATTTGGTCAATCTTGGTATGATGATTTGGAAAAGGTAGCAAAAGAGTTTAAAAAATAATTTTTTTTATTTGATTATAATTTGTTGTAAATAGCTTATTTTATAACTACTTACAACGTTTTAACATTTGTTTAATTTATTTTTAATATACTGATAATCAACACTTTGATATATTTGTGTTATTTTACCTTCAAAAACTTACTTTGTTAAAAACTTACTTCAATTGTGAATAAGTTTGCCTTTCTTTTTTCATTTCAAATGACAAACTTTGTAAACTCCTTACAGATCAGATTTTTCACCATTTATTATTCATTAAACAGATAGCTATGTCAGTAGTAGAACCTATTTTGCAAGAAAACAAAGACCGATTTGTAATTTTTCCTATCAAACACCAAGATATTTGGGAATGGTATAAGAAACAAGAGGCGTGTATTTGGACCGCTGAAGAAATCGACTTGCATACTGATTTAAATGATTGGAATAATAAATTAAGCGACGATGAAAAATATTTCATTAAGCATATTCTTGCTTTTTTTGCAGCCTCAGACGGTATTGTAAATGAAAATTTAGCTGAAAACTTTGTTAATGAAGTGCAATATCCTGAAGCAAAATTCTTTTATGGTTTTCAAATCATGATGGAAAATATTCATAGCGAAACCTATTCGTTATTGATCGATACGTATGTGAAAGATGAAGTTGAAAAAAATAAATTATTTCATGCTATCGAAACTTTTCCGGCAATTAAAGAAAAAGCAGAATGGGCATTAAAATGGATTGCATCTGACTCTTTTGCAGAACGATTAATTGCCTTTGCAGCAGTAGAAGGAATTTTCTTCTCAGGTTCATTTTGCTCAATTTATTGGTTAAAAAAACGCGGATTAATGCCAGGATTAACCTTTTCAAACGAATTAATTTCTCGTGACGAAGGAATGCATTGTGATTTTGCAGTTCATCTTCATACAAATCACATTGTAAATAAAGTGCCTAAAGCAAGAATTACAGAAATTATTGTAGATGCTTTAAACATTGAACGCCAATTTATTACCGAATCACTTCCGGTAAGTTTAATTGGAATGAATGCAACACTGATGACCCAATATTTAGAATTTGTTACCGATAGATTGTTAGTAGAATTAGGTTGCGAAAGAGTGTATAATTCATCAAACCCATTTGATTTTATGGACATGATTTCGTTACAAGGAAAAACAAACTTCTTTGAAAAACGAGTAGGGGAATATCAAAAAGCAGGAGTAATGAATGCTGATTCCGAATCAAGTAAAATTAGCTTCGACGCTGATTTCTAAAAATAATTAAAACGTTATAAAATGTCGGGAGACTTACGTTTTTATTCGATAGTTTATTAACCGAAAGCAAGGAAGGGATTGCTTGTTTTCAAAATTTTAAAAGCTTATGTATGTAGTAAAAAGAGATGGCCATAAGGAGCCAGTGATGTTTGACAAAATCACGGACAGAATTAAAAAACTATGTTATGGATTAAATGACATGGTAGATGCTGTAAAAGTAGCCATGCGTGTAATTGAAGGATTATATGATGGAGTTACCACATCTGAATTGGATAATTTAGCAGCCGAAACCGCCGCTTCTATGACGGCAACACATCCTGATTATGCCCAACTTGCTGCTCGTATAGCAATTTCTAACCTACACAAAAATACAAACAAATCATTCTCGGAAACGATGAGTGAAATGTACCATTATGTAAATCCAAGAACCAATCAACAAGCACCTTTACTATCTCAAGAAGTATATGAAGTAATTAAAGAAAATGCTGCTTTTTTAGATTCTCACATTATATATACCCGAGATTTTAATTATGATTATTTTGGTTTTAAAACACTAGAACGTTCTTATTTATTAAGAATCAATGGACAAATTGTTGAACGACCACAACATATGTTGATGCGTGTGGCTGTTGGAATCCATTTAAATGATATGGAAGCAGCTATTGAAACGTATGAATTGATGTCTAAGAAATTCTTCACGCATGCAACACCTACATTGTTTAATGCAGGAACACCAAAACCTCAAATGTCTTCGTGTTTCTTGTTAACCATGAAAGATGATAGTATTGATGGAATTTATGACACGTTAAAACAAACGGCTAAAATTTCGCAATCAGCTGGAGGAATTGGTTTAGCAATTCACAATGTTCGTGCAACCGGTTCCTACATTCGTGGTACAAACGGAACTTCAAACGGAATTGTTCCAATGTTACGTGTTTTTAATGATACGGCTCGTTATGTAGATCAAGGTGGAGGAAAACGTAAGGGAAGTTTTGCAATTTATTTAGAAACTTGGCATGCTGATATTTTCGAATTTTTAGATTTGAAAAAGAATACCGGTAAAGAAGAAATGCGTGCAAGAGATTTATTTTTTGCGATGTGGACTTCAGATTTGTTTATGAAACGTGTAGAAGAAGATACTACATGGACGTTAATGTGTCCGAATGAATGTCCTGGATTAGATAATGTTTATGGCGATGAATTTGAAGCTTTATACCTTTCTTACGAAACAAAAGGGAAAGGAAGAAAAACAATCAAAGCACGTGAGCTTTGGGAAAAAATATTGGAATCTCAAATTGAAACCGGAACGCCATACATGTTATATAAAGATGCGGCGAATAGAAAATCGAACCAAAAGAATTTAGGAACCATTCGTTCGTCTAATTTATGTACCGAAATTATGGAATACACTTCTGCAGATGAAATTGCGGTGTGTAACTTGGCTTCTATTTCGTTACCAATGTTTGTAGAAAACGGAGCATTCAACCACGAATTATTATACGATGTAACAAAACGTGTAACGCGAAACTTAAATAAGGTAATCGACAGAAATTATTACCCAGTTATAGAAGCCGAAAACTCAAACATGCGTCACCGCCCTGTTGGATTAGGAGTACAAGGATTAGCCGATGCATTCATAATGTTACGCCTTCCTTTTACTAGTGATGAAGCAAAGAAATTAAACCAAGAAATTTTCGAAACATTATATTTCGCAGCCGTTACCGCTTCTATGGAAATGGCAAAAGAAGAAGGACCGTATTCAACTTTTGAAGGTTCTCCAATATCGAAAGGCGAATTTCAACACAATCTTTGGAATATTAAAGATAAAGAACTTTCAGGTCGATGGGATTGGGCAGCTTTACGTAAAGAAGTTATGGCAAACGGAGTAAGAAACTCTTTGTTAGTAGCGCCAATGCCAACCGCATCCACGTCTCAAATTTTAGGTAATAACGAAGCATTTGAACCATATACTTCTAATATTTATACCCGTCGTGTATTATCTGGAGAGTTTATCGTTGTAAATAAACATTTATTAAACGATTTAGTCGAAAGAGGTATGTGGAACGAAACGTTGAAGCAAGAAATTATGCGTCACAATGGTTCGGTTCAAAATATTGAAATAATTCCTCAAGATTTAAAAGAATTATATAAAACGGTTTGGGAAATGTCGATGAAAGACATTATCGATATGAGCCGTCAAAGAGGCTATTTTATCGATCAATCGCAATCGTTGAACTTGTTCTTACAGGATGCCAACTATGCAAAACTAACTTCGATGCATTTCTACGCTTGGAAATCGGGGTTAAAAACAGGAATGTACTATCTACGTACAAAATCTGCGGTTGATGCTATTAAATTTACGTTAAACAACGATAAAAAAGCAGAACCAATTGAGGTTCAAGAACAACCAGTTACTCAAAAACTAGAAGCTATTGCGGTTTTAGAAGAACCAGCAGAAATGACAGCTGAAGAATACAAAGCCATGATTGAACTTGCAAAAAATGCCGGACCAGAAGATTGTGAAATGTGTGGTTCTTAACTAAAAGATAGAATACAAAAATAGAATATTTGAAACAGCTGTTGGCCCTGGCAAATAGCTGTTTTTGTTTTTAAAATTTCCATTGCAATTCGTATATTTGAAAAAAATAAGTTGATTATGTCAAAAGAGAAAAAAGGAGTTTTTACCGGAATTATTGCAAAAGACGAAAACGGAAATTATTTCTGTGGCGAATATTTATTGGATTATCAATACACCGAAAAAAATTTCAAAGTAGGTGATGAAGTGAATATTAAATCGGTTATTGTTAACCCGAGTGATAAAAGTTATAATCAATATCCAAAAAAATCAAGACATTTCTTCTTGGCAAATGAAAAAGAATAATTTCTAAAATCATAAATCCACAATCAAAATCTTATGATGCAATGGGAACAATTGTTGTCTTTAAAAAGACAAGGCGACACTACTAAACGTTTAAGAAAAGAGCAAGACGATACGCGTTTAGGTTTTGAAGTAGATTATGACCGAATTATTTTTTCTGCTGCATTTAGAAGCTTACAAGATAAAACACAGGTTATTCCACTTTCAAAAACCGATTTTGTGCACAACCGACTGACACATAGTTTAGAAGTTTCTGTGGTTGGACGCTCGCTAGGACGTTTAGTTGGAAAGCAAATTATAGCAAAGTATCCACATTTGCAAGAAATTCACGGCTATCAAGCAAACGATTTTGGGGCTATTGTAGCTGCCGCCGCATTGTCACATGATATTGGAAATCCGCCTTTTGGTCATTCAGGAGAAAAAGCAATTGGAGAGTATTTCAAAACAGGAAACGGATTTCAATATAAAGAGCATTTGACCGAAAAACAATGGCAAGATTTAATTGATTTTGAAGGAAATGCAAATGGTTTTTCAGTTATGACATCCACGCGTGAAGGAATTGAAGGCGCTTTACGTATTTCTTATGCTACCTTAGGCGCTTTTATGAAATACC
>NZ_JBIIWV010000126.1:0-6216 GCF_044338735.1 Flavobacterium sp. | reverse complement strand
TTAAATGATGTAGATTATGATTTTGTTTGGACCTTTGAAAGTGGAACAATTCCAGTCGCAACAATTCCAGGTGCAACTAGTGCAACCTATACTGCAACACAAGTAGGAACGTATACCGTCGTAGCAATCAATAGCACTACCAATTGTGTTTCCAACATAGCCAGCGCGGTGGTAACGGCAACAAATCCAGCAACAAGCTTAACAGTAACTCAGAGCGAATACTTTAGCGACAATGCAACGCTCGTAGTAACGGTAACAGGCGGCAACGGAACATTATTGTATCAATTAGATCAAGGCGCATTACAAGAATCAAATGTGTTTACTGGAGTAACAGGCGGAACGCATGACATTACAGTAGTGGATACCCAAGGATGTACTTATCTGACCCAAAAAGTATTAGTGATTGATTATCCGAAATACTTCACACCAAACGGTGACGGTTATAACGATACATGGAACATCATCGGATTAAATCAACCCGATGCTAAGTTATACATCTTTGATCGCTATGGAAAGTTATTAAAACAATTGAGTGCAACCACAGCGAGTGAAGGATGGAATGGAATATACAACAATGAAAAATTACCATCAACGGATTATTGGTTCACATTGGATTATACAGAAAATGGAGCTCAAAAACAATTTAAAGCCCATTTTTCTTTAATTAGATAATGAAAATAGAACCAAATTTATGGAATAAGATAATGATTGTTATTAATACAATTATCTCTATTGGATTGTTAATTTTAATTGTAAAGTGTAGTTAATTTATTATGAATCAGATTTTTATTATAATCAGTATTGAAGGAAAAGTTCGTAGTTAAAGACGGATTGGTTTGATTATTTGTTAGCCTTTCCTGTTTACAGGAAAGGTTTTTTTATTTTAAAAGTATAAAATTATGTATTACAACGAAAACACTACCATTTTTTTTAATGGAGAATTTATTAAAGTTAAAGAAATTCCAGTAAGTATTTTTAACCAAACTATGCATTATGGAAATGGAGTATTTGAAGGCATTAGAGCGTATGACACACCTAAAGGCGTTCAAATTTTTAAGGCAAAAGAACATTATGAAAGATTGCATTACTCGGCAAAAGTAATGCATATTAATTTATCATATTCTTCTTCTGAATTGGAACAAATTAGCTATAAATTATTAGAAGCAAACAATCTTAAAGATGCTTATATAAGACCTTTAGTGTACTTGGGTGAAAATATGTCATTAACCCCAACAGATGAAGTGAATGTTGTAATTATGGCATGGGAATGGGGAAAATATTTAGGAGATAAATTACTTAATGTAATGTTGTCTTCTTTTCAACGTCCAAATCCTAAGTCATGTTTTGTGGAAGCAAAAGTAGTCGGACATTATACCAATAGTATTCTTGCTACAACCGAAGCAAAATCTAAAGGTTTTGACGAAGCTTTATTAACAGACATGAATGGTTTTGTTGCTGAAGGACCAGGAGCTAATTTTTTTATTGAAAAAAACGGAAAATTAGTAACCCCGCCTCTTGGAAATATTTTAGCCGGAATTACGCGTAAAACCGTATTTGAAATTGCAAAAGAATTACATTTTGAAATAGAAGAAAGATTATTTACTCCGGAGGAAATTTATACAGCAGATAGTGCTTTTTTCTGCGGAACGGCTGCTGAAGTAATTGGAATTGCTTCGGTAAATGAATATCAATTTCCATTGAAATGGGAGGAGTCTATAGGTGCATTAATTCAAAAAAAATACAAAAGGCGTGTAGCTTTTAATGAATAAAATACGATTTGATGGAATTAAATAAATATAGTAAAACAATAACGCAAGATCCCACGCAACCCGCTGCTCAAGCTATGTTGTATGGAATTGGCCTTACAGATTTGCAACTCAAGCAACCATTTGTAGGAATCGCCTCTATGGGTTACGATGGAAATACCTGTAATATGCACCTTAATCATTTGGCTTCTTTAATAAAATCAGAAGTAAATAAAGATGAAATGGTGGGTTTGATTTTTAATACAATAGGAATTAGTGACGGAATTACCAATGGCACAGACGGTATGCGCTATTCATTAGTAAGTAGAGAAATCATCGCCGATAGTATAGAAAGTGTGGTTTCAGGACATTATTACGATGGGTTGATAGCAATTCCAGGTTGCGATAAAAATATGCCCGGAAGCATTATTGCCATGGGAAGAGTCAATCGTCCTTCAATAATGGTTTATGGAGGAACAATTGCTCCTGGAAAATATCAAGGAAAAGATTTAAATATAGTTTCTGCATTTGAAGCTTTAGGAGAAAAAATTGCAGGCAAAATTTCAGAAGAAGAATACAAAGGGATTATTAAAAATGCTTGTCCAGGTGCAGGTGCTTGTGGTGGAATGTACACAGCAAATACTATGGCAATTGCAATTGAAGCATTAGGAATGAGTCTGCCCTTTTCGAGTTCTAATCCAGCCATAAGTTTTGAAAAAATTAAAGAGTGCGAATCGGTTGCTTTTTACTTAAAACAATTATTAGAAAAAAACATTTGCCCAAAAGACATTATGACTTTTGAAGCTTTTGAAAACGCAATTACGGTTTTGATAGCGCTCGGAGGTAGTACAAATGCGGTATTGCATATCATCGCAATGGCAAAAAGTGTAGGCGTTAAAATTACGCAAGACGATTTTCAAAGAATAAGTAACAAAACGCCTTTAATTGCCGATTTTAAACCAGGAGGAAATTATTTAATGCAAAATCTTCACGAAAAAGGAGGTGTTCCAATGGTATTAAAGTATTTAATGAGTAAAGGAATGCTTCATAAAAATTGTTTAACCGTAACTGGTAAAACAATGGCAGAAAATTTAGAAAATATTATTGATATAGATTTTGATGATCAAAACATCATTAAACCTATTGAAAGTCCTATTAAATCAACGGGTCATCTTCAAATTTTGTATGGAAATTTAGCTACAAAAGGTTCTGTTGCTAAAATTACCGGAAAGGAAGGGGAGTTTTTTAAAGGTCCAGCAAGAGTTTTTGATGGCGAACAAGAATTAATTAAAGGTATTGAAGACCAAAAAATTAAAAAAGGAGATGTAGTGGTCATTCGTTATGTGGGTCCAAAAGGCGGCCCTGGAATGCCAGAAATGTTAAAACCAACCTCTGCATTAATAGGAGCAGGGCTAGGAAAAAGTGTTGCCTTAATTACAGATGGTCGTTTTAGTGGCGGAACACATGGTTTTGTCGTAGGTCATATTGCACCCGAAGCTTATGATGGCGGAGCAATAGCTTTAGTTAACGATGATGATAGTATTGAAATTAACGCAGTAGATAATACCATTCATTTACACGTAAGTGATGAAGAATTAGCTGAACGAAAATCAAATTGGGATCAGCCCAAATTAAAAGTAACCAATGGTGTATTACTAAAATATGCCAAACTTGTAACCGACGCTTCAAACGGATGCGTTACTGATGAATAAATAAAAATGAAAACAAAAGAATTAGAACTAGAGAATAAGCTAGATGTAAAACAAATTTCAGGAAGTGTTGCAGTAATTGATGCTTTATTAGCGGAAAATGTCGCCACTATTTTTGGCTATCCAGGAGGTGCAATTATGCCAATTTATGATGCTTTGTATGATTATAAAGAACAATTAAATCATATTTTAGTACGTCATGAACAAGGTGCTATTCATGCCGCACAAGGGTTTTCAAGAGTAAGCGGTAAAACAGGTGTAGTTTTCGCCACAAGCGGACCTGGAGCAACAAATTTAGTTACTGGTTTAGCTGATGCGATGATTGACTCAACGCCTTTGGTTTGTATTACGGGACAAGTTTTTGCTCATCTTTTAGGAACAGATGCTTTTCAGGAAACGGATATAATAAATATAACATCACCAATTACGAAATGGAATTATCAAATTACAGATGCTTCTGAAATCCCGTCTGTATTGGCAAAAGCGTTTTATATTGCAAAAAGCGGAAGACCAGGCCCAGTTTTAATCGATATTACTAAAAATGCACAGCTACAAGTATTCGATTACAAAGGATATGAAAAATGCGAGTTCATAAGAAGTTATAAACCACAACCCGATATTCGACTTTCTTATATTGAGCAAGCCGCAGCAATTATCAATCAAGCCAAAAAGCCATTTGTTATTTTCGGTCAAGGTGTGATTTTGGGTAATGCCGAAAAAGAATTTCTTCAATTTATAGAAAAAGCAGGAATTCCAGCAGCTTGGACCACTATGGGAATGAGCGCTATTCCAACTAACCATCCTTTAGCCGTCGGAATGTTAGGTATGCACGGAAATTATGCACCTAATTTATTTACCAATGAATGCGATGTTTTAATTGCAATTGGGATGCGTTTTGACGATAGAGTAACGGGAAGATTAGACAAATACGCCAAACAAGCACAAATTATTCATTTGGATATTGACCCAGCTGAAATCGATAAAAATGTTTTAGTAACCGTTCCAGTTTGGGGAAATTGTAAAGACACCTTACCCTTATTAACGGAACGAATTACAGAAAAATCTCATCAAGAATGGATTTCAAAATTTCATAAAGCGATTGAAATTGAAACAACAAAATTAATTACGCCAGAATTATTTCCATCGGAAGGCGAAATTACTATGGGCGAAGTCATTCAACTCATAAACGAATTAACTAACGGAGAAGCTGTTACGGTTACCGATGTAGGGCAACACCAAATGGTAGCTTGTCGATATTCGTATCAAAATAAAACCAGAAGTAATATTACAAGTGGTGGTTTAGGAACTATGGGATTTGCCTTACCCGCTGCAATTGGAGCAAAATATGGAGCTCCAGAACGAACAGTAATTGCTGTAATGGGCGATGGTGGTGCGCAAATGAACATTCAAGAATTAGGAACCATTATGCAATTTCAACCCAACGTGAAAATTCTGATTTTGAATAATAGTTTTTTAGGAATGGTACGCCAATGGCAAGAATTATTTCACGAAAAACGCTATTCGTTTACCGATATTCAAAGTCCAGATTTTGTACAAGTTGCAAAAGGATATGGAATAAAAGGAAGTTGCATCAAAAATAGAGAAGAGTTGAAAGGAGCTTTAGAAGAAATGTTAGCGCATCCAAAATCATATTTATTAGAAGTGGCTGTTCGAATGGAAGACAACGTTTTTCCAATGGTTCCACAAGGAAAAGGAGTGTCAGAAATTGTGCTTTGTAAAGAAGATATGTAAATAAATGTGTTATGAAAAAAGAGTTTACCCTTACAATATATACCGAAAATCAGGTGGGATTGATCAATAAAATCGCCATTATGTTTTCAAGAAGAAAAATCAGTTTGGAAAGTTTTAATACTTCGCCAAGTGAAGTGCCAAATATCTATCGATTTACTATTGTCGTAATTGAATCTGAGGCAGTTGTAAAAAATTTGGTCAAACAAATTGAAAAAATTGTGGATGTGTTTAAAGTCTATTGCAATACAAACGAAGAAATTGTTTGGCAACAAATGGCCTTGTATAAAGTCCCAACAGAAGTAATAATTAAGGAAGTTAAAGTAGAACGATTACTTCGAGAATACGGTGCAAAAGCAGTAGTGATACGAAGCGATTATACTGTTTTTGAAGCCACAGGGCAAGGCGATGAAATAAATAAATTATTAAATAAATTGGACAAATTTGGGTTAATCGAATTTGTTAGAAGTTCCAGAATTGCCATTATTAACGCAAGTGACGGCATTCATAAAAAAGTAGTAGAAATGGAACTGCAAAATCCAGCATTACAATC
The DNA here is from genome assembly GCF_044338735.1 of Flavobacterium sp. Classification (GTDB taxonomy): domain Bacteria; phylum Bacteroidota; class Bacteroidia; order Flavobacteriales; family Flavobacteriaceae; genus Flavobacterium. The sequence goes on along the minus strand of NZ_JBIIWV010000126.1, from coordinate 460 downwards.
AATAAATAACACGTTTTTAGATAAAAAAGATCAAATATTTCAAATGTAAAATTAAAAAAAAATGGCAACAATAAATTTTGGAGGAGTGAATGAAACCGTCATCACAAGAGACGAATTCCCATTAGAAAAAGCACAGGAAACATTAAAAAACGAAGTCATTGCAGTAATTGGTTACGGCGTGCAAGGACCAGGACAGTCCTTAAATTTAAAAGACAACGGTTTCAAGGTCATCGTTGGACAACGAAAAGGCGGAAAAAGTTGGGATAAAGCCCTTGCCGATGGTTGGGAAGAAGGCAAAACCTTATTTGATATTGAAGAAGCGTGCGAAAATGCAACGATTATTCAATATTTACTTTCAGATGCGGGACAAATTGAAGCTTGGCAATCGGTTAAGAAAAATCTTACTCCTGGTAAAACGTTATATTTTTCTCACGGATTTGGAATTACGTTTAATGAAAAA
>NZ_JBIIWV010000125.1:0-6238 GCF_044338735.1 Flavobacterium sp. | reverse complement strand
GATGTAGTAAATATGGGCGATGTATTCCAAGTGAAATACTTAGGACTTGACCCAAAAACTAGAAAAGAAAAAGTGTCAAGAAAAGCACTTTTACCAAGACCTCCAAGAGAAGAGAAAAAAGAATAATTTATTTATTTATAGTTTACCAAAAACCCCAATTTATAATCTAAATTGGGGTTTTTATCTTTAAACAAGCATAAATTTGAAGTTTTTTGTTAGTAATTGATTTTTATATTTATAGGAATTTTTTAACTTTTGTTATACTTTTAACCTTTAGTAAAAAATTAATTTTACGTCACTATTTTATTTAAAATATAATGACAAAAACCGTTGGTATAATTGGAGCTGGAATTGGAGGTCTTGCATTGGCAATTCGACTGGCTAATCAAGGGTTTAAGGTAACCATTTTTGAAAAAAATAGTTATCCTGGAGGGAAATTAAGTGAACTAAATATAAATGGATTTCGGTTCGATAAAGGGCCCTCCTTATTTACAATGCCTTCGTTAATAGATGAATTAACTAGTCTACAAGGTAGCGCCCATTCATTTGAATACCAGAAATTAGATGTCATTACTAATTATTTTTATTCGGATGGAACGCAACTAAAAGCAGCTGCTAATTTGGATGATTTCGCAGAAGAAGTACATCTAAAATTAAATGAAAAAAAAGAAACTGTTTTAAAATACATCAAACGCAATGCTTTTTATTTTAAAACCACAGAAGATTTATTTTTAAAGCAATCGCTTCATCAACTGAAAAATTTTATTAATTTTAAGACTTTAAAAGGGATATTTTTTTCTCCATTTTTAGGATTATTCAGTACGATGAACGAAAAAAATTCGCAAACATTTACCAATCCAAAAACGGTACAGTTATTTAATCGATTTGCGACTTATAATGGTTCAAATCCCTATAAAGCGCCGGCTTTGATGAATATGATTTCGCATTTAGAGTTTAATCTTGGAGCTTATTTACCTAAGAAAGGCATGCATCAAATTACAACACATTTAGTCAAACTAGCAGAAGAAGCTAATGTAACTATCAACTATAATGCAGCTGTTGAAAAATTAGATGTAGGAACTAATAAACGCATATCTGCAATTAAAAGTAGCGGAGTCAGTTATCCTTTTGATATTGTGGCAAGCGATGTAGATATCCATGTGCTTTATAAATATCTTTTACCTAAATCTTTCACTCCTAAAAAACTAATTCAACAAGAGAAATCAAGTAGTGCTTATGTCTTTTATTGGGGAATTAATAAAGAATTTGAAGCGTTAGGGCTACATAATATTTTGTTTAGTGATGATTATAAAAAGGAATTTGATCATTTGTTTTCAAAACAATTTCCAATTGATGATCCTACGATTTACGTCAATATCACTTCAAAATATTGCAAAACTGATGCGCCAGAAGGTTGCGAAAACTGGTTTGTAATGGTTAATGTGCCGCACAATAAAAATGAGAGTGTAGATTATGCAGCAACTATTCGAAAAAATGTTGTTGCCAAAATTAATACGATGTTGAAAACAGATATTGAAAAATACATCATTTCAGAAAATACGCTAAGTCCAGTTGATATAGAAAACCAAACCTCTTCATACGGCGGATCGCTTTACGGCAATTCTAGCAACAATAAATTTGCAGCATTTTTAAGACATGCCAACTTTTCATCAAGTATCAAAAATTTGTTTCTTGTGGGTGGAAGTGTACATCCTGGCGGAGGAATTCCTTTATGCCTTTTTAGTGCAAAAATAGCCAGTCAACTTATAGTAGAAAAAGAATTGAAATGAAAGAAACGTACAAATCTTATTTTTTATATTTCTTGATTCTGGTATATGTTTCAGGATCAATTGGATTTGTAATGAATCCTCCTTTTTTTAGTCCTTTTACACCGTACACCTTATTGCTTACTTGTTTTGTTTTTTTAATTCACATTCCTGTAGCCGACAAAAAATTCTTACTAGCCTTTTTTACCATAGCTTTTTTAGGTTATATTATTGAAGTAATTGGCGTAAAAACCGGGTTAATTTTTGGAAAATATTCTTATGGGAATGGATTGGGCTTTAAATTACTTGAAGTCCCACTAATCATCTCTATCAATTGGGCTATGCTAATTTGTGCCGGAATTAGAATAGTAAGTAGTTTCTTTGCAAACAAAATAACGGTATTGGTTGTAGCTGCTTTACTAGTTACACTTATTGATTTGCTTATAGAACAAGTAGCCCCAAAACTCGATTTTTGGCAATTTGAAAGTGGACTACCAGGTATTCATAATTACTTGGGTTGGATTGGAGTTGCTTTTTTTATATCGTACTTTTTTTATCCTATACTAATTAAAAGCAATCGAACGGTTTCATTGATTATATTGATTTTACAAATTATATTTTTTAGTTCATTATTTATATTTATTTAACATGGAAATACTAATTAATTGTAGCATTGTTTTAGTTACATTTATTCTAACCGAATTTTCGGCTTGGGCAAATCATAAATATATTATGCATGGCTTTATGTGGTATTTTCATGCTGATCATCATAAAAAAGACCATAAAAGTTGGTTTGAACGAAATGATTTATTTTTTATCATTTATGCCGTGCCAAGTTGGTTACTTATTATGTTTGGTATGATGAACCAATATGCTTGGTACACATGGGTTGGTTTTGGAATTTTACTCTATGGTTTAGCCTATTTTGTAGTTCATGACTTAGTAATTCATCAACGTTTCAAGGTGCTAACTAAAACAAAAAATGTCTATGTTTTGGCTTTGCGTAGAGCACACAAAATGCATCACAAAAATGTAGGAAAAGAAGGTGGCGAAAGTTTTGGAATGCTAATTATTAAGAAAAAATATATTCAAGCTGCCTTAAAGCATGCTAAAATCGCAAACGCATAAAACAGCAAGCATCTGAATAAATGTCCTAGTTTATAGCATAAGGTTTTATATTATACTTTGGTTTATTCTATATATTTTTCATAAGCTGTTCATAAATTAAACTATCGAATGGAAACTAAAAATGCTGCCAATTGCCCGATTTGTAAAAAAATCGAAAGTTCTTTTTACCTATCTACAAATGCGCTAATGCATGAGCCAAATAATGAGCTTTATACATTTGCTATTTGTACTAATTGCGAAGCCATATTTTTAACAAATCCAGTAACTCCTGAACGATTAGAAAATTATTATACAGAAAGTTACTTGCCTTATAGAGGATCCGAAGCCTGGGGAAAGTATGGTTCATTTGTAGCTAATAGTCAAAAAAAATTAGATTTAAAACGTGTTACTCTCGTAAAAAAATATCTTAAAAAAAATAATCTTAACCTTAATGTTCTTGATGTGGGTTGTGGCAATCCAAGTTTTTTGGAAATTTTAGAACAAAAATCAAAAGCAAAATGCACTGGAATTGATTTTTCAAATTCAGGCTGGAAAGATAAAAGTTTTCCCAACTTAGAACTTAAAAAAATAGCGATTGAAGATTATGTTTCTGATAAACAATTTGACGTAATTACACTTTGGCATTATTTAGAGCACGATTATAACCCGGGTCAAACCATAGAAGCACTCTATAATTGCCTTAAACACGGAGGAAAATTAATTATTGAAGTACCTGATTATACTAGCATTAGCGCAAAAATTCAAAAATCGTATTGGCAAGGTTGGCACAGTCCAAGGCACATTTCGTTACCAACCAAAAAAAGTTTTGACCTTTTGTTTCAAAAAGACAAATGGGAAATTAAAAACCATTTACGATACGGAACTCTTGATGCGTTTACCCTATGGTGGCTTGGCAAAATGCAAAAAAAAGGAGTTGATTGGTCTGGCAGCATGTCTAAACATTTTTGGTCGCTTGTGTTTTTAAAAGTGATTACATTTCCAATTTTTGCTTTTGAAAAACTAGTTCCAATGGGCGTACAAATAGTAGTAGTTGAAAAAAAATAATCTAAATCAGGATGGATTATAAATCCTTCTAAAATATAACACAAACTAATGAGCCAAATAACCACTTGTACTTTTTTTAAATTGGAAACTTTTTCCAATAAACTTTGGGCATTTTCGCAAATGCAAATAGGTCATGCCCATTTCAAAAATATTGAAGGATTGGTGTTCTACAAATTGTTGGGTTCGGGTGCTGAAAATGGTTTTAGTTCAAAACCCAACTTTGGTACGTATGCCTTATTATGTATTTGGGAATCAGAAATAAATGCTACTGCTTTTTTTGAAAACAATTCATTTTTTAACAATTATAAATCGAGAAGCGCCGAGTCATTCACCGTTTTTGCACACGCAGCAGAAGCGCACGGAAAATGGGATGGAAAACAACCCTTTGTTTCCAATGCCACTTTGGCTTTAGATAAACCTGTTATGGTTTTAACAAGAGCTAGTATTCGGTTTTCAAAATTGATTTCTTTTTGGAGAAAAGTAGGCCAAGTAAGTAAAAGTTTAGAAGAGTACGATGGATTAGCGCTTTCAATAGGCGTTGGCGAATGGCCTTTAATCCAACAAGCAACTTTGAGCATTTGGAAAACCCAAGCAGAAATGATTGATTATGCCTATAAAAATGAAAAGCACAAAGAGGTGGTTCGTCTTACCAGAAAACTAAAATGGTATAAAGAAGAACTATTTGCAAGATTTATTCCTTATAAATTTATAGGGACGTGGAATGGTAAAAATGTTGCTAATTTTTTAGAGATATAATTATATTTTAATCTTATTTTATAATATTCAATAGGTTTAAAAATTGAATATTTGAGTTGGTGTTTTTTCTTTTTTTTATATTGACCTTAAAAATTTTATGAGTTAGGAAATCAAAAGACACAACTAAAGATTAATAAGAAGGTAACTAATCGTTAAATTGCTTCTTAAGTTAAAATTTTACAAGAAATTGGAAAAGTTGACATTATTACTGTTGAATAAGAAGTGAAATTAGATAAAAATACAAAGCGTGAGACCAAAAAGCTTTAGAAACCTTAACTCCATGAGATGCCATAATAACATAATCTTCAATAGATGAAAACCAATTGAGAAAAAAGACTCGCCACAAGTTTAATTAACTAAAATAGTAATGGTAAAGATCCAGTTCAAATATTTGAAATAATGCTTTTGGTTTAAAAAAAATTAGAACCAAAATTTAACAATATTAATTAACTAATTTAACTAACTTGCTCAAAATTATTCAAAGCATGAAAATGAAAAAATGTTTTTTCGGAATTTTAGCTATCACCTTGTTTATAAATATAAATGTATATTCTCAAAAAAGTATTGAAGATTTATTTGATGATACAATTGGTAAACACAATCTACCTTTAAATAACGGAAAATTTTATTTTAATACGTATAGAACTAATACCACTCATCCATTTTTTTTTAGTGATAAATTCATTTTGTGCACCATAAAATATGACCATCAAGATTACAATAAAATAAACTTAAAATATGACATCAATAGAGATGTATTAGTTTTTAAGCCATTTGGAGAATCTGAAAATTATGGGACAATTTTAATTGAAAATAAGGTAAACGAATTTATTTTACACAATAAAAAGTTTGTTAATTTAAGTATTTCATCAAACCAAATTAGTAATGGATTTTATGAAGAAAATTTTATTGCAAAAAATTTTATTTTTTATATTAAACATAAGAAATCAAAAAGAGAGTCTATAAAAAATCAAGAAATTTTTATGGAATTTGAAACTTTTAATGAGTTTTTGATTTTGAAAAACAACTCATTCATTCCTATCAAAAATAAGAAACATATTGTGAATTTATTTCCAAACTATAAAAAAGAAATAAATACATTTTATAATGAAAATGCTAAACAAGAAAACGATAATAAAACTGAATTTTTTGAGAAAATTTTTAGATTTATTGACCAATTAAATTCAAACAACTAATCAATATGAAAAAAAGATTTACCATTATTATCATATTTTTTAGTTTGTCAATATTTTCACAAAAAAGTGATACAATATCAGTTAAAATCAACGCAGCCAATTTAACCGAAGCATTAAATCAAATTGAAAAACAAACAAATTTTTCCTTTTTTTATCAAAAAAAATGGTTAAAAAATAATGCCGTTTCTATAAATGAAAATTTTGAAAAAACATCAATTGATACCCTTTTGAAAGCCATTTTCAAAGACACCAATCTGAATTTTTATTTGAGCGGAAAGCACGTGATTCTCACCGAAAACAATATTATTTATGATAAAGTATCAAGTGATTTTTTAGAAAATTCTGATT
>NZ_JBIIWV010000124.1:0-6264 GCF_044338735.1 Flavobacterium sp. | reverse complement strand
CATGGACAAATTTGGGCACAATCATCTATACCAACCCAAGTAGAGAAAACACAAAATAGTTTGAAAGCCTATTTTGATAAAAATAAAAGCAATCTTTTAATTGACTATTTAAATGAAGAATTAAAACTAAAAGAGCGCATTGTCATTGAAAATAATAATTTTGTTGCCTTAGTTCCTTTTTGGGCAATTTGGCCATTTGAGACAATGATTATTTGCAAACGTCCTATCACAAAAATTACAGATTTTACTGCTAATGAAATTGAAGATTATGCTAGTATTCTTAAATTATTAACTATAAAATACGACAATCTTTTTGAGACTTCTTTCCCCTACTCCTCTGGTATTCATCAAGCACCAACCGATGGGGAACTTCACCCAGAGTGGCAGTTTCACATGCACTTTTATCCACCTTTATTGCGTTCGGCAACAGTTAAAAAATTTATGGTAGGATATGAAATGATGGGAGAATCTCAACGAGACATTACTGCTGAAAAAAGCGCTAAAATGTTAAGAGATTTATCTGATGTACATTATAAAAGTAAATAAACCATGAAAATAGTAGTAACTGGCAATGGAAAGCGCTTGGAAATGGGAACAGAGAGTTAGGAAGAAATAACTTTCAATAGCATCTTAAAAATAAAAATAGATTAAAATATTTTACACTATTAATTTAATTAACCTAAAAAACAAAATTATGAATACATTACAATTTGCAGACTACATGGTCTTTCTTGTTTACTTTTTTATAGTAGCTGGATATGGCTATTGGATTTACAAACGAAAACAAACAGCCAAAAACTCTGCTTCGCATGATTACTTCTTGGCTGAAGGATCGTTAACTTGGTGGGCTATTGGAACTTCCTTAATTGCTTCCAACATTTCGTCTGAGCAATTTATTGCTATGTCAGGCAATGGGTTTAAAATGGGATTGGCTATTGCAAGCTACGAATGGATGTCTGCATTGACGTTAATTATTGTAGCCGTGTTTTTTATTCCTGTTTACCTAAAAAATAAGATATATACAATGCCGCAGTTCCTTAATCAAAGGTATAACGGGGATATTGCTATGATTATGGCTGTTTTCTGGTTGCTATTGTATATAATTGTTAATTTAACTTCTATCCTATACCTTGGGGCTTTAGCAATTAACGGAATTTCAGGTATTAATCTTGATTTGTGCATGTATGGTTTAGCATTCTTTGCTATTATTATTTCTTTAGGAGGTATGAAAGTTATCGGTTATACCGATGTCATTCAAGTGGTTTTCCTAATTTTTGGTGGTTTAGTAACTACTTATTTAGCATTAGATAAAGTAGCAGAATTAAATGGACAACATGGCATGGTAAACGGATTCAATTATATGTTGAATCAATCAGGCGACCATTTCCACATGATATTTAAAAAAGATAGTTCAAATTTTCCAAGTTTGCCCGGTCTTACGGTTTTATTAGGAGGTATGTGGATTGTAAACTTGAATTATTGGGGTTGTAATCAATATATAACTCAAAGAGCGTTAGGTGCTGATTTAAAAACTGCTAGAAGTGGAATTCTATTCGCTGCTTTCTTAAAATTATTAATGCCTGTTATTGTTGTTTTACCTGGAATTGCTGCTTATGTAATTTATACAAAAGGTGGTTTGCAAACAGAATTACTAGGTCCTGATGGCGTTTTAAATCCAGATAGATCCTATCCAGTATTGTTAAACTTATTGCCAGTTGGGTTAAAAGGTTTATCGTTTGCCGCTTTAACCGCTGCAGTTGTTGCCTCATTGGCAGGAAAAGTAAATAGTATTGCTACCATTTTTACATTGGACATTTACAAGAAAAAAATTGATGTAGATTGTAGTGAACAGAAAATGGTGCAAGTTGGAAAATGGGCTGTCTTTATAGCCATGATGTTAGCGGTTGTTATTGCACCACACTTAGGAATTGACAAAAAAGGAGGATTCGAATTTATTCAAGAATACACTGGATTTGTTAGTCCTGGGGTTTTCGCCATGTTTATTTTAGGATTCTTTTGGAAAAAAACAAGTTCAAATGCTGCCATGTTTGCAACCATTGGAGGTTTCATATTGTCAGTTGTATTTAAGTTTTTACCCAATTGGATGAATTTAGAGTTTTTAAATTCAACAGGTTTCGCTGTATTAGTCCCTCAAGAGAATGGAACTAGTTTGTATGAAATTCCATTTATTGACCGTATGGGATTTGTATTTGTAATCTGTGTAGCTGTAATGATAGTTATTAGTTTATTTGATCAAAAACGAGGAATAAAATCTAAAGGATTAGAAATAGACTCCTCTATGTTTAAAGTAAATAGTGGGTTTTTAGCCGGTAGTTTATTAGTAACTGGTATCTTGGTTGCCTTGTATACTATATTCTGGTAGAACCTGGTTTGTTTTTATATTTCGTTTCTGAAAATGAATTCAAAAAAATGAAATTTATTTAAATAAACATTATAAATAGCGGAATTCGTAAACAAACTAATTCCATACAAGTAGTGCAATAGAATCTTAAAAAAAGCGAAAAGGTTGTTGCAAAGGATTTAAAAGCTAAAATAATTATTTCTTAGCTAAAGCCAGGATAAATAAAAATATTTTAAATTAATTTAGCGCTTCAAATTATAATATTATGAAAAATAATTTTTTGATCATTTTTCTGTGGTTAAATTTAATAATAACAGTAAATGTTTGTGTAGCACAACAAAAATCAAATAAGAAAGTAGTTCCAAAAAAAACAACTACAAAAGAAACGTGTTGTACAACAGCAATTCCAAATAGGTTAGTGAATAATTCATCAAATACAAACGTTTCAAATTCGTTGAAAATTACAGACAAGAAAACTCACGAAGGCATGGTTTGGATTCCGGGTGGTATTTTTAGTATGGGAGGAGATAATGACCAAGCGAGTCAGGATGAATTCCCTAAGCACCAAGTAAAATTAAACGGTTTTTTCATGGACATTACTGAAGTTACCAATGCACAGTTTGCTAAATTTGTTGCCGCCACAGGTTATGTTACTACCGCTGAAAAAGATATTGTTTGGGACGAATTAAAAAAACAATTACCTCCAGACACTCCAAAACCAGATGCTGAAACACTTAAAGCTGCCTCTTTGGTTTTTGTACCAACTAGTGGCGAGGTGAGTCTTCAAGATTACAGCCAATGGTGGAATTGGTCACATGGAGCCAATTGGAAACATCCCAAAGGAAAAGACAGTAATATCGACGGAAAAGATAATTATCCTGTGGTACATATTAGTTGGGACGATGCAAATGCTTATTGTAAATGGGCAGGAAAACGTTTGCCAACTGAAGCGGAATGGGAATTTGCTGCAAGAGGAGGATTATCAAAAAATGTATATACCTGGGGAAATGAAAAAGTAGATGAAGAGAAATTTCATTGCAACTATTTTCAAGGAAATTTCCCCTATAAAAATGAAGTTAGTGATGGTTTTGTTGGCTCAGCCCCAGTAAAATCATTTCCAGCAAATGATTATGGATTGTATGATATGTCTGGAAATGTTTGGGAATGGTGTGCCGATAAATACAACAATTTGTACTACGATTCGTTTAAGAAAGTCAAAGTAACAATAAACCCAATCGGGCCTACTAAAAGTTATGATCCCGATGAACCGTTGGTTGAAAAGAGAGTGATGAGAGGAGGATCATTTTTATGTAATGAATCCTATTGTAGCGGTTATCGAGTGTCGGCAAGAATGAAAAGTTCAGCGGATTCTTCAATGGAACATTTAGGTTTTCGATGTGTTTCTAATTAATTGATTAACATGGAACTATATTGTGTTTTTGGATTGCTTAAACGGCTATTTTTCTCTAGTAAAAGTAATTTAACAGTAGTATATTATCTATTTGTTTAAAACAAAAACCACGCCTTGAGCGTGGTTTTGAATGAAATGACAATTAGCTTATTTTGCTAATAGTTTTTTGTGTTTTAGTAATCGATAACCAATTACAATCCCTATCAATAACATCGGAATTATATAATCATTTATTGGTACGTCTTGACTTTCTAGATCCCCTGTTCCATTTTGGTCTCCTGGCGCTTCTTGTGCAATTCCATTCAAGTTAGATAAGAGTATCAAACAAAACACTACGGTATTTATGGCTTTATTTTTCATAATTTCTAAAGTGTATTAATGATGATTATTGTATTATTTTTTTTGTAACTTTTAATCCATTAGCTGCTGTAATTTCTAAAAGCAACACTTGGTTTGTTGCTGTTGTAGATAATTTGGTTTCTGAGGAATTGATTTGTTTTTTCTCAACCAACAAACGACCTTGTAAATCATACACGCGAACAAGCTCCATAATCGTACTTCCTGAATTGATTCTGATTTCATCATTTTCGCTAAAAGCAATTACGCTGTTGGCTGTGAATGTTGGGTTGGTTTCCGCCAAAGCACTTTGGTACACCACTTCAAATCTAGAATTAAAAGTTCCTATGGCACTTGCAAATGAGTAACTTCCTGCACTTAAATTGTTAACGGTATTTAGTAAATTGTCTATAAGGTAAATGGCTTGTCCACTACTGAACAATCCATCTACGTGGTCAATTGCAATAGTGTAGTTTCCTGCGGCATCCGTTTTAAAACCAAGTGGAACGGTATCTAACGTTGCAAAAGGAAGGGCACGACCTTGTATGGTATATTCCTCAGCATTGATTATTGACGTTAAAGCAATTGGAGAATCATTAAAATAACGACCGTCAATAGCATTGTCTACACCTGAAGTAGCTTCTGGCATGTAGGCAACCATTGTTTGACAAAAAGCACCAGTACTAGAAGTTAAGTTCAACCAAAAACGGCTTCTGTTTTCAGTAGTTCTTAGAAATGGACTAGTATTACTTGAAGTTCTCATAGCATTAGTAAAATTCAATGATGCTGGTGAGGAAGCACCCGTTTTTACTATAAAACCTTGTCCAACTTGAATTGTTCCATCTGGAGTAATTGATGAACTACCCCCTGAATTTGGTGTTCCTGTTCCTACTCCTCCAGCTAGAGTATAGGTTGCATAGGAAGTAGTAGGCGTAGTTGTAGCATTATTTATTTTTCTCCAGAAATACAATGTTCCACCTGTTGTATTTCCATTAAGGAATAAATCTGCAGAAATGGTTGAAGGATATGGATTTCCTACAGCATAAAATTTATCAGAAGCAAGTGCTGAAGCTGAAAGAGATATATTTCCATTATTAGGAACTCCTGTGAAAACACCATTAAAAGTGTTTGGAGTTGCAGCAGTCCAAGTATTAGGAGCCCGAATTAAATAGCCTGTTGCTGGTGAAAATGATGTGTTTAAAGGGTCTATCTCGCTATATAAATTCTGGCTATAATCATAGCTATAAAATCTATTATTAAGAGTATTAGGGGAAAATGCCTTTAAATTTTGTCCAGCCACTGGCGAACTCCACAACGTATAATCATATAATTGTATAGAAGCACTGTTTCTTTTTACAATTGCTGTTCCAGAACCTGTATTGGCTACATTGTTTACTTGTATCAAGTTGGCATTGTTTTCTACAGTTATGGTACCATTGTTAGTAATTGCTCCGGCAACTGTTATATTATGACCACTATTAATAGTAAATGATCTTGTCGCATTAACAGTTAATGTTTTTGCTGTAAATCCTGCGGTAACCCCAGATACAGTTGTTGAAAAATTTCCGTCAATTATTGCGTCAATTGAAGTTGTAGGCCCGCTTGTATTGGACCAACTTGTACCATTCCAAGTAGTTGGAGGATCTGTTATAGTTCCTGTAAACTGCTTTGTTGCACTTGTGAATCCAGTGGATGAAACCACAACCGCTGTAGATGCACCACTATAAGATCCAGCGGAAAGACCGGTTTTCAATCTGCTGTAAATTACCTGTGAAGTAGTCGTACTAGGTAAAGTGATGGCAGTTGACTGGAAACCAGTGCCTGAAGTAGTTGATACATCCAAATCAGAACCTGGTGTCACCACCAAATCGCTTGTTAAACCATTCGTCGTAACAGTAAACGAACCTTCAGCTGAAGGGCCACTGCCTGTTACATAACTCAAAGCACTTCCGGTGATTCCTGAAGTGTTAATGCCATTTACAGATGCTGTGAATTGGATTGTTTTAGTGGTCGTTCCAGTTGCTGCTACATTTACTTGTCTTACAGTATTTGAACCACCCGTACCAAGACCTAGACCAGCTATCAAACGTGCATAAAGGGTTGTATTAGCTACTGTTCCACTGCTCGGCGTTAACGTAATTGCTGAAGAGCCAAA
>NZ_JBIIWV010000122.1:0-6333 GCF_044338735.1 Flavobacterium sp. | reverse complement strand
TTTAAATCCGGTTGTTCCTGGAGCTTTTACGGGTAATTTAGTTCCGGGTAAGCAGCATATTAATGACATTAAAGTACGTAATAATGGTGGAGTACCTGAAATTTATGTAGCTGCAGGAGATTCTTTTTATGGAGCTGCAAATGCTGCAACTTACTTAGGTGGGCCAGGTTATGGATTATTTAAATCGGTTAATGGTGGATCTTCATGGACAGAAGTAGCATTGCCATTAACAGCAAACGGAAATAGACATTGTCCAAATGATATTGCAATTGCTGCCGATAATAAAATATGGGTTTCTACAACAAATAGTGTAGTATATGGAGACGGTGGTGGAAAAATTTTCTCATCTACAGATGGAACTAGTTTTACTTTAGCATATACGGTTGCAAGTGGCGATAGAACTCAAATTGCCGTTTCAAGTACCACCGCAAACAAAGTATACGTTTTAGCAGAATTATCAACAACCGAAGCAGTTGGGTTATATAAAACTACAAATGGGTTTACTACAACAGCAACATTAGTTCTTCCTGCAGATGCAGATCCTGGTGTTGGAGCAGATTTTACAAGAGGACAAGCTTTTTATGATTTAATGCTAGAAGTAGATCCTAATAACGATCAAACAGTATATACTGGTGGTATTGATTTGTTCAAATCAATTGATGGTGGAGCTTCATGGGGTCAATTTAGTCATTGGTATGGTAGTTTTGGCTTTCAAGAAGTTCATGCCGATCAACACGGAATGGCTTTTGCTCCTGGTTCATCAACAAGAATGATTTTTGGAAATGATGGAGGTGTTTATTATTCAAATAATGGAGGTTCTTTAACCGAAGCAAGAAATAATGGTTTAAATGTAACACAGTTTTACAGTGTTGGAGTAGCACCTACCACTCCTGTTAGTGGTTTAACTGGAGAATATTTTGCAGCTGGAGCACAAGACAATGGTACTCAGTATTTTGAAAACGCATCATCAGGGATTAATTCCAGTGATGAAACTCAAGGTGGAGATGGCGCTTATACTATGTTTGACCAAGGTGCTGATAATTATTATATTTCAAATTACGTCTATAATAATAACATAAATTACACCACAATTACTGGAGATCGTAGAAACATTAACAATGAAAGTCTAAACAATGGAGCATTTATAGCACCCATGGCACTAGATTCTAATTTAGATATTCTGTATTCTGACTATTCAAATTCTACGCCAGCATATCAAATTAGAAGATATAAGAATATAAAAACTGGGACTATTCAAAAAAAATTACTCAGTAATGCATTATTAACATCGTCTCCAACTGCTATTTCTGTGTCAAAATATACAACAGCAACATCTAAATTGTTAGTTGGCACCAGATTAGGTAAATTATTAAGTGTGATAGTTGAAAATCCTTCAACAAATACAACTCCTGCATCTACTTGGGCTGATATAACTGGGCCAAGTTTTGTAGGAAGTATTTCAGATGTTGAATATGGTGCAAATGAAAATGAAATTTTTGTTACTATGCACAATTATAATGTTGTTAGTATTTGGTATTCTTCAAATGGCGGTACAACATGGGTTTCAAAAGAGGGTGATTTACCTGACCTACCAGTAAAATGTATATTAAGAAATCCATTAAATGCTGATGAAGTAATTGTTGGAACCGAACTTGGAGTGTGGTATACTAATAATTTTAATGATTCATCACCAACTTGGAATCAGTCTTATAATGGTATGAGCAATGTGAAAGTTGTGGATTTAGATGTAAGAAATGATAATAAAGTATTTGCCGCTACTTATGGTAGAGGTATTTTTTCAGGGCAATTCACAGCAACTTCTTTATCTACAGATAACAATGTCTTAAATAAAGGAATAAAAGTATATCCAAATCCTTCAAACGGAATTGTAAATATTGCTATTGATAATTATGCTGGAAACATTACTGTTGAAGTATATGATATTAATGGAAGAAAAGTATTTTCAAATGCAGGAGATTATATGAAAGTAAATACCGTCAATCTTCAAGGATTCCAAAAAGGGATTTATATCTTGAATGTTAAAGGAGAGGCGCTTTCTTATTCAGAAAAAATAATTCTTCAATAATTCATATTGTTTTAATAAAAAAGCCGCTAATTATTTAGCGGCTTTTTTTATTAAAAATTATATTCAATTCCTACTCCTAATATTTGTTTCAATTGAACGCGAGGACCTTTAGTAACTTGAACACCTGCAATTTCTTCTTTGAATTTGATATCATCATCATAAATTAAATGAGTACCAATATTTGCTTTTACATATTGATTCACGACCATGGCTAATTGTAATTGCCAATCTAAATCAATGTTTCCAAATTTATTAATATAATCAGAATAAAGACTGATGCGGTGTTCTAAATTAATATTTGTCCAAATTTCTTTTTTCCATTGATTGGTAATTAAAATACCTATTTCAGTTCTTGTGTTATTTCCTTCTCTAATTAAATTTCCATTAGTGTCATAAATCGCTTTGGTCACTCCAAATGCCCCTTGATTCGCTAATCGTTGATCAAACACAAGGGTTGTTTTATTGGTTAAAGGAGATAAATACAAGTTTAAGTTCAAATCTTTACGTGAATATTCGGCACCAATTCCCAAGAAAACATACGCTGGTGCAAATGCTCTAGAAATGGCTAAGTCGGTATTTGGATAAGCATAGCCATTTGCAAATTGGGTATTAAAATTAAATTTTCCAGCATAAAACCAGTTTGAAATCGTGTCTTTTCGATACCCAAAAGTTGAATTCAGTTGCAATTGATCGTCTGTTTTTCTGGCTTCTTGAGCTTCTTGTTTATTAATACCATAGCGCGTAATAAGTTCATTTTTCCAATGTAAATTACCATCAACGTATGCTCTAATAAAATGACCTCTTAAAAGACCAGAAATCGAATTGTTTCCACCAGCATTCCAGTTTACAAAAGAAATTTGAGAAACATCTAAACCTATCTTGTTTATTTTACTCCATTTTGAAGTACTATCTTTAACTTCGGTTTTAGTTACCTGGGCAACATTGTTTTGTAGGGTAAAAAACAATAAAAAAGTAAGGCAAATCTTTTTAATCATCTGAAAAAGTGTTAAATAAATGAATTAAACTTTGAACGTCAATTTTGCAAAAATGTTGTTGATCAAAAACCGTTCCATGTTCAATAAAAATATCCGGAATACCTAAATTTAATATTGAAATAGTATAATTTTTTGAAGCAATAATTGAATTTATTTGTGCTCCAAATCCGCCTTTAATTACGCCGTCCTCAATAGTTATCAGCACTTCATGTGATTCTATAATGTCATTGATAGCGACTTCGTCTAAAGGTTTAATAAATGGAAAATGATAATGAGAAAAAAGCGCTTCATTTTCTATTGAAGCTAATGCTTTCGTTACATTTGTTCCAATAGTACCTGTAGATAAAATGGCAATTTTTGTTCCTTTTCTAAGTTTTTTTGCGATTCCAATTTCGATTTTTTCAAAAGGTTGTTGCCAATTTACAATTTCACCTCTACCTCTTGGATAACGAATCGCAATGGGTTGATTAATTCCTTCAGAAGCAGTGAACATAATATTGCGTAATTCTATTTCATCTTTTGGTGCTGCAATAATCAGATTTGGAATGCAGTTCAAATAAGCTATATCAAAAACGCCATGATGCGTTGCGCCATCTTCACCCACCAAACCAGCTCGGTCTAAACAAAAAATAACAGGTAAATTTTGCAACGCTACATCATGAATTACTTGGTCATACGCACGTTGTAAAAAAGTAGAGTAAATATTGCAAAAAACAACCATGCCTTGTGTAACCATTCCTGCAGCTAATGTAACAGCGTGTTGCTCAGCAATTCCAACGTCAAAAGCACGTTTTGGATATGCATCCATCATATATTTCATCGAACTTCCTGTTGGCATAGCCGGAGTAATTCCAATGATTTTTTCATTTCCTTTGGCTAATTCTACTAATGTATGTCCGAAAACATCTTGATATTTAGGTGGTAAATGCGATTCGTCTTTTGGATGAATTTTACCTGTTTCGGCATCAAATTTTCCCGGTGCGTGATATTTTACCTGATCTTCTTCGGCCAATTGTAATCCTTTCCCTTTGGTGGTGATTACATGTAAAAATTTTGGACCTTTTACCAATTTTAAACGTTCTAATTCTGAAATCAATTTTGGTAAATCATGTCCATCTATCGGACCCGAATAATCAAAATTCAAGGATTTGATGATGTTATTTTGTTTTGGATTTTTACCTTCTTTTACCGCGGTTAAATAGTTCTTTAAAGCACCAATACTTGGATCAATTCCAATAGCGTTATCATTCAAAATCACCAACAAATTAGCATCAGTAACTCCAGCATGATTTAAGCCTTCAAAAGCCATTCCGCTTGCAATGGAAGCATCGCCAATTACTGCAATATGTTGTTTGTTAATTTCACCTTTTAATTGAGAAGCTAATGCCATACCTAAAGCCGCCGAAATCGAAGTTGAAGAATGCCCAACGCCAAAAGTATCATAAACACTTTCACTTCGCTTTGGAAATCCCGAAATACCATTTAATACTCTATTGGTATGAAAAATTGCACGTCTTTCGGTTAAAATTTTATGCCCGTAGGCTTGATGGCCCACATCCCAAACTAATAAATCTTCGGGTGTATTGAAAACATAATGCAACGCAATGGTTAACTCTACAACGCCCAAACTGGCCCCTAAATGCCCTTCTTTCTTAGAAACGATATCAATGATAAAGTCTCTCAATTCTTTGGCTAATTGAGGTAGTTGATTTTCAGGTAGTTTCCTTAAATCGGTAGGGTTGTAAATTTTTGAAAGCATATTTTCCATATCTGTACAAAAGTAAGAATTGGTTATTGTATTTTTGTATTTATGAACGATATTTTTACTGACGAATTTTTTATGAAGAAAGCCTATCAAGAAGCTGAAATTGCTTTTGAAAAAGGCGAAATTCCTGTAGGGGCAGTTATTGTGATTGATAATAAAGTTATTGCTCGCACGCATAATTTAACAGAATTACTTCACGATGTTACGGCTCATGCCGAAATGCAAGCCATAACTAGTGCTGCGAATTTCATTGGCGGAAAATATTTAAAAGATTGTACTTTATATGTAACGTTAGAGCCTTGCCAAATGTGTGCTGGAGCGTTGTATTGGTCTCAAATTTCAAAAATTGTTTTTGGTGCGTCCGATGAAAATAGGGGTTATCAAAAAATGGGAACACAATTGCACCCGAAAACACAAGTCGTTTCGGGCGTTTTAGAAAAAGAATGTAGCGATTTAATGAAGGCTTTTTTTAAAAATAAACGATAATTGTTTTTATAAAAACTTGGTATACCTTTTGATAATAGAAACTAAAACAAATTAAATCCCTTATTTATGGAAAACAAATTAAAATCAACCTTAGTTATTGGTATTTCAGTAATTATTTCGGCAGTGGTCTTAGGAACTGCGTTTAAAAATCGTAATGAAAATTTAGACACGATTTCGGTCATCGGTTTAGGAACAAAAGATTTTGTTTCCGACGAAATTTTATGGTCGGGAAGTTTTACAACCAAAAGTTTTGATATCAAAGAAGCCTACAATAAAATGATTTCTGATCAAAAAATTGTGTCGAATTTCTTTTTAAGCAAAGGATTCAAAAGAGAAGAATTTACCTTTGGAGCCGTTCAATTTAATAAGCGATTTAGAGAAATAAGAACAGAAAGTTCAGATGGTGCTTATCAAACGAAATACGAGCAAGTTTTTGATGGTTATGAAGCCACACAGACCATTTCTTTTTCGGCTAAAAAAAACCCGGAATTAATGAAAAGAATTGAAGAAGTGTCTAGTAAAACATCTGAATTAATCAATTCGGGTATTGAATTATCTTCAAATTCTATACAATATACCTATTCTGATTTGCCAAGTTTAAAGCATAGCTTGATTCAAAAAGCGTCAAAAGATGCTAGTGAACGCGCACAAAAAATTGTGAATACAGCAGATGGCGATTTAGGAAAGTTAAAATCGGCAAGCATGGGTGTGTTTCAAATTACCGGTCAAGGTTCTACAGAAGAAGACAGCTACGGAGGAAACAATGATACTTATAGTAAAAACAAAACCGCACGAATTACAGTGCGACTGGAATATGAATTGGAATAATAATCTAATTTTAAAAAACAAAAAAACCGCTAATCTTTCGACTAGCGGTTTTTTTTACAGGATACATCCCGGTTTATTTTACTATAATTTCAGTTCCTTCTTTATCAAGGAAGTGATATTCTAGATACGTGTAAGCGTCACGAGGTATAATTTTCACCCATTTCTTATGTTCA
>NZ_JBIIWV010000020.1:0-20773 GCF_044338735.1 Flavobacterium sp. | reverse complement strand
CGTTTTCAAACTCAAATCCACAAATTATTGAAGAGTTTTTTAATTCTTTTACCCACAATTTTTTGGTTAATATTTCGCCCAAACGTGCGGCATTTTTGAATTGAATTTTCAAATCAACTGTTGGAATTCCATTAGTTTCGTGCATTTTTGAAAAAGGTCTGTCTAAGGCTTCTTCAAACCAATCTTCAACTAAACCGTTGAGCATTTCTAAAAATCTCGGATAGAAAACTATTCCGGCATAATCTATATGTTGAAAACGAACTTTTTCTTGTTTTATAAATTGCATATTTCTGTTTTTTTAAACACTAATTATTATTTCAATTTAAATCGTTGAATTTTCCCTGTTTCTGTTTTTGGCAAACAATCCACAAAATGAATTACTCTTGGATATTTATATGGCGCTGCTGTGTTTTTAAACCAATTTTGAATCTGAATTTTTAAAGATTCATCTGCCATTTCTTGTTCTTTTAAAACAATATGCGCACAAACCAACATACCTCGTTCTTCATCGGGTAAACCCACAACGGCACATTCTAAAATATTTTCATGAGTTAAAAGTACGGATTCTACTTCAATTGCCGCAATATTATAACCCGAAGATATAATCATATCATCGCCACGAGCCACAAAATGAAAATACCCTTCTTCATCTTGACGGAAAATATCGCCTGTGATGTTCCAGCCATTTTCAACGTATTCGCGTTGTTTTTCTTCTCGATTCAAATATTTACAACCCGTAATTCCTCGAACCGCCAATCTTCCAGCTTCATTTCTTGGTAATTCGTTTCCTTGTTGGTCAATAATTTTTGCTTCGTAACCAGAAATCGCTTTTCCAGTAGCGCCAGGTTTCATGTTCTCTTCGTTTGACGAAATAAAAATATGTAACATTTCGGTAGCACCAATGCCATCAATAATTTTTAACCCTGTGGCATCATACCAATCTTGCCAAACCTTTAACGGTAATGTTTCACCTGCCGAAACACATCTTCGTAAACTCGAAATATCGTAGTCTTGAATTTTTGTTGTAATAATTCGCCATGCGGTTGGAGCTGTAAAACAAATCGTGATTTTATAATCTTGAATGGCTTTCAACAATACATCTGGACTTGGTTTTTCGATTAAAAAAGTTGCTGCTCCAAAATACATTGGAAACAACACCAACCCACCTAAACCAAAAGTAAAACCAATGGGCGGACTTCCAATAAAAATATCATTTGAAGTGGGCTGCAACGAATAATTTGGAAATGCTTCGCAAATATTCAAAATATCTTTGTGATAATGCGCCGTCATTTTTGGTAAACCTGTGGTGCCCGAAGTGAAACCAATTAGTGCCACATCCTCTGATTTTGATAGATAATTGTCGAATGTTTTTGGTTTGGATGCCATTAATTTTTCTAAATCGGAATCTCTGTAGAAACTCACTTTTTTTAGAAAATTTGATTGGACTAAATTCATTTCTTCAGCTAAATCGCTATCGCAAAAGGCGTGAGAAATTTCAGCACAATCTATAATGGTTGTTATTTCTTTAGCACGTAATAATGGCATGGTTGCAACTACAATTCCGCCTGCTTTTAAAACCGCAAACCAACACGCGACCATCATTGGGTTATTCGCCGAACGCAATAATACTCGATTTCCGGATTGTAAACCTAAATCTTCGACTAAAACATGTGCAATTTGATTGGCTTTTTCATACAAATCTTGATACGTCCACGTTTCTTCAAAAGTTCGAATGCAAATCGAATTTCCTCGACCTTCTTTGATGTGAGAATCTAATAGTTTATCTACGCAATTCAATAGTTCAGGTTGTTGGAATTTTGGTAAATCCAAAAAGGTATATTCTGGTTGTAATTCCAGATTAGGTAAATTTATTTGAACGAAATTATCTTTCATTATTAATTACTTCTTATTACTCTTAGGTTTCAACGCTTTTTTCATTCCTTCTGCTTGTTTTCTTTCGGCAGCTTTTAATGGATACAAATGTGAAATGCCCATTTTATAGGAATTTGGAATATCTGTTGCGCGAAATTGTTCATACGCTTGCGCATTTCGTACAAAATTTGCATCTAATAACAAAGGTCTTCCAAGTGCTACTAAATCGGCTCTTCCGTTTAAAATAATCGTGTTAATTTGGTCAATATCTTGAATATATCCTGCAGTTATTGTTGGAATATGAACTGTATTTCGAACCGCATCTGAGAAAGGCGTTTGCCACATTCTTCCAGTTTGTGGTTTTTGGTTAGCAACCGTATTTCCTGTGGAAACATTAATAATATCAGCACCCTCTTTTTTAAACGCTTCTGAAATAACAAAAACATCTTGTTCTGAAATTCCGTTTTCAGCCCAATCGGTTGTTGATATTCGAACAGAGATTGGTTTTTCATTTGGAAACACTTCTCGAATGGCTGTAAAAACTTCTATTGGATATTTTAATCGATTTTCAACGCTTCCACCAAATTCATCGTTACGAATATTAGTTAACGGGGACAAAAAAGAGGCCAATAAAAATCCGTGATGCGCTTGTAATTCAATCATATCAAAACCAGCTTCATTAGCATTTTTTGAGGCTTGCACAAATTGATTTTTAACCAATTTCATATCTTCTAAAGTCATTTCTTTTGGACAATCATAATTTTCATTGAAAGGAATAGCAGAAGCTGAAAGCAACTCCCATTTATTTCCCTGAAATTGTTCTTCCCAAGGAATTTTTGAACAGCCTTTTCTTCCTGAGTGTCCTAATTGAATTCCGATTTTTGTTTGGGTATATTGGTGAATAAAATCAGTAATTCGTTTCCAAGCGTTTACTTGGTTTTCGGTATGAATCCCTGCGCATCCTTCAGTAATTCTTCCAGTATCAGAAACAGCGGTCATTTCGGTCAGAATTAATCCTAAACCGCCTACGGCTCTTGATGTATAATGCTGAAAATGCCAATCATTTACCAATCCGTTTTCTGCTACATATTGCCCCATTGAAGACATTACGATACGATTTTGTAATTCTAAATTTCTTAGTTTGAATTTTGAAAACGCAGCTGATTGATTTTTGATATTGATATTGCAATTGTCATTAAACTCAACCAAAACTTTATCTGTAAATGAACTATCTCTCAAACGTAAGTTTTCATAAGTTACTTTTTTAGAACGGGTCATGCAACCAAAAGCAAATTGCTGAAACGTATGTTGCATGTGACGATCCATATTTTCAAACCAATCTAATGAAACGATAGCGGCATACTGAATCATTTCTACCGTATTTCTTCGGGTTTTATCGTATTGTGCAAAAGCGGCTTGTACATTATTTGGGTGAGCCATCACGGCATCGGATAATCCAATGGCACTGTCCATGGCTAATTTTGTTCCTGAACCAATAGAATAATGGGCTGTAGCTTTGGCATCGCCTAGTAAAACAATGTTATTATGATACCAATTTTGGTTAGTAACGTGCGGAAACTGTCGCCAGTGTGATTTATTTGAAATTAGTGGGTGACCGTCTAATTCTACGGCGAAGATTTCGGCAATTTTTGAAATGGTATCTGCTTCATTGGTGACTTCAAAGCCATGTTTTTGCCAAGTTTCATCGCTACATTCAAAAATCCAAGTACTCATACCTTCTTCATATTGATACGAATGCGCCACGATTGTTCCGTGAGGCGTACTTCTGAAAAAATAGGTAAAAGCATCTAATGGTTTTGTTGAACCTAACCAAACGAAACGGTTCTTTTTTAATTCGACTTTTGTTCCGAATTCCTGTTGATATTTTGTACGAATGGAACTTCCAATTCCATCTGTAGCCAGAATAATATCGGAATCTGCAAATTGTGCTAAATCCTCTACATTTTGTTCGAAATGCAAATTTACACCTTCTTCTAAGCAACGTTGTTGCAATAATTGCAAAAGGGTTTTTCTGGAACAACCGCAAAAACCATTTCCTGCAATATTCACGGATTCACCATCTCTAGCAATAATAATATCATCCCAATAGGCAAATTTACTTCGGATTAATTCATACGATTGCATGTCGCGTTTTAAGAATTCGCCTAAGGTTTCATCTGAAAACACTACCCCGAAACCAAAACTATCATCAGGTTTGTTTCTTTCGTAAATATCGATTTCGCAATGTGGCATTGCTTTTTTGGTTAATATCGAAAAGTAAAGTCCACCTGGACCACCACCTATAACTGTTATTTTCATATTTTAATGGATAATTAACAATGGATAATTGATAATTAATTATTATCTTTTAATAGAGAATATTTCTCCTAATTTACTATAATTTGAACCTGCTAAACGCGCAACAGGTTGGTATTTTTCTAAATTTATTTTATGGTTTTCCATCAAAATTGAGTCGTCAATATGCATCGTAATTATTTTTCCAATGATAATACAAGCGCCACCGTTTTGATGCTTTTCGATAAAATAATGATGCACAATTTCGCATTCAAATTGCACCAAGCTTTCTTTTACTCGTTTTGGTTTGATGTAAATGGATTCTATTGGAGTTACGTTTGCTAATTGAAATTCATTAACATCAGCTGCTACAGATTGCGAAGTAGTATTCATTTGTTCTACAACATCTTCCGTAACTAAATTGACTACAAATTGCTGATTGGCGAGAATATTATTTAACGTGTCTTTATTTTTATTTCCCGTTCGGACGGTTGAAAACATAATGTGTGGTGGATCTTCGCTAACGACATTAAAAAAGGAAAACGGAGCTAAATTATCAATTCCATTTTCATCGACAGTGGCTACCCAAGCGATAGGTCTTGGAATGACGGTTCCAGTCAATAATTTATATAAAGCCGAAGATTCGGTGTTTTGAATGTCGAATTGCATATTATATTTGTTTATTATACAAATTAAGTAAAATTAATAAAAATCTAACTATACTTTATGGATAAAAAAAAGACTTTTTTTGAAATCAGTAAACTTATAATTAACTAATCACATAACTACATTTTTTTAGTTCGAAATTTCTTTTTCAAAACCTTAGAATACGTATATTTACATTAATAAATGATAATCGAAAAATAGCAATGAGTTATTACAAAATACGCGATTTAGAAAACTATTTCAAAATGTACAAAAAATCAGTACGCGAACCTAGGAAATTTTGGGATCGTATTGCTGATGAAAATTTTACTTGGTATCAAAAATGGGATAAAGTTTT
This sequence comes from Flavobacterium sp., assembly GCF_044338735.1. GTDB lineage: Bacteria > Bacteroidota > Bacteroidia > Flavobacteriales > Flavobacteriaceae > Flavobacterium. The sequence goes on along the minus strand of NZ_JBIIWV010000020.1, from coordinate 15,603 downwards.
TGAAGTAGACATGCAAGAAGCCAATTTCAAATGGTTTTTAAATGCAAAAGTCAACATCTCTAAAAACTGTATTGACAGGCATTTAGCAAAAAGAGGCGATAAAACGGCAATTATTTTTGAACCTAATGATCCCAGCGAAGCAGCACAACATATCTCTTATAACGAATTGTATTTAAGAGTTTCAAAAATGGCAAACGTTTTACGTGATCAAGGAATTAAAAAAGGAGATAGAGTTTGTATTTATTTGCCAATGATTCCAGAATTGGCAGTTGCCATTTTAGCTTGTGCACGAATAGGAGCTATCCATTCGGTGGTATTTGCTGGATTTTCAGCTTCTGCTGTAGCTGCAAGAATTAATGATTCTGAATGTAAAATGGTAATTACTTCTGATGGCGGATTTAGAGGAAATAAATCAATTGATTTAAAAGGAATCGTAGATGAAGCATTGGAAAAATGTCTTTGTGTAGAAAAAGTTTTAGTGGCTAAACGTACAAATACGGCTGTTAATATGAAAGATGGTCGAGATATTTGGTTACAACCACTTTTAGATGCTGCTTTGGGAAATAATGTAGCTGAGATTATGGATGCTGAAGATCCTTTATTCATTTTATATACTTCAGGTTCTACTGGAAAACCAAAAGGAATGTTGCATACCACAGCAGGTTATATGGTGTATACAGCTTATACCTTTAAGAATGTATTCAATTACGAAGAGAATGATGTGTATTGGTGTACTGCCGATATCGGTTGGATTACAGGGCACTCGTATATTTTATACGGACCTCTTTTAAACGGAGCTACCACTGTAATTTTTGAAGGAGTTCCTTCTTATCCAGATTTTAGTCGTTTTTGGGAAGTAATTGAAAAACATCAAGTCAATCAGTTTTACACGGCTCCAACCGCCATTCGTGCTTTAGCCAAAGAAAATTTAGATTATGTCCAAAAATTTCCATTAAGCAGTTTAAAAGTTATTGGATCTGTTGGAGAACCTATAAATGAAGAAGCTTGGCATTGGTACAACGACCACGTAGGAGGAAAGCGTTGCCCATTAGTTGATACTTGGTGGCAAACCGAAACAGGAGGAATTATGATTTCGCCTATACCTTTCGTAACTCCAACAAAACCAACTTACGCGTCTTTACCATTGCCAGGAATTCAACCAGTTTTAATGGATGAATTACGAAACGAAATTGAAGGAAATCAAGTCACGGGTAATTTATGTATTAAATTCCCTTGGCCTTCTATAGCAAGAACCATTTGGGGCGATCATCAGCGTTATAAAGAAACGTATTTTACGGCATTTCCAGGTAAATATTTCACTGGAGACGGTGCTTTGCGCGATGAAGTAGGGTATTACCGAATTACGGGTAGAGTAGATGATGTAATAATTGTTTCAGGACATAATTTAGGAACTGCTCCAATTGAAGATGCTATAAACGAACACCCAGCAGTTGCAGAAAGTGCAATTGTAGGATTTCCACATGATATTAAGGGGAATGCGTTATATGGTTTTGTAATTTTGAAAGAAATTGGGGAAAGTCGTGATCGAGATAACTTGGCTAAAGAAATTAACCAATTGATTTCTGATCAAATTGGTCCGATTGCTAAATTAGATAAAATTCAATTTGTGAATGGTTTACCAAAAACACGTTCGGGTAAAATCATGCGCAGAATATTAAGAAAAATTGCGGAAGGTGACTTCTCAAACTTTGGAGACATCTCAACATTGCTTAATCCTGAAATAGTGGATGAAATCAAAGAAGGCAAACTCTAGTTTTTTAGTTTTTTTATGAGATCTTTTTAAAATTCTAATCTTATCACAACTACTTAATTTTTAAAATTGTTTTTAACTTTAAAAATAAAATTGCTATTGAAAATGTATCATCAGCGACTGAAATCCGTTCACTTACAGGAATACCTAATGTTTTGCACATAGCATCCAATGGGTATTTTTTATCTGCCGTATCATTTACTTTGTTGAACATGATCTCGATATCTAAAGCTTCATTTTTTAAATTTCCGCAATCAAATTTTGCTAAACTTGTATTTAAAAAATCAATATCCTGATTTACCCTGTGCCCAATTATTGTAGCATTTCCAATGTAATTAACAATTAATTCAATAGCTTCGCGTTCTGTTTTTTTCTCTATTTTACTTACCACTAAAAAATCATTTGGATCGAAATTAATCTCAGATTTTGAATAAGATATATAGAGTTCAAGCGCTTCTCTAATTGTAATTCTATCGGCATTGACTGTTACTGCCGAAAAAGCTAAAATAACATCTTTGGAAGTATTTAAACCCGTTGATTCAATACTCAATACCACATATTTATTGGATTTATCTTTGAAATTGGAAAGATAATTTTTCCAAAATTCTGGATACTTATTATTATTTAACCACTGTAGCATTGTTTTATGAGAATTGTGTTAGTTGGTATTTATCTTTTATGAGTTCAATAATTTCGTCTGTTTGAGTCAAACATTTTTTTAATTTTTCTTTATCCACTTTATTCAAATTAGCAACTTTTATGAATGAACCATCTGTATCGTTAACAATACTTTCTTCTACTCTAAAATGTTGTAATTGCAAATAATTTTCGGCAAAATCTAAATAATTTTCGGCATTTTTCGGATCACTAATAGCTAGCTGTTTATAACGTAAATAAGTATTATTAACTCCTTTTAATCCATAACTCAAAGCAAATAATCGTGCGGCATCAATATAAACTTGCAATCCTTTTTGTTTTAAATCGAAATATTCCTTTTTAGTTCCGTTTTCTTCTACAGCAATTTTCTTAAAAAAGGTTAATCCTTCGGGTAATTTTAAAACTTTATTGCCTAAAAAGTCAAAAAACAGAGTATTACTTTTTATTTTTTGATAGATTACGTTCTCAAGGGCATCCTTAATTTTAATTTCACCATACACATATTCAAAATCATAAAAAATAGGACTAAAATCGGCTGCATTTTCCCCTGGCGCTACCATCCAATTTTGATATAAATTTACAAAATCTGTCAAAGACCTGCAACATTTAATAGAACTTGCCATGTGGTCATACGGACATAATGAATATCCTAATTTTTCCATGTTTACAATGACAAGTTTAGCCATTTGAACAAAATAATATTTTACATCACGTTGTTTTTCAGGCGCTACATCTTCATAAATTAGGAGACTGTCTTGATCACTTAAATAAAGCTGTTCTTTTCTTCCTTGACTTCCTATTGCTAACCAAACAAATCGGGCAGGAGGAGAGCCCAATTGAGCAATAGCAATTTGAATATTTTGCTGAATTATTGAAAACAATAACTCACTTGCAACGGCATTAATATGAAAAATAGGGATGTTTTTTGTAAATGAATTTTGAATGATGTCTAAATACTTCGTATGAATATATTTTAACTCATCTAATGAGTGTGCCGATTTAATTTCTTTGATTAATATACCAGGGTTATTTGACTGTGAGTTAATAACATCACGTTCTGAAATAACACCAACGATTGCAGAATTTTGAGTACCATCTTCGGTTACACATAAATGAGTTGTTTCATTCTTTAATAATAAGAGTTGGGCTTCAGCCACCGAAATATTTTTATCAACTATTATAAAATTAATATTCATAATCTTATTGACAATATCATCAATTTGATACAAACCAGCACCAATTTTCTTTGCTAAATCAGCATCAGTAAGTAATCCTACTATTTTAGTATTGTACGTAATTAATGCATGGCTTGATTTATCTGCAATCATTTTTAACGTTACATTTTTAATTGATGAATTAGCCTCAATTAAAGTAGGACTTGTAGTATATTGTAAATCTTGAAAATAGGAATAATTTGTATCTGAGGAACTAGTATCAATTTCAGAAATAGATTTGAATTGTTGATAATTTTCTTTTTTTGGTTTGGCTTGTGTTGCAAAATTTTCCAAAAAATAATCTAAAACAGCGGTGTATTTGGTAAGATATGGTTTAAAAACAGCAATAGGAATAGCATATAAAACAGCATCTTCATTAGCAGTTGCCTTGAGAACATAGTTATTTTTAGCAAAAAAAGGTCGTAAACCAAATAAATTACCCGAATAACATTTTGAATGTAATACTTCTTCGGCATCTAAAACTTTGGTCAAGTGAACTACTCCAGAATATACAATATAAAAGGAATCATGTAATTCATCATTGATTTTAAATAATGTTTTACCTTTTTGTAATGTTAATATGTTACTATCTAATACAATAGCTTTCAAATCCGAATATTCAATAAAATTGAACGGCTCATATTGTTTGAGGAAAGTAGCTATATTTTCGGCAATAGAATTCTGCATGGAATAGTGGATATTATTTACTTAACAAATTTAGTAATTTTTATGATACTTTCATATTCTTAAATATTCTATTTTACATAATGTATATTATAATTCAATGTGTTATAACTTATAAAAATAAGAAAACGTTTGTATAATCCTATAAATAGGATTAGTTTTGTGATTCATATTTTAAACAACCATGGAAAACAAACAAGCCTTACTTCTACTTGAGAAAAATTTAAAAGATCTGCTTAAGAAAAAATTTTCAGTAGAATCAATCGTTGCCGACTTGAAGAAAATTAGAGAAATTACATTAGATTTACAAAACCCTGTAGTTACAAAATCGTTACGATTAGCTTCTGAACATATAGAAATCAAAAAAGCTTTTTTAATTGCTATTCCTGCTGATGAACCAATTGATAGCGATGAAATAGTAAACGAGGTTGCTTTCTCAGATGCGAATAATATTGAAAGTTTAACTTACTACCTTTCTTTATTCACAGATTTAAATAAAAAAAACAATCTTTTAGACATTAAAGAATATAACAAAGCATTTTTATCTTTTTAAAACTTTCTATTTTACATAATATTTAAAGCTGCATTCAAGCAGCTTTTTTAATACTGTTATTTGTATGTTACGATTATTTAAAACTATCGCAATTCTTGAGGGTATTTCATATCTGTTACTATTTGCTAATATGTTGATTGTTAAGCCAAACTATGTTGACGTTTATAAACAACTTTTGTACCCTATTGGTATGAGTCATGGAGTTTTATTCATAGGCTATATTTTCTTAGCTATTATATTGAAAGCATCACTAAAATGGGATTATAAAACGTTTGGTATTATTATAATTGCCTCATTGATTCCATTTGGTACTTTTTATGTTGAGAAAAAATATTTAAACTAAAATATTTAAAAAAATGATTTTATTTCTATTTTTTAATTAATTTTAAAACAAAAAAATGAAAGACGAACTCATTTTATCGCTTAGAGGTGTTGCTATAGGTTCAATAACAACTGAATCTTCTTCAGAAGAAAAATTTCAAAATCAAACCCTCCGCCCTATTCTTAAAATACAAAATGATCTTTTTTTACTTGTTTTTAAAAACTATATTACTAAACAAAAAGTTGATTTTTTTGATTTTATGCCAGAAAAAAAAATGCAATTTATTGAAAATGCTATTCAGCGGGATATTAAATTTAGAAATTCATTAAAGGGAATGATAATTGGTTTTTTTACACTTTTAGAATACGAGGAATACATTTTGAATTCGTCAAATTTGAATAAACGAATGATGAATTTACTAATTGAACGATTAAAAAGTCAAATTCAGATAATTTAATTTTACAATTAGAGAATTAGTCAATGTGCCAATTGTTAAAAGAAAATAATTAACACATCGGCACATTGAAAATTGACTAATTATACAAAGATTCTCCATTCAAATCGGTGCTTAACACGTCACTCATATAATTAAAAAAGGGTCGCATTGCTTTAAAAGTAGCAATAACTTCTGATTGAAAATTAGCAGACAAAACTTCTTTATTCGTAAAACTTCGGGTTAATAAAAATTGCTTTTTACGAATTAAATCGATGTCGGGATGTGTTTTATCAAATCCTTTTGGTGCGGTTTTTAACTCCTCACCTTCTAGTGTTTTAAAATACTTTTGAAAAGATTCTTCAGTAATAATTGATCTCAATTCTGAAGCATCCATTTCAATTTCTTTGCGCATTCGAAATAAATCAGCCGCATTGGGTTCCCAAAAACCACCACCTACAAAACTAGCCTCGTTTTCTATATGTAAATACATTCCACCACGAAGTAAAGGTTTGGCACGGTTGAAACCTACACTAAAATGATTTTTATAAGGTAATTTGTTTTTTGAAAAACGCACATCACGATAAATACGAAAGACCTGCATTTTATCTAAACTGTCTATTTTCTCTAAATCGGTATATATAGCAGCAAAAAAAGTTTTGGCAAGTTTTTCTTCAACCTGAAATGCTTTTTTATTTTCAGCAAACCATTCTCGGTTATTGTTTTCTTTGAGTTGGTTCAAGAAATGAAAAATTGAATTTTGTAGCATAACTTTCCTTTTTTACAAATATAAACAAACTAAAAACAAAGAGATATTTGACAATAAAAAAACCACTTTATCAAACAATAAAGTGGTTTTTTTTATTTTTTTTATTAATCTTCATCACCTTCTTCAGCTGCAGCTCCATTTTGATCAACGGCTGTTGTTGAAGATGTATTTGCTCTTATTTCAGTATGGCGCACTTCTCCACCCGTTGTACCTGTTTGTTTTCCAAAAAATACACCAATAATGGCAACAACCAAAGCAATATAAGATACTGCTGCCGCTTTTGTATGGTTTTTAAAATTAAGATATAAACCCAATAGTGAAATCGCACCTAAAGCATATAAAACAAAAGCTAATTTTTCTGCCATTTCTTCATGCTCATGAATAATTTGATCAGTAACCGAAGGTAATTTTTCAGCAATTTCTTCTGCTCCTTCACCAGTTGACATGCTAACCGCTGCAAAAATTGCCGCAACTACAAAAAGAATGTAGGCTACATTTTTAATAACAGTATGCTTCATGAAAATTCCAGCAATTAAAATTCCTAGTCCAAAAATAGTTCCAATGATTGGAAAATGGTTTACTACCATATGTAAATGCGCATCGTTCATAATATTATTTTTTAAATTATTTTCTTGGTTAAAGTTAAGAAAAAAGTAAATGATATAACTTAAGGACTACTTAAGTTTAGCTAAAGGAAAACTTAAATTAATGATAGTTCCTACGTTTAATTCACTTTCAATTGAAATGGTAATGTTTAACAATTCACAAAGTCTTTTTACAATTGATAGTCCAAGCCCAGTTCCTTTAATAGTAGTATGATTTAAACTATCAGCTCGATAAAATGAATGAAACACTTTTTCTAAATCAGTTTGTGAAATACCTATTCCATTATCAATAATTGTAAATGATAAGATTTCATTATTTTGAGATAAAATTATAGATATTTCTCCAAAGTTATTCGTGTATTTAATAGCATTTGAAATTAAATTACCAACAATAATTGACACTAAATAAGCGTCTGAATTGATATAAAAATCAGACGAAAAATCAGAATTAATTGTTATTTTTTTGGTCGCAATTTTTTCCGAAAAACGAGTGAGTTGATCCAAAAGTAACGCATTCAAATAGATAGATTCATTATTTATGTTTTGCTTTTGATTCTCAAATCGGGCAAGTAATAATAATTGATCAACCATTTTATTCAACCGATCAACTTCAGAAATACAAAAATTGATTTTTTCTTCATATTCGTATTGATTTCTTGGCTTTCTAATCAACACCTCCATGGTTCCTTTTATAATTGCTAATGGTGTTCTTAACTCATGCGAGGCATCAGAAGTAAATTGTTTTTCTCGATCTATGGCATCCTCAATTCGATCTAATAAATTATTGATGTTTTGAGAAAGTGCGTATAATTCATCTTTATTTGGTGGTAATGGAATACGCATTTGTAAATTATCTCGTGTAATTTGACTTGAGGTATCAATAATTGTTTTTACTGGCAAAATACTTCTACCGGCAAAGAATCGGGCTATGAAAAATAAAGCAATTAGAATTAAGGGAAAAATAACAATTAGAATGTTTTTTAAAATTTGAACGATTTCAAAATCCTCCATTGACATTGCCACGACTAAGTAACCAACTACTTTGTTATTGTTTCTAATAACAGTTTGTAATTGTCTAACCGGTATTTCATTTAGAACAGCATCAATAAATAAATTGTTCTGTTCATCAGAAAGTAACTTTAAATTTGAATTTTTTAAATTGGGTGATTTATCAATTAGTTGTTTGTTATTATCATAAAATTCAACAAACACTGGATTAACACTTATGGAATTGTGCTCTCTAGCGCGCCATTGATCTACATGAATTAAGTAGGTTTCATTAGAATCTGTGGAAACATCATCAAGATGTTTATATAGTTCTTCTTGAATGGCTTCGTTTATATGTTGATTAACACTAAATTTTACAATATTGTATATAAAAAGAAAAACTATTGCAATAAGAAATGCGCCACTAATAATATAATTAAAAGCAATTCTATTTTTAAATGAAAATGAAAAAAATTTAGTCATTTGCTATATATCCTATTCCTCTAATGGTTTTTATTAAATCTTGATCTTTGGTTAAATTTAATTTTTTTCTAATAGCATTCATAAATACATCTATTACCCCTGTATCGTATTCAAAATGAATATCCCATACATCTTCAATTATTTTAGTTCTTGTACAAACACTACCTTTATTTTTAATTAAGTAGGCCAAGAGTTCAAATTCTCGATGCGTAAGTGAAACTTCTGTTTGATCAATTAAAACTTGGAATTTACTTTTATCTAAAGTAATATTTCCGAGTGTAAAAATTTGAGACTCATTACTTGTTCTAAAATGGATTTTAATTCGTTCTAATAATTCATCAAAAGAAAACGGTTTTTTGATGTAGTCATTAGCTCCTGACTTTAAACCCTCAATGGTTTCTTGAACAGTATCTTTTGCGGTTAAAAAAATAATTGGAGTGTTTTTATGTTCCCGAATTGCTTTACAAACTTCGATTCCAGTCATTTTTGGCATCATCCAATCAAGCAACACTAAATCAATTGGCAAAGACAAAGCCATTTCTAAACCGTCCTTTCCATTTGTAGCAGTTGAAATAGTAAAGCCTTCTTCTTCTAGGCCTTGCTTTAAGAAATCTACAATTCCTTTTTCGTCTTCAACTATTAGAATATGCATTTTTAATATTACTTTTATTGTTGTACAAATTTAAATCCGATTGTAACAATATTGGCATTTAAACCATCATTTCGGTCGTAATGATTAAATCTAAAATCTATATTTTTAAGACCAAATTTCCAAATATTAGCATTGGCAAAAATATCAGTATAACTTACACCTAATCCATACTGATGCGCATTAAAAGTAGATAAATCGTAATCTGATGTATAATAATTTTCGGTAGACAAATGGGTCTCGTATGGTGCAAAATATTTTGAACTTTGTTGAGTGTAGTATCTGTATGTTGGAGAGACCGTAAATTTATCAGATAATTTAATTGGTAATTCAATACTTGCAGTATGTGAGGTAATTCCCCAATCATCCCAATAATATCTGTAATAAGTCCTAAGGGTTAATCGTTCGTTTACATAATAATTCAATCTGGAACCAAATGGAATTTTAAAACGAGTTGATGGCAATCGTTCTATATCGTCTGCTAAACGATACACACCATTATTTTGTGCTGTTTCATAAACCGAAATATACTGCGCTTGTCCGATGTAATAATTAGCTTTATCTGCAAAATAAATTCTGTGATACGGTGAAGACAGCATTCCTTCTTGTTGAAGTAGATCAAAAAATAAAGAAAACTGCATTCTTTTTGTTGCCACTTGAGAAAATCCAAGTGATGCAGAATATGAATTTCTATTTGTGGCATCCCAATTCTTAAATTTGTTTGGAAGATAACTCGTCGTTGTATTACCACTTTGGTCTAAAATTGTAATACCACTAAAGAAACCATTGTTTTGAAAATTTAATCCATAAGTTCCAAACTCATGCAATTCGGTTGGATATATAGGACGCCATTGATCTAGGTATACATTTGCTTTAAGTGAAATTTCAGTATTCTTATTGTTGAATAATTTACTAACGCCTCCTCCAAAACCAATAGAAGTATAATCATATTCATTTGAAAAAGCTAAATCTGCGTTCCAAATAAAATTTCGGTCATCACTATTATGACTGTAATTAATAACGAATGACGCTAATGCATCTTGAGCTGATGCACCTGAAGATGCTTGCCATGGAGTACCCCAAGGACCTGTTGATACTCTGCCGTCATCATCATCATCATCACCACCTGCACCCGAAGCTCCAGAAGCATTAAAAGGATTGATATTACTTGAAGAAGCAGAAGTATATGCAGAAATTCCAGCATCGACTGTTAATATATTATCATCGTTTAAGGGAATGGAAACGGTAATATTTGAAGCTAAATCGGTTAATTTTTCAGATCCCAATCCACCGGAAACTGATGAATGAAGACCATCTTGTTTATAATAACTTAATAAAAAATCAACCTCAATACCTTCTAACACACGCTTTTTATAGACCAAATTTGTAGAGTCTTTTACTTGCGAAAAAACAATACTGCTAAAAAAAAACAAGGTTAATACAAATTTAATTTTCATTCTAATCAATTTATTAATTACATCCACAACCGCCACCAGTTTTTCCTCCATTTGCACCCGAGGCCGCTTCACGATAAACTTGGAAGGTAGTCTCATATCGTTCTGAGCTTCTTGCTGATAATTTCATATCAGGGTCATTAATATATTGCTTGTCATATTCTTTAACAGAATTACAAGAAATTGTAGCAACTACAATAATGGCTAAAACAATAATTCTTTTCATTTATTGATATTTTTTAATGTCTATATTTTTTGAAGCATGAATTGCTCCTTTTTCATCTACAATGATACAGCCTATTCCTTTGAGCTGATTTACTAAGTCCAATCCAACTTCAATACCTAATACAAATATACCTGTGGCTAAAGCATCTGCTAATTCGGTTTGTTTTGAAAAAACAGAAACACTTACTATCCCTGTTGCCGGATATCCCGTCCTTGGATCAATAATGTGTGAATAACGTTTACCATTAAAAGTTACATATTTTTCATAGCTTCCAGATGTTTCAACAGCACTATCATTTAATGGAAATGTTGCAAAAACTTTATTTTTATTTAAGGGATTTACAATTCCAACCGTCCAATCTTTACCATTGGGTTGTTTCCCCCAAGTATTAATATCTCCAGAAACATTTACTAATCCAGATGTGCATCCTTTTTCTTGTAATACTATTTTAATTTTGTCGGCTATATATCCTTGACCTATTCCACCTAAACCTAACTTCATTCCTTGATACTTTAAAAAAATTGAAGTATCATTTTTATTTAAAATTATATTTTGATACCCAACTTTTTCAACTGAATTCTTTATGTTTTCTGCTGATGGCATTTCTTTCATGCTGCCGTCAAATTTCCAAATTTTATCCATTGAAGCGTAACTAATATCAAATGCACCATCGGTTAGTTTTGAAATATTTATTGCTCTTTTAACCAATTCAAACACTTCTAAATCTACTTTTACTGGAGCAATCCCTGCATTTTGATTTACTTTAGAGATTTGAGTGGTTGGAATCCAATCGGATATTAAATTTTCAATTCTTTTTACTTCTGAAATAGCTAATTCTGTATAAAAATTTGCTTGAATTGAATCTGTTGCAATAACAGTTATTTCAAACGGACTTCCCAACAAGTTTTTCTTCTTTTTAAAAACCTGCTGTCCAAATGTTGAACTAGTAACGAATGCGATAAAAAGAAGTATTACTATTCTCATTTTTTCTCTAGTGCATGAATCATTTTAATATACTCTTCAGGAGAAACGTTTTTAAATCCCATTTTTCCTAATAATTTTCCGTTTTTATCCAATATAACAACCAATGGAAAGCTTCCTTCCGTATTATATTTTTCAGCTAATTTTCGGTTGTGTTCGGTTTGTTCCTTAGACAACTCATTTGCTTTTTTTCTAGGAAAATTGGCCTTGATTAACACCCAATCTTTTGCTGCTTCATTTTTAAAACTCTCTGATTGCCAAATATTTTTATCCAATTTAATACAAGGCGCACACCAATCTGAACCAGAAAAAACAATAATAATATTTTTGTCTTGATCGGTAGCTATTTTTTTTGCCTGTTCAAAATCAGTATACCAATTTTGAGCTTGTCCGTAGTAGGAAACTAAAAGCAATAGTGGTAATAATATCTTTTTCATTTTTAAATATTTTATAAACTAAAGTCTAACATTTAGTTGTTAGAATGTGAACATTTAAACTATAACAAATAAACAACTTTTTTATCAAAATATTGCACTCAATAAATTGCTTAAGTAAATATTAAGTTTATTTTAATTTGGAATTCAAGTATAGATAATCAGCTACTTGATACCATGAAATCGTCTCCTTTATTTTTGATTGATTTAATGGAATGGGTTTTAAATGATTTGAAACCGAATTCCAAATGTAGGATGAATTTATTTTTTGGTTGGATAATATGTTAATTTGGTCAGCTTTTTTATGAGCTAGTTTTAAATAAGTACCCATTAACGCTCGTTCTTTATAGTTTTTAGCTAATACATTTGTTCCAAAAAAGTTAGAGGTGTAACTCCAATTTAATTGTCCGAAAATAGTTGGAAAAACATCAATTTGACTACATAATTTAGCTATTTCTTGGGGTTTTATGAATTGATTTCCATAAACAATTGCTGGAATTTGATAGTTCTTTACATCTATTTCGTCTTTACCTGCACTACTTGCACAATGATCGGCTACAAAAACAAAAATAGTATTCTTAAACCAAGGTTTATTTTTTGCAACTTTAAATAATTGTTGAATTGCGAAATCAGAATATTTTACGGCTCCATCCCTACCCGATCCAGATGGTATATCAATTTTATTGTTTGGATATGTGTAAGGTCTGTGATTTGAAGTCGTCATAATGAAATTGAGAAATGGCTTTCTTTTTTTATCATATTCATCAGCTACTTTTATCATTTTAGCGTAAATATCTTCGTCACAAATTCCCCATGCATTTTCAAAGGTTACCTCATTATCTTCAATATTATTTCGAGTTGTTTTAATCGCATCACTCAAAATACTACCTCTACCCCTATCATAAATATCAAATCCATTACCACCATAAAAGGCATTCATATTATCAAAATAACCATCTCCTCCATAGAAAAAATTACATTGATAACCCTTGTCTTTAAAAACATTAGAAATAGTATACAAATTATCATTATTTGGTCTTTTTATAATACTTTGTCCAGGAGTTGGCGGTATTGACAAAGTAACAGCTTCCATTCCCCTAACGGTACGGTTTCCGGTTGCATATAAGTTATTAAACACTAATCCTTGTTTTGCTATACTGTCTAAAAAAGGAGTTATGTTTTTTTTATTTCCATATCTTGACATAAAACTAGCGCTCATGCTCTCCATTAAAATAAAAACAACATTAGGTTTCTTATTAGAATTAATACTATCCGATATTTTTCTCTTTATAGAAAATCCTTCAGTGAGAAATTGGGAATTATCTTCTTTTAAATTAGTTCGAAGCAATTGAAACGCTTCTTCATCAGAAATAGCAGTATAAAATGTTTTAAAATCCAATTTGTTATTTCTAAGCTCAGCAAAAAAGGAATAAATTCCTGCTTTTGATATTTCATTATTGTATCTGTTTTTAGACCATTCAGCTTCAGAATTTGTTATAAAAAAAACATAAAATAGCATTATTAAAATTGAAATTATAAGACTTACTAATCTATTTTTAAATGATAGTTCTGAATTAAATGCTTTACTAAACAATTCCTTTTTATGAAAATAGTAAAAAATAATTCCAGAAATCAAAAACATCGTTGGGATTAAGATATACAAAGGATAAGACTCATGAATATTCTGAATAACTTCAAATGTATAAATAAGGTAATCGACTGCAACAAAGTTAAATCTACATTTAAATTCTTCCCAAAAAGTAATTTCTGCAAAAAAAGTAAAGACAAAAATCAATATACTAAATGCAGTTCCAGAATAGATAAATAATTTATCTAATGGCTTTCCAATCCATTTTTGAGGAATTAATACTACATATAAACAACTTATTACATATAAAAATGAAAGCACACCAATATCAAAAAGAAATCCTGTTCCTAAGATTCTAAAGAAACTGATAATGGATAAATTCACATCGTTTAGTTGCCAAATAAGAAATAAAATTCTGAGTAGTAATGAAAACAATAAAAACCATTTTGAAAAACCCAACAAAACAGCAAATCGTTTAGAAAATAAATAATCAACTTTCATAAAATAAAATTTATACAAAGTTGGTTTTAAAGATTACCTACTTGCTTAAGAAAGCCTTAAAAACCTCTTAAGATTTACTTAAGTTATAGCAGTCCGTTGTATTTACGCGTAAACCATTCAATTCCCAATGCAGAAATTAAAAAAAGTAACACCCACTTCAAATCAATTAATGGCGATTTTGAGTTTGTTTCTTTTTGAATGGGTAAATAGTTTTCGTTTTTGAGTAAAGCTTCAACTAAATTATCGATTTGATTTGGATAATAAACAGTGCCATTTGTATTGGAAGCTAATTGTTTTAATCGATTTTGATCAGGATTAACAAATTGTTTTTCTAAATCAAAATTTAAAATTTCAAATGAACCTGCGAAACTTGAGTTAGAATTCTTTTCAATTATTTTAAAAGCATAATTACCTGGAAGCAATCCATCTAAATTGACTTTAAAATTTGAAATAGACTTCAATAAATCATATTTTTTGAAAGCTTTTGTTTTGGAATTTACTACTTGAATGGTTAACTGCGCTTTTTCATCAAACTCATAATTTTTATTGAAAAATTCAGCAGAAATTTCAATACTCTCACTTGAATTATAAAATGGTTCAAAAGAAACATTTAAATTTTTCTTCGATGCATTAGAATTCAAATATTGAATAATTTTATCAGTAAACAAATCAAAATCAGTAAAATTTTTATTTATTAAATGACTCTCTAATCGCCATTTCCAAATATTTTCACCTAACAAATATGCAGTTCTTTTTTTGTTGGTTTCTGAAAAAGTCAACAAAGGGTTTTGTAATTGAACATTTCTAATTCGTGCATAAAGTAGGGTGTTTAGATTTCCTTTTTCGGCTATTGTACCAAATTTATGTTCTAAAGGTGGAAATTTTTCAAAACCAATATTTGCTTGTGAAAACAAATTAAAGTTCGGCTCAAACGTTGCTAAATAATCTTCTTTTTGGCCCGACATATTAAATAACAAATCTGTTTGTACTTGGTTTAAAAAATTGAAATCTGTTGCAGTCCCAGTAATAATAAATGTGTTTAGTTGGGCTACTTTATTTTGATCGAAAATAGATTTAAAAGCAGTATTGGGTTGGTACAATATCAAAATATCATAATTTTGTAATGATTTGATTTCGTTAGGCTTAAGTATTGTTACTTTACGTTGTAAATTATGTTCAATACTGCGTTTTAAAACACCTAAATCAGGATGAGAAATTGAGGATATTAGCGCAATTTCACTACGTTGATCAATAACTTCAACGGCAAAATACTTTATATTATTTACGCTATT
>NZ_JBIIWV010000019.1:0-20821 GCF_044338735.1 Flavobacterium sp. | reverse complement strand
ATTTTGAACCGTTATACTCTAGTAAGCCTTCGTTATTCGCAAAATACATAAACCGCTGATTATCCTGAGAAATCATCCAGTTTTGAATTCCTGCATTATAAATATCTTTTGAATATTTTACAATGGGCGGTAATTGCTGCGCATAATTAGTTGCGAAAACAAATAAAAGAAGTAAACAAGAAAAGTGAATTTTATAAAATTTCATTTATGTTACAATTAAAGGAACTAAAGATATATATTATTTTTTAAAATAAAAAAAAGACTGCTATTTCTAGCAGTCTTTAAATAAATAATATAGTGTATATCTATTGTTTGATAAACTTAGTAGAAGATGTTACACCATCTACAACCGTTTTAACTACATAGATTCCAGAATTTAAACTAGAAACATCAAGCGCAGTTGAAGTACTGTTTAATGCTTTGTTGATCACTTCCTGACCCAAAACATTATAAACTGAAATAGTTTGAATAGTTCCACCACTTTCAATGTTCAATACATTTGATGTTGGGTTTGGATATAGTTTCACTTTTGAAGCTTCAAAACTATCAGATGACATTGTTGTATTTTTATGAAAATAAAGATTATCATACCAAACGATATTGTTTAGATTACTTGTAACTCCAAATTCATGAATATTATTAGTGGGTCCACTATAACTAATTACTTTGTCATATGAATACCAAGTACCAGGTACAGGAGCAGGAGAAAGTGCATTTAAATCAATATTAAATTCTGTTACAGCACCAGTAACAGGTACGATTTTCAAGTTAAAAACTTTTCCTATAAGGTTAGTTCCAGAAGCAATAAATAAATCCACATGCAAGTTAGTAAGACCTGTGAAATTCTGGACTGCACTTTGAAAAGTAATACCCTGACAAGGATTTCCTTTATAGTAAGTTACATTATTACCAACACCACCAGCTGTCGTTTGTTCTACTGAACTTGAACCACACCAACCAGCATCAAAAACCATAGGTGAAATACTTGTATAAGCATCACTATAAATAGAAACTACTTCAGAAGCCAATCTATTTGGTGGCACTGGAGAATTAGTTAATGGACCAGCTACTGGGGCAGGCGGTGCAATATTTGTTGCACCTGCAAAATCATCAAATAAATAAGTTCCAACAAATGCATTACCAAAATCTGGAAAAAGAACCATTAATTTGTAACTTGATAGTCCTGCCGGAAAATCTAAAGTTATAGTTGTCCAAGCAGTACCTGAGGTATCAAAAGTAAGTTCTGTTTGCGTAGCACCAACTCCAGTTCCTGGAGATTGAAACTTTAGAAGGTGTGTTCTTGTACCGTAATCTGCTTCAGGTTTAACCCTAAAAGTTATGGTGTTATTAGCATTATCTGCTAAATTTATATAATTTGTTAATAAATTTAACTGAGCCGTGTCATAAAATTCACCATTACCAACAACACGTAATACTTGATTGGTAGAAGCCGTTGGATCTGGAACAAGGGAAGTTGTTGCACCACCAAAACCTTCAAACAATTGATTTGAATTTGTAAAATTCAAAGGAAATTCTTGAGCTTGAGAAATTGAACAAGCTGCAAGAAAAACAAACAAAGTAATTTTCTTCATAATATTTAATTTAATTAGTTAAAAATTGAATAATGTAAAATTATACCTTAAAATAAATACACAATTCTCATTTTATATATAGAAACTATACACAGCCCTTTTTTATGTCAAATATTTATATTTCAAAGTAGAATATATAAAATCTTGAAAATCAATTATTTATGATATAAAAAATGATGATAAAAATGAATTTGTATAGGTGTTGTATAGTTTGAGTATGATAAATAAATTATACTACAACGTTTTCTTTAGTGTTATTTTGAATAAAAATAGAATTGAAAAACAGAATGATTCGTAGTAACTTGAACAAGATTAATTATCTTTGCAAATCTATTAAAATCAATAATGATACAAACCGATTTTTCAACGTTAGAACCCAAAAAAAATATCTTAATAAAAGGAGTAGAAACTACAAAATTAAAACAGAGTGATGCTTTAAAGATGACGTGAATAAACATAATGTCCGTTTTATAAATAAAAGAGATTGAAAATTACTGATAAAACCATTAGGAAAACTTTGTTTTATATTTTTCAAATGGCAACATAGAATTTATTCTTAAAAAAATTGAGTTATAATTTTTTTAAGAATATTTTTATTTGATGCTAGTTCGCATTCAGGAAGAAAAGTTATACTTTTAAAGTAAATAATTTTTTTGCTTGTTATTTTATTCTCTTTTTGTGCATATTTTAAGAGAATAACTTTATAATATTTTCAGAAATCAAATTCTTACTACTTAAAAAACCAATGTTTGAATTGCTCTTGGTAATATTGTAACATCGGTAGCGTTGATTCCTACACATAAAAGGTATTTAATTTCTTTATCCGATTGATTCATAACCACAGTTACAACTTTTCCATCAGGATTTTGAAATGAGGTTGTTAATAATTGACTTCTACTGGAAGAACTACTAATTCTTTTTGCGCCTTTATCTATAAACTTTGAAAAATGTCCTATAAAATAATAGGAAGGTGTATAGATTAATTGACCTGTTTTTAAATCCGCATGAATTGGAGCAAAGCAAAAGTTTTTAACATGATTTGGACCGCCATTTTCGTTTAACAAAATATTCCAGTCTGTCCAACCCACGGTTCCATTATTAAAATCATTTATCATTGACTTACCATAACGTTCGCCGTTTGTCCATAGTTGATACTTTGCCGCATCAAACTTTTCAACACATCCTTCTGTAAAAATCAAGTTCTTATCGGGATACATCTCGTTAATTTTTCCAATGTTTTCATACATTTGATCACCACCACTCCAGTTTTCGTACCAATGAAATCCAATTCCCCAAACATATTTATTAGCTTCATTATCTTCTAAAACGGCACTAACTCTTTGTGTTATTAAATCTCTATTATGATCCCAAATTGTAATTTTTTTATTTCCAAAACCTGCTTTATTAAGTGTTGGTCCAAGATAGTTTTTTAAGAAATCTCGTTCTTCCTCTGCGGTAAAAACACAAGACTCCCATATTTGAGTAGCCATTGGTTCGTTTTGAATGGTTAGCCCCCAAACAGATAAACCTTCATTTTGAAGTGCCTGAATATATTTAACGTAATAATTTGCCCAAGACTGATAATATTGAGGTAATAATTTACCGCCTCTAAGCATGTTATTATTATCTTTCATAAAAGCTGGTGGAGACCAAGGACTTATGTAAAAAGAGGCATTAGAACCTATTGCATTCATTGCTTTTTTTATCAATGGAATTTTGAATTGTTTATCTGTATCAATATTAAAAGAATTTAAGTCTTTATCTCCATCTTTAATATAAGTATAACTTGCAGAACTAAAGTCGCAACTATTCATATTTGTTCTTACTAAAGTATAACCAATTCCTTTATTTTTATTGAAATACGCATTTATAAATTCTTGTTGTTTTTCTGCTGAAAGACTTGCAAAAACTTCTGCTGAAGCATCAGTAATAGCACCACCAATTCCTAAAAATGTTTGAAATTTTTTATTTGGACTTACAAAAATGCAGACCTGTGTTTCTAATGGTTGTTTTATTTCTTTAAAGTAAAGAAGTGTATCTGATTTTGACAATCTAAGATTAGTTTGGTTTGCAGAAGTATACACTTGAATATTTTTACTTGAGTTAGTTTCTTTGATAGAAGAACATCCTGCTATTAAAAAAAAGCTAAAAAGAAAAATAATTAATTTGTTCATAATGTAGGTTTTTAATGGTTATTAGGTATTTGTTTGTATAAATTTGTTGTTAATACCTGTTTTCGAAATCTAAAATATTTAAAATACATAGGTTGCTACAACGCCTCCGTCTAGAGATGTTGTAACCCATTTTCCGTTTATTTTGATATTAAAAATTTCAGATGTAGATCCGTCATTTTGAACGATTAATACGATTTTTCCCGAAGGTGTTTTAAAAGCAACATTATTCAAATTTGGTAAAAGATTAGAGGCGATTCTTACTGAGCCCATTGGTATAAATTTTGAGGCGTGTGCAATAATATAATACGCCACATTTCGGGTAAAGTTTTCGCTACTTATAATAGTTAATGCTCCTTTACACATTGTACAACCACCTGGTGTGTGAGGACCGTAAGTTGTATTATTTGCTAAATTCCATTCTAAAGCATTTTTGCTCCAATTTCTTGTTGCTCCAATAATCACATTTTTTAAATGCCATTTTAAATCTCCCGAAAAAGTTCCATTAGAACCCGTCCATTGCTCTGTAAAATAAACATTTTTATTAGGAAATGCGTTATGAAGCGTGCTTAAAGCAGAAATATCTCCAGCATAAAGATGAAAAGCAGAACCATCAACAAAAGAATTCGCTTGCGGGTCATTCAAAACTTCTAAGGGATATTCAGGTTTATCACAATTATGGTCATATGCAACAATTTTTGTAGTAATATTAGCGGCTTGAAAAGCGGGTCCTAAATGATTTTTTATGAAATCAATCTGCTGTGCTGCAAACATACTTAAACTTGGATTATTACCTGGATGCAATGGTTCGTTTTGTGGAGTAATTGCATCAATAGTAATGCCTTGCAACTGCATTTGTTGAATATATTTTACAAAATATTGTGCATAAACACTATAATATATGGGTTGTAAACTTCCGCCTATACTGCTGTTATTATCTTTCATCCAAACTGGAGGAGACCAAGGCGTCGCCATTATTTTGATATTTGGATTAATTAATAAAATGTATTTTAACATTTCAATCAAAGCATTATCTGGAGTTAGGCTAAAATTTGACAATGCAGTATCTGTTTGACCTGATGGCATATCGTTATATGAAAAAACGGTTCCATTCAAATCAGAAGCACCGATGCTTATTCTCAAATAACTTATTGCAATTGAGTTTTCTGAAGTTCCAAAAAGTTCTTGTAATAACTGTTGTTTTTTGGTTGGTGTTAATTGATTAATTACTTCAACACTACCGCCTGTTAGTGTAAATCCAAAGCCATCGATAGTTTGATAGGTTTGTGAAGAATTTATTTCAATATTTTGATAAGTATTGTAATTAGTGTTGAATGCTAAAATTAAATTTTGCTTTTCAAGTTTTACAGATTCATCTGGTTTTGTTAACCAAACATCAACTTGATTAATTGTTGGCGTTATTATTGGATTAGAATTATCTACTTCTAATGATTGAGAACATGCGTTTGAAACAATTAATAGTGTTGTAATAAATAATTTGTTCATTGTATAATACATTTTTATTTTTCAAATTTAATTTTAACAAAAACAGGAAAATGATCTGATGGATATTGTAAATCAATTGAGTCGCTTAAAATGGCATATTTTTTTACTTTAATTCTATTATCTTTAGATATAAAAATATAATCAATTAACTTGGTAACTGGTTCATCATGTTTAAAATTATTAAAAGTTCCTGATGGTCCAAATGGTTTTTGTTCAGTAACATCTCTACAATCAGTCATTTCATTTTTTAAACTAATTATTCTATCATCGGTAGGAAGTAAATTAAAATCTCCCATAAAAATAACTGGGTATTTATCTGAATTAAGTTCTTTAATTTTAGCAATAATTAATTTAATGCTGTTAGCTTTTGCAACCTCACCAATATGATCTAAATGTGTATTAAATACCCAAAACTTATTTTTTAATTTTTTATCTTTTAGTAAAACATAGGTACAAACCCTATTAAATGCAGCATCCCAACCTTTAGAAATTGTATCTGGTGTTTCAGATAGCCAAAAAGTATTAGTTTTAAGAACTACAAATTTATCTTTATTAAAAAAAATATTTGAAGATTCACCTTTACCAATACCTTCTCTTCCAATTCCTACATTATCGTAATTGGTAAGAGCATTAGTTAAATCAACGACTTGGTTAGGTTTTGCTTCTTGAATACCTAAAATATCAGGTTCGCAATACTTAATTTGAGAAACAAAGAAATCTTTTCTATTACCCCAACTATTATTGCCATCAGAAGCAATGTCTAGTCTAATATTATAAGTCATGAACTCATAAGATTGAGATTTGAGTTGAGAACAAAAAAAGAATAAAAAAAAAGCGAAAATATTTTTTGATAAATTTCTCATACTTAATCATTAAAAAATCAAAAAGAGTTTCTATTTATCTAAAACAAAAACTCCATTTTGATCAAACTAACTTAAAATAAATATTATTGGTAAACCCTAACATAATCAACTTCAAATGTAGCCAAAGTAAAATTAGGATCTACTGTTCCTCCAAAATTTCCACCCATTGCACAATTAAAAATAAAGAAGAAGTTTTGATTAAAAGGCAAACTACTATTATTTGTAAAAGTGTAAAACAGTTGATTGTCTACATAAAATTTAATATATGATGATGTCCAATCTATTGAATAAATATGAAATTCTGTTGTTGCATTGCTTATTGTAGTATTACCTCCATCTGCAGTGCCTCCAAAATGACCAGGATGATGAAGTGTGCCATAAATTTTATTTAGTTGATTACCTACATGTTCCATAATATCAATTTCGCCACATGCTGGCCAACTAACAGAAGAAATATTGTTTCCTAGCATCCATAAGGCAGGCCAAGTGCCCGCACCAGAAGGAAGTTTTGCTCTCATTTCAACTTTTCCGTACTTGAATGAATACTTATCTTTTGTTACAATTCTTGCAGAAGTATAATTACTACCGTTATATAATTCTTTTATTATATTTATCTTCAAAACGCCGTCTTGAACAGTTACATTTTCTGATCTAGCAGTGTAATATTGCAGTTCATTATTTCCCCATCCGCCAGCTCCTGTTTCATAATTCCATTTGGTAGCATCTAGCACACCATTGTTATTAAATTCATCAAACCAAACTAAAGTTGGAGCAACATAAACAACAATTGTTTTGTTTGTTGATATAAAATTATCACCATTATAAGCAGATGCAATAATCGAATAACTATTAGTTCCTAAATCATTAAATGTAAAACTAAAAAAACCCGTTGAAGAGTTAATGATTTCAGAACCTACTAGGATTTTATACGATGTTGCATTAGTTGCCGAAATAGTAAAATTTACAATTCCTGTTCCATCTCCATTAGGATATGTTGTACTTTGTCCTATAATTTGAGTGTTGATATCTATATTATAAGGTGTATTATTTAATGGATTACTGGCGCCATCACTACTACAACTAATAAAAATTATAAATAATGACAGTTTATAGAAAAAAAATACTTTTTTGACAATTGTTTTCATTCCAATTATTTTTAATGAGGGTGTTCAAAAAGGTACAAACTTGTTTCGCTAAACTCGGTTAGTTCGTTTTTTTTAAAAAACTTGTATTGGTGCTTAAAAAATTATAGTATCACTAATTTTATACTTAAAAACCGAAAAATCGACATAGTTAAATAAATTAGAAAAACAGAATTTGTATTTTATAAACACCCTCATTTAATTCTTATTTTACAAAGCAGGTTTTAATTTGATGTACCAAAAATTACCTTGATTAACACCTCTACTTCTCAAATATAAATAAGTAGGTGTACTTTCTAATATTTCGTATGTATTGCTTGCAGATCCATAACCTATAAAACCATCATTTCCAGCAACTGAAATTTTATACCCAGTGGTACTAGTAACATCTGAAAAATAAGTTGAAGGGAACGATGAAGCTGCGTCACCAAAATTAATTCCTTTTGTTGGTTGCGACAAAGGATAACACATTTCACCTGAATTTGCAGAAACTCCAAGATTATTTTCAGCACTATTTGTGTTCATAAATATTCCGTCTGGAGATGCAACAGCTAATTGGTAAGTGTTAGAAGGGGTTTTAACAAAAGTATAAGTTGCTGTATAAAAACAATTACAACATGCAACTTTTTCGTCAATACCAGCACTCCACCAATGCGATGAAGGATCAGACCATGGGCCAATTCTTAAATGTCCAGCAACAGATTTATCAACAACCCATGCTTTTGACGTACCATTAGTTAAATTTTGAATAATAGTAGGATCCATATTAAAATCAAATCTAACAGTAATATCTTTAGTAGTTGTGGATGTTACCCCACCAGCACCATAAGCAACTGCAGTAATTCTATATGTTTTTTCTCCTGGTTCTTCAAACTTTTTAAGTAAAACACCGCTTGGATAAATTTCAAAACTTGATGTAGTAGGTTCGCTTACTAAATTATATCCTATTTTATAAGAAACTGCTCCATTTGAGCTTAATGTAATATTAACATTTCCTGAACCATCACCGTTTGGAAATGTTGCGCTCTGACCAACAATATTTGTATTAATAACAAAATTTGTAGGCGTTTTTAAATCACCTAAATTATGGTCATCATCTTGACAAGCTACAAACAAAATTGCAAAAGCAAAAGATGCAGCAATCATATATTTTAATTTATTTTTCATTTTTGATTAAATTAATTTGATTGAGTTATATTATCTAAATAAATTACTTCACCTACGCCAGAAGCAGCATCATTATATCTAAAAACCAATTGTCCAAAAGTTGTTCCTGCTGGAATTCCAAAAGTTCCAAAATCAAAAACTAATTCTTCCCATTGATTTGCTACAGTTGAAGCAACTTTCAATACTTTGTTTGAAACTCCACCACTACCTTGTTCAATTTCTACATTTAATAATTTTCCAACTTCAGTAGAATAAACCATTACTTTAATTTTTGAACCATTACTTATATCAATTGGCACGCCATTTGGTGCAGAAAGAGGTGTCCAAGTTCCGCTCCAAGATGCAGCACTATTAGTTTTTGTGTATCTTCTAACGGTTGCACTAGTGTTTATGCCTCCAGGAAATGGATTTGCTACTTGAGCAACATCAACCCCTCCAAAAGTTCCACCAATATTATAATTTTGTATTGGACTTTCATAAGTAATTGGTAATCCAAAAGGAGCGTTAACAGTAACAGGATATGTTACCGTTGTAGTAGCTATACCACCACTAAGAGCTGTTACAGTTAAAGTATAAACGCCAGGAGCATAATTATGAGTTGGAGCTGTAAAAGTGCCTCCTAAAGAACCTGACATTGTTTGAGTTGAAGATGCATCTCCCCAATTAACTGTAAAACCATTTGCATTTGTTGCTGTTGCTGTTACAGTTAAAACTGTTCCTGCAAAATTTTGAATTACTACAACATTGGTAGGAGCAACATATACAACTGATAAAGGATAAGTATTTGTGGTTGAATTACCTGTAATATCGGTTGAAATTATAGTTACTGTATAATTACCTTCTGGATAAATATGAGTTGTACTTGCGCCTGGATTAACTATCGCAGAAGCCCCTACACCAGTTCCATGACCATATTGTACTTCATAGGACATTCCACCTTCACTTATTGGAGTAATTCTAACCAATCCTGAATTATCTGTACTAATATCAAAAATTTTATCTTGAGTTACAATTTCTGCACCATTAATATCAGTATTATCTTCAAGATTATCGTTTAATGAACAACTAAAAAAAGTTGTAAGAATTAAACAAAAGCCAATTATCTTTTTTATATTTTTCATGTCAATTATTTATTAATTATAACCTGGATTTTGAACTAGTATTGTATTTTCTAATTCTTTAAAAGGAATTGGGAAAATTTCATGCTTTCCGGCTACAAAACCTCTACTTGATAAAGCAGATGCTGCATCGCCCCATCTAACTAAATCAAAAAAGCGATGACCTTCACCAGCTAATTCTTTTCTTCTTTCAGTTTTTATAGCAGTCATTGAAACTGGTACAGATGATAATCCTGCTCTAGATCTAACAGCATCTAATAAAGCTTGTGCTCTTGTTCCAGAACCTCCTAAAGCTTCTGCTTCAAGTAAATAAGTATCTGCTAATCTAATAACATAAGTGTTTTGTTGATAGTTTAATACTGCATCTCCGGCGCCAGTAGTAACATCAGATTGTCTTGGAACAAACTTGTTTAAAAAATATCCTGTATTTTCATAACCAGCTATATAATCGATATCTCCTGCTGTTTTAAGTGCTTTAGCATCTAATATTGTAGCATTAAAACGGTTATCACCAACTAATACATTGTATAGGTCTTGGGTAATAACATTAAAACTCCAACCAGAAGGCAAGTCTGGAGCAGAAGGTGCTATTTTAAGATAACCTCTTGGGCCACACATAACGTTTGCTGTATTTCCTTCATCGCTACCAGAACCCCAAACACCCCAATGCGAATTTCCGGCACTTGTGTGCATAACTTCTAAAATTGATTCTGAATTGAATTTATTTGCAACTGTCCACAAATCGTTATAATTTGATAAAAGTTGGTATCCATAAATACTTGTTCCTCCTGGTGTTCCATTAACATCAGCTAGTTCTGCTGCTGCTAATGTGTTTTTACCATCATACAAATATACTTTTCCTAATATTGCTTGTGCAGCACCTTTAGTTAGTCTTCCATACTCGCTACTTGAAAGTGTCGTTGGCAAATCTGCTTTAGCTTGCATTAAGTCTAATTCAATTTGCGCATAAACCGCTGTAGGATTAGCTTGAGCTTGCGAATACATATTAGAAGGTGTTAACTGTTCTAGAATTAAAGGAACATTTTTAAACATTCTAACTAAATTAAAATAATAAATAGCTCGTAATGTTTTAGCTTCTGCCGCAAATCGAAGTTTTTTTACATTGTCCATATCTACTCCTGGTAATCTATCTAATAAAACATTGGCTCTTAATATTCCTTGATAATGATCATTCCAAAAACTTCGTGGTATTGTATTTGAATTTTGAGAATAATTTGAGAAACTTTGAATTCCAACACCATCTGTAGCACCACCTCCGCCGGCAAAATGATCATCAGAACCTGCATTCATCATGGTTATCATATTTTCAAAACCACCCGAGTTTTTTCTCAACACATCATAAGTTGCCACTAATCCAGCAAATGCTTGTGCTTCATTTTTATAATAATTTGAAGAGAGAGCTTGACCATCTGGTGTAAGTTCAAGATAGTCTTTTGTACAAGATGTAATTGTGGTAGCTAATACTGCAACAATTACTAAATACTTAATTTTTTTCATTTTCAGTTTTTTTTAAAATTGTAGATTAGCTCCAAATATAAAAGAACGTGCTTGTGGGTAATATCCTTTGTCTATTCCCATTGTAGTTCCTCCAATTTCTGGATCATAACCAGAATATTTTGTTAGAGTAATTAAATTTTCTGCATTAACAAATAATCTAATTTTACTTGCGCCTATTTTATTGATAAATCTTTGAGGTAAAGAATAACCCAATTGAACCAATTTTAATCTTACGTAATTACCATCTTCTAAATAAAAATCAGACATTTTACCAAAATTTCCATTTGTATCATTATTTGTAATTCTTGGATAGCTATTAGAAGTTCCTTCTCCATGCCAACGGTCTAATACTTCTGTTTGATAATTTGCATTACCTACATCTAATCTGCGAAGTCCTTGGAAAATTTTATTTCCTCCGGCACCTTGAGCAAATACCATTACATCAAAGTTTTTGTATTCTGCGTTGAAAGTAAATCCAAAATTGTATTTAGGAATTGGACTTCCTAAGAACTTTTTATCCGCATCAGTAATTTGTCCGTCACCATTATTATCAACCCATCTAAAATCTCCAGGCACTGCATTTGGCTGAATTAAACCTCCTGATGAATTAGTATAAGTATTAATTTCGGCAACATTTTGGAATATTCCAGCCGTTTGAAATCCGTAGAACGAATTATAAGCTTCACCAACTTGAGTTCTTGTTACCACTCCCATTGATTGAAATCCTGCTGCATCTTGTGTTAAAAAGTCAACACCTCTTCCAATATTAGTAACTTCATTTTTAAGAGTAGAAAAAACAGCATTTGCAGAAATATTCAATTCGTTAAAACGTTTTTTATATCCTAATTCTAACTCAAGTCCTCTGTTTTCCATATCAGCTACATTAGCCCAAGGATTTTGATTTACACCTACATAACCAGGAATACTTACTTGTTGTAAAATACCTGAAGTTTTTTTAACAAAATATTCAGCTCCAAGGGTGAAATCATTTAATAATCTTGCATCTAAACCAAAATTACCTTGTGATGTTTCTTCCCAATGTAAATCTGGATTATCTAATGTTGTTGGAGCATATCCTGTAATTATTCCATTTGCGTTACCAAATGTATAATTTGAACCTCCTGCAACAAGTGCTAAATATCTAAAATCTGGTAAACTACCTGTATTTCCAGTAACTCCATAGCCTCCTTTTAATTTTAAGGAATTTACATAACTGTTAGTGTTCCAAAAATCTTCTTTAGAAACTACCCATCCTATAGAAACTGATGGGAAATATCCATATTTTTCGTTTGGTCCAAATTTAGAAGACCCATCTTTTCTAAAAATACCTGTAAAAAGATATTTTTCTTTAAAATCATAATTTACCCTTGTAAATAAAGAAGTTAGTCTATGAGGTACGTTTGTTGTCGAAAAACCAGTTCTATCTGCTGAAGGAATATTAAAATTAAACGATGCTTCTTGATAATTATTTGTAGGTAAATTAGAATGTGATATTCCTGTATAAGTTCCTACATTTAACTCATTAACTTCTTGACCTAATAATATTGTAAAACTATGATTATTGATTTGTTTAGTGTAGGTTAAAGTATTTGAAATAATCCAATCAAAAGCTTTACCTTCATTTCTTGTTAAGCTATTTCTATTACTATTAGAAGAAGCGTTCAAATAATTTTTAGGAGAAAAATATTCGTTACCATAAAATGCTTTTTTTCCACCAAAATTTGTTCTAAATTTTAATCCAGAAATAATATTTGCTTCTATAAATAAATTAGCCACAAAATCATCAGACCAACCAAAGTTACCTCTTTGAGTTTTCATGAAAGCTACAGGATTCACAATTTCTTGTCCTACCATAGAAGAAATTCCGTATGGATTACCATTAGTATCTCTAATAACATAATGTCCTACTTGGTTTGGATCTGTTTGATTGTATGGAGCGCCATTAGCTATCACTGGGTCAGTCACAACAACTGGAGTTGTTGGATCTAACATAATTGCTGAACTTAAAACACCCCCAAATTCAGTATTTTGACTTCCAATACCTATTTGTTTTTGATTTGTATAAGCTAACGTTTGACCAATATTAAAAACTTTAGAAATTTTATGATTAGAGTTAATTCTAAAATTCTTTTTAGTATAGTTTGAAATATCGGTTGCAACAATACCTTGTTGATCTTGCATTCCTAACGAAATGTAAAAATTAGAAGTATCATTACCTCCACTAAAACTTAGTTCATGGTTTGATCTGCTAGCGCTATTGTTAAAAACTTCTTTTTGCCAGTCTGTACCTTTTCCTAGTAAAGATAAATTTGGAAATGGTTGAGTTTGACCAGCAGCAGCCGCTTTTTCATTCATAATAGCACCATACTGAGTTGCATTTAAAACTTTTAAAGTTCGTTCTGGAGAAGAAACACCAGAGAAACCTGTGTAATTAACACTTATTTTTCCTGCTTTTCCTTTTTTAGTAGTTACTAAAATTACACCTGTAGCGGCTCTAGTACCATAAATTGCAGCAGAAGCGGCATCTTTTAATACTTCAATAGATTCGATATCAGACTGATTAATAAAGCCTATTCCACTTTGATCAACTACAATTCCATCTACAACCCATAATGGATTATTTCCAGAGCCAAAAGTTGTAACACCCCTTACTCTAATAGTAGAACTTGAACCTGGTGAACCCGAATTTTGAGCAATGGTTACACCCGATACTCTACCTTGTAAAGCTTGTTCAATTCTAGAATTAGGAACTTTTTCTAAATCTTTTGAAGATACTTTAGATATTGCGCCAGTATTAACACTTTTCTTTTGAGTGCCATAACCAACATTTACAATAACTTCTTTAAGTTGAGTTACATCTTCAACTAAATTGATTGTCATTTCTCCTTCAGTAATTTGCACTTCTTTTGATACATATCCTATATAAGAAACAACTAATAGATCAGCATCATTTGAAACTGATAATAAAAACTTTCCGTCAAAATCGGTTACCGTTAATGTATTAGTACCTTTTACTAACACATTTGCACCAATTAATGGAACTCCATCTGAAATAACTTTTCCAGAAATAGATTTCTGAGCATGTGCAGATGTAATAAAGACGAATAACATAGATATTAGAAAAATATTTTCCCTAAATCTGTTTAATAGTGGCTTTAAATTCATAAGTGAATAAATTTAGTTTAGTTAATTTTAACAGGACCATTTACGTCTTGTTAACAGGTTGTTAAATTATTCAATAAACCTTTTGCATCTTTCTAAATAACCACAACAAAAAATATACAATTCTCATATTTTTTACAAATAAAATACAAATATCATAAAAACACCCTGTTTTTAAAGGGAAAAATAAAAATATCATTTTATTAAAAAACAAAAAAAACGTTAAAATTAACGCTTTGTTGAGGTAAAGATGTATGTAAAAAAGCGAAAATGTATGGTTATAACTTTGAAGTATAATCAACAAGGCCGTTGTCATGCGATAAATTTAGCTTTTTTCGCAAACGATAGCGTTTAATTTCTACACTTCGGATTGAAATATGAAGCATTGGAGCAATCTCTTTTGAGGTAAGACTCAACCTTAAATAGGCACACAATTTTAAATCGCTAGGAGTAAGATTTGGATGTAATGATTTTACTCTCTTTAAAAAATCTTTATCAACATTATCAAAGGCTTCTTTAAAAGCATTCCACGAATCGTCTTCACTAATATTTTTAGAAATTGTAGATATTACAGATTTTAAATTTTTATTATCACTTGTTTCAACTGATTTTTTTAAATCTTCTTTTATTATGGTTAATAATTCATCTTTTTTTATTAAACTCATGTTTGAAACTGCTAATTCTTTATTTTTAGCATCTACATCTTGCACTAATTGTTCGTTTCTAATTTTAATTAATTGTTGTTCACTTTCTAAAGCAGCTATTTCTAACAATAAATTATTTTCTTCAATTAATTTTTCTTTTTGCTTTCTATAATAGTTATGGTATGCTTTATTAATATAAAATGCAAATACCACAAAAACAATTATATAAATAGTCCATGCAAAATTATTAGCATACCATGGTTTTTTAATTTCAAATGCATACTCAATATTATTTGCTACTAATGTGTTTGCTACTTTAGCTTTTACTCTTAATGTGTATTTTCCTGGAGATAAATTTTTAAAATTTACGCTTGACTTTGGACTCCAACTACTCCATTGTTTTTGGAAACCTTCTAATTGATATTGGTACTCTACTTCAATAAATTTATCATATTGAGGTACCGAATAATTAAAGATGATATTATTCTCTAAATAATGCAACTCTTTCTCCTTTAACAAAGAAATATTTTTTGGTGAACTTTCTAATTTATTTACAGAAACGGAATTTAATATGATGTTATGGGTTTTAACTTTATAATCGGTTAGATTAATAATAAAATACCCATCTGTTTTTCCAATTAAATATTCATTATTACCAATTTGCGATATATTTTCATGACCAGCCATCGGGTTAGTTTTTGAAAAGGGTATTGAAATTTTATGCGTTTTAAGTTGAGAGTCAAAATTTCCTGAAGTAAAATAATAAATGTAGTTTTTAGTAAAAAGCCACATTTTATTTGATTTATCGATATTTAAATTCCCTGAAATATAGCCACCTTTTGCTACTATTTCGCTCAAATAAGTATCTTTTACTGGATGATTTAATTTTGAATTTAATTTATATATGCCTTGTTTTCCAACAAAATATATCGTGTTATTAAATTTTGCCAATCCAATGTTTTTTCCTTTTTTTGGTGATTTTAGAATGGTAAATTTATTAACTTTTGTAAACTCTTTATTGAGTTCAACTTTAATAATTCCTTTATATCCATGCGCTACATAAACAATATTATTATCGGTTATTTCAAAACATCTGGATGAAATTTCATATCCTTTTATTTTATGCTTAAAACTCCAATTATTATTTATTTTTTCTAAAACAGATAGTCCGTTATAATTTCCTTGAATTATGCAGTTTTTATTATTTGGATCAACGTTAAATTTCCAAGTTCCAGATTCTTTAAATACTAATTTAATTTTATCATGACTAACTATAAAAGTTCCTAGATCGTGTCCGCAAAACAACTGATTATCATATTCAAATAAATTCCAAACTTGCCCTTTTGTGCCATTAATAAAATTAAAACGGCTATGTTCGTCTAAATTCTTATAAAATAAGCCTTGATTTGTTCCTAAATAAATTTTGTTATTAAATTTAATGGAAGTATAGACGGTGCCTAGATAACCATCATCATCTTTGTGGTTTTTTATTGGTGATTGTAAATTAACACAATCAATTCCATTATCTAATCCTAACCATAAATCATTATCAGAATCTTCTTTGATTGACAATACAGTATTGTTGCTTAAACCCGTATTTTGAGTAATATGATTTTTTATTTTTCCATTAGAATCTAGAATATAAACTCCGTTTGAAATTGTTCCTAAAGCAAAGTTTCCGTTAGAAAGTTTTTGAGCACTAAATATTGTATTTGTTTCAATTTCTGCTTCTGACACGAAATGAAACTTTGTCACTATTTTATTTTCTAGTTTAAAAATGCCCGCTCGTTCTGTTTGAAGTAAAAAACCTTCTTTATCCTTAAAAATTTCAACAATTCTATTGTTTTGAATTCTTGAATCCTTTGAGATTAATACCTGTTTACCATTTATAATTTCAAACAAACCTTTTCCAATAGCTTGAAAAAAAACAGAATTCTCTACTTTATAACATTTAAATATATATGAGTGATTATCAATAAAATTAAAACTATCATCTTTAGTATTATATACATAAATTCTATTAAATGACTGAAATAAAACCCAATGATCTACGCTAATAATATTCCAAAAATGCTCATCTTCAATTAGTTTATTTTCTATTTTTTTACTAATTGAGGTGTATTTTAATAACCCTGTAGATTGTCTTTTCCAGTAGCCAAAATCCATGTAGCATCCTGAATAAACTCTATCACCAACAACTTTGACACATCGTATATTTGTTTCATTAGATGAAGGGTATAAAGTCCAATTTGAGCCATTATATTCTAACAAGCCTTCATTATTAGCAAAATACATAAATTGATTTTTATCTTGAGAAATCATCCAGTTCTGATTTCCAGCATTGTAAACACTTGAAGGATATTTTACAATTGGTGACAACTCTTGAGCAATAGAAGAAGTCGAAAAGAAAAAAAACAATATAGAAATTAGTTTTTTCATAGAAAAATTCATGAGTTATTCAAAATTTAGAATGTAAAAATATCGTTTAAATTTCAATTCTTCTAGTTAATGTATATAAAATGTATTTTTTATTTCAGTTTTATTGTGTTTTAATAAATGACTATCTTTGCAAATCTATTAAAATCAATAATGATACAAACCGATTTTTCAACGTTAGAACCTAAAAAAAATATCTTAATAAAAGGAGCGCAATTGCACAACCTTAAAAATTTAGATGTTGCTATTCCTAGAAATAAATTAGTGGTTATAACAGGGCTTTCTGGTTCAGGAAAATCGAGCTTGGCTTTTGATACGCTGTATGCTGAAGGTCAACGCAGGTATGTTGAAAGTTTATCGTCTTATGCGCGCCAATTCCTAGGCAGATTAGATAAACCAAAAGTAGAATACATCAAAGGAATTGCTCCTGCTATTGCCATTGAACAAAAAGTAAATACTAGTAATGCCCGTTCAACCGTGGGTACTTCTACCGAAATATATGATTATCTCAAGTTGTTATTTGCACGCATTGGTAAAACCTATTCTCCTATTTCAGGAAAAGAAGTAAAAAAGGATACAATTTCTGATGTTGTTACTTCGGTTAAAAATTTTGCAATTGATAGCAAGTGGCTGCTACTCGCTCCTATTCATCTAGAAGCTGGACGTGCTTTAGAAGATAAATTAAAAGTATTGTTACAGCAAGGTTTTGCACGTATTTTAGTCAATAATGAAATGGTGCGATTAGATACGGTTGACCAACACCAATTAGACAATAAAGATATTTTATTAATCGTTGACCGAATTGTTGTAAAAAATGAAGAAGAATTTTATAACCGTTTAGCCGATGCGGTTCAAACTGCGTTCTATGAAGGAAAAGGTGTTTGCTATTTACAAGAAGTAGATTCGCAAAATCGAATGGAATTTAGTGCAAATTTTGAACTAGACGGACTTACCTTCTTAGAACCTAATGTTCACTTATTCAGCTTTAATAATCCATATGGTGCTTGTCCTACTTGTGAAGGCTATGGAAGTATTATCGGAATAGATGCTGATTTAGTCATTCCAAACACGGCTTTATCCATTTATGAAAATGCAATCTATCCATGGCGCGGCGAAAGTATGGGTTGGTATAGAGATCAATTGGTCAACAACGCTTATAAATTTGATTTCCCAATACATAAACCCTATTTTGAGCTTACAGAGACACAAAAACAATTGGTTTGGAAAGGAAATTCTTACTTTACGGGTTTGCATGATTTTTTTACAGAATTAGAAGAAAAAAACTACAAAATTCAAAACAGAGTAATGCTTTCGAGATACCGTGGAAAAACAAAATGCCCGGTTTGTAAAGGAAAGAGATTGCGAATTGAATCAAATTATATTAAAATTGCTGATAAAACGATTTCAGATTTAGTGGATTTACCATTTATAAACTTGATTGCCTTTTTTAAAGCATTAAAATTAAACGAATACGATGCAAAAGTGGCCAAACGACTATTAATTGAAATCAACAACCGTTTGGACTTTCTTTTCCATGTAGGATTGAGTTATTTGACGTTAAATCGTAATTCAAACTCGCTTTCTGGAGGAGAATCGCAACGCATTAACTTAGCTACTTCATTAGGAAGCAGTTTAGTAGGCTCGATGTATATTTTAGACGAACCAAGTATCGGATTACATCCAAAAGATACCGAACGATTGATTGAAGTGTTAAAAAATCTACGCGATTTGGGCAACACCGTTATCGTTGTTGAACACGACGAAGACATCATGAAAGCCGCTGATATGATTATTGATATAGGTCCGGAAGCTGGAACGCATGGTGGCGAATTAGTAGCTCAAGGAACGTATGACGAAATTCTAAAATTTGATTCCTTAACTGCGCAATATTTGAATGGTTCTGCAGAAATTTCGGTGCCAAAAACAAGACGAAAATACAAAAATCATATTGACGTTATTGGTGCGAGAGAAAATAACTTAAAAAACGAAAATTTCACCTTTCCATTGGAATGTCTAACGGTTATCACAGGTGTTTCGGGAAGTGGAAAAAGTACTTTGGTAAAGAAGATTTTATTTCCGGCACTTCAAAAAAAATTAGAAGGTGTTGGTGAAAAAGCTGGACAATTTACTGAATTAGCAGGAAGTTATTCGCACATCAAACATATTGAATATGTGGATCAAAACCCCATAGGAAGAAGTTCGAGATCTAATCCGGTAACTTATATTAAAGCGTATGATGACATTCGTGAACTATTTGCCAAACAGAGTCTTTCAAAACTGAGAAATTATCAAGCAAAACATTTTTCGTTTAACGTAGACGGCGGAAGATGTGAAGTTTGTAAAGGCGATGGCGAAGTAACTATTGAGATGCAATTCATGGCCGATGTGCATTTAGAATGTGAAGTTTGTAATGGAAAACGATTCAAAAAGGAAGTTTTAGAAGTTACTTTTGAAGGAAAGAATATTGACAACATTCTAAAAATGACTATTGATGAAGCGCTTTCCTTTTTCACGGAACAGAAACAGACAAAAATTACCCAGAAATTACAACCTTTACAAGATGTTGGTTTAGGTTATGTACAACTTGGTCAATCATCTTCTACCCTTTCAGGTGGTGAAGCACAACGTATTAAATTAGCGTCATTTTTAGTGAAAGGAACGATTAAAGACAAAGCCTTATTTGTATTTGATGAACCCACAACAGGATTGCATTTTCATGATATCAAGAAATTATTAGCTTCGTTTGATGCCTTATTAGAAAAAGGACATTCAATCATTGTAATTGAACATAACTTAGACCTTATCAAATGTGCCGATTATATTTTAGATATTGGTCCAGAGGGTGGTGAAAACGGTGGTAAATTAATAGCTTTTGGCACACCGGAAGAAGTGGCTAAAAACAAGAATTCAATTACTGGAAAATATTTAAAAGAAAAACTAAAAAAATGATAAACCCTTCTGCAAACGGATGGATTGATAAGTTTTTTACTGAAAATCAGGATAATTTCTTTGATTTTGAAAGTAATTATGTGTCTTTCTATGAAAATTGCAGAACAACAGGATTTATTTATGGCTATGTAGTCAATTTTCAATTAAAAGCGCCGCTAAATACTTCAAAATGGTCGTATGATGAAATTACTAAAGTTGGTTTTTTAAATACGTTATATTCGGTTTATACACTTGAAAACCAAAGAGGTGATTCAAAAGATTTCATTGAGCTGGTTTATGAATTTTACAAAATTATTCAGCCAGAAAACCTTAATTTTATTAAAAAAATACTACCTGAAGGTTCTCGCAGCTCCCGATTAGAAAAAGTAATTGACGGCCGCATTCAAACCAATCAGAATAGCATTAGTAAAAACTTTTCACACATTATAACCAATGCTTTGTTGTTTATTGATGTATTGGCTTTTCACTATTATTTAAAAAACGATAATTTACCCAATGATTATTTAAAAAACATAGAATCAGATTGTATAAAAATCATATCCTTTGCATTAAA